>NZ_JBBOWX010000001.1:3112500-3421875 GCF_038007285.1 Sporosarcina sp. FSL K6-3457
GATAAGTTGTCGCCGTTTTATGCAATTCAGCTTGTACAAATGCATCAACCCGTACATCATCTTGTTTAAACTTAGCAATTGTATTTAAAATATCCGCTTTGAAAAAAGCATCCATTTGTTCACTATAAAAGATAATCTTATCATAAATCTCTTTTCCTTCATCAGTCGTGAGATGTGCTAGTACTTTTTCCCCTGTTTGATTAAACAGTTGAATTTGTTCATCATAATCTGTAGAGGTTGTTTTTGTATCGCGTTCCGTCAAAACATCAGTAAGAATAATATATTTTTGCTTAAAGATCGAGGACATCTCCATAATCTCAATCGAGACATCGTTCTTCTCTTCTACCATCTTTGAAAAACCCATTAAACTTTTCACCGAATAACCGGTAAATAATGATGAAAACAGAAATAGAACCATCACAAAAGAAAATACAATTCCATACTTTTGTCCGATTTTAAATCGAGCATAAACTTGACTAAGCTTCACTTTTTTTAACCCTATCTTGTTCAATTCTGGCTTTTTCAACTTCATCTTTTTAATCTTATTTATATTAAATTTCCTCAAAAAATTCCTCTCCTCTAAAGCACTATCCCTATGTGCTGATGTTATCTTCATGCACAATTACACATATAAAAAAGTAACCACCTAGTTCTCATTGAAAAGAATCCAGGTAGTTACTCACTGTTTATTGTCTAGTCTACCGATTAGAATTCCTTGAAGACATTTAAAGAATCTAATGCATTGCCCTTAAAATCAAATAGTCCTTGATTTGCCCATGAGTTGCCAATCGGTGCGACATCATTTCCATACTTCATACCTTCAAGACTTGCCCAACTCGTACCGTTTACTGGTATCCATGCAGGTTCCCAATAGACAATACCAATGCCGTTATTACCTGCAGTTTGTTGAACAGTTTTCATAAGATCCCGTAAGAAACTTTTTTGTCCCTCAACCGTCGCTGGATACCCTGCTACTTGCGCTAACTCTTCTGTAAAGATACAAGCTCCAGTAGGGTCTTCTCCAGTAAATCCATAAGCCGCTTCAACAACAAGTAGTTCTTTCTGATAACGCGCACTAATATCATTTAAATTCAGCTCTAACGCCTTTAAATCACCATGCCAAAACGGATAGTAGGACAATCCAATAATATCAAACTCAACGCCTCTGTTTGTAATTTCATCAAACCAAATCTGATATAAATCATTCGCTCCACCAAAATCTAAATGTAAAATGATTTTGGCTGTATCAGCTGCTAAGCTATCTTTTGTCGCTTGAATTCCTGCCTTCAATAAACCTGCTAATTGATCATAAGATGTGTTTTTTCTTTCGGTTTCTACCTCTTCAAACCGTCTTTCTTCAAACAGATAAGTCGGTGTCTTACCTTCTGGCCAAAGCATGCCATTGGTAATTTCATTGCCAATTTGAATAAATTCTGGTGTGACACCGTTTTCTTTACAAGCTTCGAGTACTTGCTTCGTGTAATCATACACCTTATCCTCTAACTGCTTACCTGATAGTGACTCCCACGCTTTAGGCTTCGATTGCTTCTTTGGATCTGTCCAAAAATCACTATAGTGAAAATTAAGGAGTAACTTCATCCCTTCTGCTTTTGCCCGCTTTGCTAAATCGAGCGTCGTTTGCAAATCATTCGTTCCGCCGAGATAAGGTTTTCCTGCTTTATCATAAGGATCAACCCATAACCGCAATCGGATTGTATCGATTCCATTGATGCGTAAAATTTCAAACAGGTCTTTCTCTTCATTATCAACAAAGTATTTTCCACCAAAATTTTCAACCTCAGTTAACATTGAAATATCGGCACCTTTTATAAACGTTTGTGTCAATTCAACTCTCTCCTATCCATTCAGGGTGTGCGTACTTTTTTCATGACGCATAAAAGTACGCACTACTAGTTATCTTTTTCGTTTCAATAAACGCACACCATACGGCGCTAAGTCAATCTTAGTTGGTACCTGTGTTCCTTCAAGTAAATCCGTATAGACCGCATCCGATAACGCAACCTCTTTAGCTTCCCTGCTAAAATTGAATAAGTAGATAGTATCATTTTCGCCATCTGTCCGACTTTGTGCTGTAACACCCTCTGGAAGTTCACCTTCGATTACTTTTTTCAAACCTAACTCTTCAACTAGTTTTGTGAATAAATCGAGATGGAATTCGCCCTTATTTCTAGATGCGATATAATAGGCCTTTCCTTCTCCAAACTCATTAACCGTTAAAGCTGGCAGTCCTGCATAGAAATCCTCTTTGTAATAAGCTAAAGCTGTAGCACCCTCAAGATGAATAACCTCACATAATTCATGTGCAACGTAATCCTTTGTCAGGCCTAACTCATTGCCGGCCGCCATTTCAATCGAATTGGTTTGGCCATCATGTAAGCCATCAATTTCTTCCGACCAAATACCCAATGTTTTTCGCAACGGACCAGGGAATCCTCCCGTGAATACAAGATCATTCTCATCGACAATTCCCGACCAGTATGTCGTGACAAAATGACCGCCTTGTTGCACAAACTGCTCAATTTTCTCTCCAACCCCAGGACGGACCATATAGAGCATTGGAGCAACGACTAACTTATACTTCGAAATATCCTTGTCCATATCAATCACATCAACAGCGACACCTTGATCCCAAAAGGCTTTGTACTGTGTAGCAACTGCTTTTTCATAGCCTACACCAATATTACGTGGCCCTTGCGCATCATTAATGGCCCAGCGATTTTGTGTATCAAAAATTATTGCAACTTCAGCATCTACAGTAGTTCCAACGATTTGATCTAAACGACTAAGTGTTTCACCTAATCGGGAAACTTCCTTAAATACTCTTGTATGCTCATGACCAACATGATCCACAACAGCACCATGGAACTTTTCACTAGAACCGCGACTCTTGCGCCATTGGAAATATTGTACAGAATCCGAACCATGGGCTACAGCTTGCAATGACGATAAGTAGTGCATACCAGGACGTTTTAATTTACTCACATCTTGCCAATTCGTTAAACTTGGCGTGCTTTCCATTAACAAAAACGGTTGCCCATCTTTTAAAGAACGGAACCAATCATGGTTCATCGCAATATAAGCAGCTAGCTCACTATCATCCGCATGATCATGCCAAGTCGGATAAGAATCCCACGAAACCACATCTACTTCAGCAGCAAACTTCGCATAATCAAGACCTTCAAATAATTCCATGAAATTCGTGAAGACCGGAATATCTTTATTTGCTGCTTTTAAAGGTTTGATTTCATGCTTATAAAAATTAATCGTTTGATCTGTCACAAAGCGTTTCCAATCTAAATTCAAGCCGTGTACCATCGTTTCACCTTGTGGAGCAGGTGATTCCACTTGAGACCAGCTTGTATATGTGTGGCTCCAAAATGTTGCCCACCAAGCTTTGTTCAAGTTATCCAATGTTGTGTATTTTTCTTGCACCCACTCACGGAATGCATCCTGACAATAATTACAGTGACATTCTCCACCATATTCATTTGATAAATGCCAACCGATTACTGCAGGGTGATTCGCATATTTATCGGCCAATTTTTGATTGATAATCGCAATCTTTTCACGGTATTTCGGTGAACTAAAACAATGGTTATGACGCATGCCATGTAAATTACGAACACGGTTACCACCAACTCGTAGAACTTCTGGATACTTTTCCGACATCCAAGCAGGTCTAGCACCACTTGGTGTAGCTAGAAATGCGTAAATTCCATTCTCGGCAAACGTATCAAGAATTTGGTCTAACCATTCAAAAGTGAATACACCTTCCTCAGGCTCCAGCTTACTCCAAGCAAACATTCCGATTGACATCACATTACAATTTGCCAACTTCATTAAACGAATATCCTCGGCAAGGATTTCTGGGTTGTCCTGCCATTGTTCCGGGAAATAGTCCGCCCCGTGCAACACCTTTTGAATTCTATTACTTACAGGATCATATACTTTTGTCATTTAAATCACCTTTTCTAATTATTTTAGTTTCTACTTAGCCTTTTGTTCCCCCACTAGTCAAACCGGAGATTAAGAATCGTTGTAAAAATAAATAGATCAGCGAAACAGGAACAGCAATTAAAATGGCTCCGGCAGAAAATCGAGTAAAGTTATTCGCAAATTTATCACTGATAAAGTTAAACAACCCCACGGCTAACGTGTAATTATCTGGGCTTCTTAATATAATCGACGGTAAGATAAAGTCGAACAATGGGCCCATAAAGTTAAATAATGCGACAACCGCTAAGATTGGCATTGCCATTGGCAATATGATTTTGATAAATACAGTCATATGTCCGGCACCATCCATTCGAGCCGCTTCATCCAGCTCACGTGGGATTGTATCCAAATAGCCTTTAACAAGCCAAGCATTAAATGGAATTTGTCCACCCACATAGATCAGGATTAACCCAGACAATGTATCCAATAGTCCAACTAAGTTAAGTAAAATATACAAAGCAACCATCGCCATAATAACCGGGAACATTTGTAAGATTAAAAATGTATATAACCCCGACTGGCGTCCAACAAACTTATAGCGCGAGAACGCATAGGCGACCAGCGATGTCATAACGACTGAAAGTACAGCTGATACAGTTGAAACAATCATACTGTTTTTATACCAAGTTAAATAATTACTATTTGGATCCGTAAATAACCATTTATAGTGAACAAGTGACCAATTTTCAGGAATAATCGTCGAAGAATATAAGCTTGTTCCAGCGTTTAGCGACATTCCGAATGCCCAAAGTAAAGGGTAAATAATGATGATAGCCATAAACGCAAATACTGCATAAATCCCTGTTAATTCCAATATTGATTTTACTTTTGGTTTCATCACATTTTCCCCTCTTCCTTAAATGAACTCGTTCGTCTAAATTGGAGAATCGCAAAGACAGATACCAAGATTCCGATAATTAAAGAGATGGCTGCAGCCATACTATAGTTATTCGTTTCGAACGTTAATTTATAAACCCATGAGATTAAAATATCTGTTCCACCCGCATTTTGGCCTTTTACCGCTGGGCCCCCTCCGTTAAGGAGATAAATAACATTAAAGTTATTAAAATTCGAGGTATACTGGATGATTAGCAAGGGTGCTGTTGCAAATAGAATATGTGGCAAGGTAATACCTCTGAATTTTTGCCAACGTGAAGCTCCATCGACATCTGCCGCTTCATACCACTCGGAAGATATACTTTGTAATACACCAGAGAATAGTGCAAACAAAAATGGATATGCAAGCCAGGTCTGAATCATAATCAACAGGATTTTCGTGTAAAACGGATCCGTTAGCCACGGGACTCCATCACCACCAAAAAGTGGGATAATAATATCGCGGTTAATCGTACCAAATTGATCATTGAACATTGCAGCAAAGATGAGAATGGAGACGAATCCAGGCACTGCCCATGGTAAAATCAAAATGGTTCTAATTAATTTTTTGAACTTAACTCGTGGATCATTGGCGAGAATCGCCAAAAATAAACCAAGGACGATTTGAAATGAAGTTGCGACAAGTGTCCAAATAATTGTCCAAGAAAATACACTAACAAATGTATTCTTCCATAAAGGTACTGTAAGTAGATTAACGAAATTGTCAAAACCTACCCATTGCACTAAATGTCTTGGTGGCGAATTATATAAATCGTAATTCGTAAATGCTAGCGTAATCGCAAATAATAAGGGAAAGACGACAGTGAATATTAAGAGGATTAGCCCAGGGCCCGTTAGTAAGTATGGGAATGCTTTATCATAACTTGCTCTAAATGCACCCATTACTGTTGTCGCTTCCCAACCTTGCGAAATTAACTGTGCCTGCTTTTTCGCATCACGTACGTTGAGGATATAAAACAGAAGTGCAAAAGCAATTAAGATAATGGATATTATTCCGTATACAAGTAAAAAGATAGAGTGATCGACACCCGCGATTGTTCCAAGTGTTGTAATTCCCCATAAGCCTAAACCAATAAAGTCAGCAAAAGTGACAATAAAGGCGATTTCTAAAATAATAAAGCTAATTCCCTTTATGTATTGTTTATTATAGATTTGCCCTAAACCCGCAAGCAAAATTGATAAAATCATCGCGGTTGTAGCACTATGCGTTTTTGCATTTTTACGCTTCGGTTCTTTTGACTTTTCCGTTTGAGTCATAGTATCCACCTCGTTTAATAATTGAGTGGGAAGAGAATAACAGGTCCCTTCCCACTCATATTTAGATTTATATTGCTTATCGAGTTAAAGTGATGAAAATACTAGTAAGCTATTATTTGGTTAGTGCAATTTTGTCTTTGATATTTTGAACGGTTTCATCTAAAATTTCTTTCACATCTTCACCACCAACAATTAGTTCAATCGCGCTATCAATATCCCATACTGCAGACATTTCAGGAATATTTGGCATTGGTGTACCGTATTCAATTTGTTCTGTATACCCCGCATAGATTGGATCATCAATCTTATCTAGAATCATTTGACGAGGAGGAAGTTCACCGGTTACATCGTAATAAAGCTGTGAATTTTCTTCATTCATTAAGAATTTAGCTAAATCTTGTGCCCACTCCTGATTTTTAGAATAATAAGAGGTTAACCAAGATTTAACACCAACGAAGGATGGTGCATTTTCACCATTAATCTTTGGTAGTGGAGCAGTTGCTAAGTTATCACCTAACGCTGCAGCATAAATTGGTAAATTCCACGGACCACTTATAACCATACCTACTTTACCTTCTGTGAATAGTCCATCCAACACATCAATCGTTAGTGTTTTTGGTAGTAAACCCGCTGTTACAAATGATTGATATTGCGTTAGTCCTTCAACTGCCCCTTCATTATTGAGACCAATATCTTCTGAATCATACGTACCATTTTCTTCACCAAACACATAGCCACCATAACTATTTATGAATGGATATAAGTAGTAAAATGAAGGACTAATTAAGAATCCATATTCATCTTTAGCCTTATTCGTTTTTTCTTGAGCCATTGTAAATACTTCTTCGATTGTTGTTGGTACCGTATCAATGATACTCTTATTGTAATAAGCAAAATAAGTTTCGATAGCTACTGGCGCTCCGTAAACTTCACCTTCATACGTAAAAGCATCAATTGCTGCTTCGCTAATCCCTTCAAGATCAGCACTTGAATAGTCAAATGGAACCGCTAAACCTTGTGCAACAATATCACCGAGTCGATCCTGCGGTTGGAAGAATAAGTCGGGACCGTCCCCAGCTGGACCAGCTAGTGCAAGTTCTTGAATTTGGTCAGGCTGTGCAACTCTTTCCATGACAATTTCTATTCCCGTTTTTTCAGTGTATTTATCAAACATTTGCTTCGATACATCTGCGGCGATATCTTCATCATTCACCCATACAACTAATTTTTCTGGCTTAACAGTCTCACCGTTACTATCCTTTTCAGGCTCTTTAACTTCCTCACGTTCTGGTGCACAAGCTGCAAGAATAACCAATAATGACAACATCAATACTAAACTAGTAAATACTTTTCTCTGTTTAAACAATGTAATAACCTCCCCTTAAATTTAATTGCATGAATCACTTAGTTAGTTAGATTAATTAATTAACACCAACTATACTTAGTATAGAGCGCTTTCAAAAAGATAGATATATCAAAATACTCTAATGTAGTTTCAGAATACGCAACTAGCCATTTTACTTCAAAAAAAAAAAACAAACCTAGTACTGACGACTAAGTTTGTTTGTAGTGTAAGTCACGATATACGCTTGGGGTAATCCCTTCACGCTTCTTAAATGTAGAAACAAAATGACTAACACTATTAAACCCAACCAGTTTAGAAATATCACTTAACGTTTTTTCCGTATTTGTGAGTAAGATTGTTTTCGCTTCGCGAATTCTTAACTGCACTAAAAACGAATAAGGACTAATGCCAAATGTATCATGAAATAATGTATTCAGATGTTGTGAACTAACTTGTGCCTTTTCCGACATTTCTAATAAACCAATATTCTCCGGATACATTAACTCCAGCCATTCAACAATCGGTCTAATCGTCTCATAGCTCTGTGAAATCGATAGCTTATTATTCAACTTACCGTATTTTTTTAGCATCATTAAAAATTGATATAATGCTGATGATGATTCAAACTCTAGATAAGAATCTTCCTGACCAATCTCTCGGATCATGTATTGGATAATGTCAGCGAACGATATCTGATCTGTTTCTTCATATACACCCGAATAATTCATATCCAAGGAGTTAAGAATTGGATCGATCGCCGCGCCACTAAATGTCATATAGAGAGTCGACCATTCACCACCGCCGGCCTTATCATAATAATAAGAATGTGGCGTATACGGTGTCAGCAGGACAGCCTTACCCGGAGTAAGTAAAAATTCCTGACCTGCAAAGTTAAAAGTCCCTTCCCCCTTATATGTCTGTAGCCAATGATAATACGGATATCCCTCAGGCCGATTAAACTCAAGCTCATATGGGTTATAACCAATACTTTCAATATATAACGGCAAAGGTTTGTCCGAAACAGTAAAAGTATAACGCTTTTTTTCCTCCATACCAGCCACTCCTTTTTCCTAATTATAACACCACAACGGCGAGTCACGCACGACCACTAGGCATTATTTGAAGTAGCAAGATTATCATGCACTTCCCACCACTTAAAACAATTCATTTTTGAAGCGGAATTTCCTACGACATTGACAACAGTATTCCATTAAAATAGCTTAGTAATGGTATAAATATCATTCAATCCAAAGCGCTCGAAAGTATTTACATACGGAGTGCTTAGTACTCGACTATGTTTTAGATTTTCACTCGTTTTTTTTGCTTAGGCTTGCTTCATTCACATGAATGTGGCAGAGTAGTAGATGTACTAATCATAAAAAAATTCATACAGTTACAATTATGTGGGGGTACCAGTCGAGCTGGTTGAGATATACTCAGAAAGTATAGACCCTTAGAACCTGATCTGGTTAAGGCCAGCGGAGGGAACATACTCATTAGCTATGTCTATGTTTATGCGTTCTTCGGTTGCCGAGAACGCATTTTTTTGCGTTCTCGATAATCGCTCATTCGTAATTGCCATGAATCCAATGGGAGGAATAGTGTTGAGAAAAGCTTTGTTATTCGTTGTACTTTGTTTGTTACTAACGGCATGTAGTACGGATAAAAACAATGAATCAAAAAAAGACGGCGACTTAGAAAAAATACAATTTGTACTGGATTGGACGCCCAATACAAACCACACGGGCTTGTACGTTGCACAGGAAAAAGGATTTTTTACACAACAAGGACTTGATGTTGAAATTATGCTTCCAGGTGAAGCAGGTGCTGACCAACTTGTCGCAGCCGGAAAAGCACAATTTGGCATCAGTGCGCAAGAAACGATTACAGAAGCACGGGTACAAGAGATCCCAATCGTGTCCATTGCTACAATTCTCCAGCATAATACGTCGGGGTTTGCCTCTTTGAAGAAGGACGGCATTGAATCTCCAAAGGATTATGAAGGAAAAACCTATGGCGGCTGGGGTGCTCCCGTTGAACAAGCGGTCATCTCTTCTTTAATGGACAAAGAGCAGGCCGATGTCAATCAAGTAGAAATTATTAATATGGGGAATTCCGACTTTTTCACAGCCGTCGAACGTGATATTGACTTCGCATGGATATACTATGCGTGGACAGGTATTGAAGCAGAACTGCGTGGTATCGACTTAAACATGCAATATCTAAAGGATTTCTCGGACAAGCTGGACTATTA
This sequence comes from Sporosarcina sp. FSL K6-3457, assembly GCF_038007285.1. Taxonomy (GTDB): domain Bacteria; phylum Bacillota; class Bacilli; order Bacillales_A; family Planococcaceae; genus Sporosarcina. The sequence continues at coordinate 3,122,271 of NZ_JBBOWX010000001.1, forward strand.
TACGCCTGTCATTACGACGAGCGAAAAAATGATTAGTAATAATCCGGACACAGTTCGAGCTTTTGTCAAGGCAGTTACACAAGGCTATGAATTTGCCATTGCCAATCCAGATGAAGCGGCATCGATGTTATCGAAAGCTGTTCCTGATCTTGACGAAGAACTTGTCAAAGCAAGCCAGCAATGGATTTCTGCTAAATACCAGGAGGACGCACCGCGTTGGGGTGAACAAAAACTTGCAATTTGGCAAGACTATGCAGAATGGATGACTGACAACGGCTTGCTTGATGGTGAATTTAGCGCAGAAGACGCATTTACCAATGAATTTCTACCCAAATAAGGAGGAACTACTATGACAAACGCACTCGTTAGTATTCAAATCATACCGAAAACACCAAATGGTGAAGATGTAATTCCTTACGTCGATGCCGCTATCGCAGTCATTGACGAATCTGGTGTCCCTTATCAAGTTTCACCGCTGGAAACAACAATGGAAGGTAACTTGACGGAGCTACTTGCTATTGTCCAAAAAATGAATGAGCGGATGATTGAAAAAGGCTCACTGAGCATCATTTCACAAGTCAAAATATTTTATAAACCAGACGGCGCTTCCATGGACAAACTAACGGAGAAATACCGTTGAATTACCTATTGAAAAAAGGATGGCGACCCATAGTGGTCATCATCCTTTTACTTACCTTATGGGAACTAGCGGGTCAACTATTTGATATTCCAGCATGGCTGCTCCCCGTCCCTACTCAAGTATGGCAAGAGGCCATTCATGGTTGGTCCCATTATTCCGGTCATATTTTATCAACCATCCAGCTAACACTTGCTGGCTATACGATTGGTATCATTGTAGGGTTAGCAGTGGCGACATTGCTATTCCGCCTACCCGTATTGCAGGAAGCCTTTTACCCACTGCTGATTTTATCGCAAAACATTCCAATCATTGTTTTGGCACCTTTGCTCGTCATCTGGTTTGGATTCGGTATGTTGCCGAAAATAATTATCATCGTACTCGTGTGTTTTTTCCCAATCACTATCGCTACATTGGATGGCTTACGGCAAACGGACCGAGATTTATTGCACTATATGAAAATGACAGGGGCAACGGATAACCAAATTTTTTGGAAGTTACAATGGCCTTATGCCCTTCCCTCTCTCTTTTCAGGTTTAAAAATTGCGGCTACCTATAGTGTCATGGGAGCTGTCATTTCAGAATGGCTCGGTGCGAATAAAGGAATTGGTGTCTATATGACACTCGCTTCCTCATCCTTTAAAACAGATCGTGTATTTGTTGCCATCTTACTCATTATGATTTTAAGTTTAACTTTTTTCGCTATCATTGCATTGATTGAAAAATGGCTGTTCCGCTGGCAACGACAAGGAGGGAGCTCAACTAATGGGTAAATTACAGTTAAGGCAGATTTCAAAATCACATAGTGATAATCACGTGCTACAAGATGTATCTTTTCATGTCGATGAAGGCGAGTTCGTTACGATTGTCGGGCCGTCTGGCAGTGGGAAAAGCACATTATTTCAACTCATTGGAGGCTTATATCCACCGGATCACGGCGAGATTATACTAGATGGCAACACGCTCAGCAACTCCCGTGGTCACATCAGCTATATGCCACAAAATCCTTCTTTGTTTCCATGGCGAACGATTTTAGAAAATGTATTATTGAGTTCAGAAATTACTGGACAAAAGGACACTACTACTGCATTAGAACTCATTGATAAAGCCGGACTAAGCGGCTATGAGCAAGCGTATCCACACCAATTATCTGGTGGTATGAAGCAGCGCGTCGCCTTTATTCGTAGTCTTAATGGCCCACAATCCATCATTTGCTTAGACGAACCATTCTCTGCACTCGATGAATTCACACGATTTGAAATGCAAGAATGGCTGCTAGCGATTTGGGAGCAATATAGAAAGTCGATTGTATTCATCACACATAATATTGAAGAAGCTTTGTATTTATCCGATCGAATTTTAATTCTGTCCGATAAACCAGCGTCCATCAGTAAAGTAATTAGTGTCCCTTTTCCAAGACCGCGGACTGAAGATATATTATTGAGTGAACCATTTATGCAGTTGAAGAGGGAGATTCATAATGAACTACGAGGAAAATGATCAGCTGCCAATCATCGATTCACATATCCACCTTGACCAATATGACATAGCCGGACAGAAAACAATTATCGACGATTTGGAACGGGCATCCTCTACACTAAGTGGCTTAATCAGTGTATCGATGAATCTTGTTTCCAGCATCAACAATCTCAAGCTTGCGGAAGCTCATTGTGGCATCCATCCCGCCTTTGGCTATCATCCTGAGCAGGAGCCGCCCACAGATGCTGACCTGCAGGAGCTATTTTCTTTCATGCACTTACATAAAGAACGGATGGTTGCCATAGGGGAGGTCGGCCTCCCCTATTATTTGAAGGAGAAAAATCCTAACCTGCAGCTTGCCCCCTATAAGGAAGCGCTCGAAGCATTTATCTGTCAAGCTAACATATGGAATAAACCAATTGTGCTCCATGCTGTGTACGAAGATGCTGACATAGTTTGCGATATGCTGGAGCAGTATTCTGTAACGCGAGCCCATTTCCATTGGTTTAAGGGCGCACCGTCGACCATTGAACGAATGATGCGCAATGGTTACTATGTATCAGTGACGCCCGATTGTATGTATGAACCTGAAATTCAACGGCTTATTGAGCAATACCCAATCGAGCGCCTACTCGTCGAAACAGATGGTCCATGGCCTTTTTCAGGGCCCTTTGACAATAGGATGACACATCCGAATATGATGCACTACTCCATTGACAAGATTGCCTCTGTGAAAAAAATGGATTGTCATGATGTCTACCAACAAGTATATAACAATACTAAAAGATTGTACTTTAGCTAATCAGCGATAGGCTCCGGTGCTTAAGAGTAGCACGAAAGATTCATTTCAATAATCCATACGAATTGTCCCGCTCCCTCAAAGTTAACGATCAATTGTGATTACTCACTCTTTAATTCGCACAATTGATATGTTATGCTAGCAGTAGATTGACAACTTCATAACTTATTTGACCATTAGGGGAATCCTTTTAAAGGACTGAGAAACGAGTTTTACTCCGCTACCCTTATTACCTGAACAGGTTTGTACCTGCGTAGGGAAGTGGCATATCTTATTTCTTTGTGCACTTAAATGCCATCGATAGCCCACTTTCCGACTATGGAAAGTGGGCTTTTTGTATGAAAAAGGAGGAGCTTTATGAAAATAATTGCTGTGACAGATGACAAAATGGAACATCGTCAATTGCTCGATACCTTGTTAGCCATCGACTCTTCTATTGATGCCGTCATCTTACGGGAAAAGTCGAAAACGGATGCCGAAGTTATTCTGTTAATCCACCAATTAAGCGAGGCAGGTTTTGATACGACTAAAATCATTGTCCATGCCAGAGCGCATATCGCAGCGATGACAGGAATAACAAAAGTTCAACTACCTGGTGGGAACAGTGCATCACTGGCGACTAGCACATTCGGTAGATCCGTTCACTCGTTTGATGAAGCACAGGCTGCTTATCAAGCAGGTGCCGATTGGGTGTTATATGGACATGTATTTACAACTAGTTCGAAAGAAGGTGTGCCACCCCGTGGAACTGAGGAGCTTTTTCGTATCACTGCCTCACTTCCCATTCCTGTCTATGCAATCGGCGGTATTCAGCCGCAGCACCTTCCTGCATTGCAATTAGGGGGAGTGGCGGGTATTGCGCTCATGTCGTCTATTTTCAGTAACAATCAGCCGATAGCTACACTATCAGCCTATAGGGAGATGATTAGCTGTGTCGCAACAAGTTGATGTCGTCATTATCGGTGGTGGAATTATCGGGTGCAGTACCGCCTACTATTTAGCGAAAGAAGGTATGACCGTTCACCTTATCGAGCGCCATGAAATTGCACAAGGCACTACCTGCGCAGCTGGCGGAATGCTTGGTGCACACTCTGAATACTTGAATGATATCTTCTATTCATTCGCATGTGAAAGTCAGGCGCTTTATAAGGAATTCCAACGAGATGTAGGTATAGATATCGGTTATACAACGGGCGGTATTGTCCAGTTTGCACATTCCGATGAAGAACGGATAGCCCTTTCTCATTGGACCGATGCAGTCTACCTATCAGTTAAACAAGTTCGGGAACGGATTTCGTATATCTCCCCTCCCGCTTTCGGGGCTTATCTATTCGAAGAAGATGTCCATGTCCATCCCGAAAAGACTTGCCTCGCATTTTGTGAAGCGGCTAAACGTTTGGGTATAACTGTTTCCGAGCATACACAGGTCAATGAAATCATCGCATCACATGGCAGCTATCAAATACGCAATGATTCGACTACTATTGTCGCGAAACACGTCGTCATTACAGGGGGAGCAGCAAGTATGGAGCTCGTACCTGGACTTCGAATGTCCGAAGTAAAAGGTCAATGTGTTCAGCTTGATGCGCAGAAATTACATTTACCCTACACCCTGTTCCATCGAGGCTGTTACATCATCCCGCGTCCAGATGGAACACTCGTTGTCGGAGCCACGATGGAACCAGGTCTGACAGATTTACAGACTACTTCTGGCGGAAACCTTGCGTTGGATACCATTGCAGAACATTTTATACCAGGTCTTTCCCGCTTTCCTGTTATTAAAAGATGGGCAGGTCTGCGTCCAAAAACCGTTGACGACTTACCTTATATCGGGCGGGTTCCTGGGAAGGAAAATATGTATATCGCAGCGGGTCATTTTAGGAATGGCATTTTGTTAGCACCCGCAACGGCTTGCTTGATTCGAGATTTAATTTGCAACACTGAAGTGCAAAAAGAGCGGATTGAAACATTTGATCCGAAAAGGGGGATTTTTCATGAAGCGAATAATCGAACTGAATGGCAATCGGTATGACGTACCGAGAGATATTGGAAATATACAGGAACTGCTAGGACATCTTGAACTTGCAGAGCGTATCGTCATCGTTGAAATGAATCGTGATATTGTTTCGAAGGATGCCTATGATAAACCAATCAATGACCGCGACCAAATAGAAATTATTCACTTTGTAGGAGGAGGATAAAGATGTTAACAATTGGTGATAAAACATTCCATTCAAGGTTGCTACTAGGAACAGGTAAATATCCGTCGTTTGATGTGCAAAAAGAAGCTGTGCGGGTATCGGAATCAGAAATTCTAACATTTGCAGTAAGACGCATGAATATATTCGAAGCATCACAACCCAATTTTCTAGAGCAACTGGACCTGTCAAAATATACATTACTCCCTAATACGGCGGGCGCAAAAACAGCTGAGGAAGCGGTACGTATTGCAAAACTAGCAAAATCTTCAGGACTCTGTGACATGATAAAAGTTGAAATCATCGGATGCGATCGGTCATTGCTTCCCGACCCAGTAGAAACACTACGCGCAACGGAACTGTTATTGGACGCAGGGTTTATCGTCCTTCCTTATACATCTGATGATGTAGTACTTGCACGTAGATTATGTGAAATGGGTGTACACGCTATTATGCCAGGTGCCTCCCCTATTGGATCAGGACGCGGAATTTTGAACCCACTCAACTTGTCGTTTATCATCGAGCAATCTACTGTCCCTGTTATTATCGATGCTGGAATTGGTTCACCGAAAGATGCTGCTTATGCGATGGAACTCGGTGCGGACGGGGTTTTATTGAACACGGCGGTTTCGGAAGCGAAGGATCCTGTAAAAATGGCGCTGGCGATGAAGCTAGCCGTTGATGCGGGACGACTTGGCTATGAAGCTGGTCGGATGCCGGAGCGCGATTATGCGGTTGCGAGCAGTCCATTGGAAGGACTTGTAACAAATTGACCGCAAAATATTCACGCCAGGAGTTGTTCGCTCCGATTGGCGAAGAAGGGCAAAAACGGATTCGGAATGCAAGTGTCTTTGTTTTAGGCGCGGGGGCACTTGGCTCGTCTGGTGCTGAAATGCTTGTCCGCGCAGGCGTTGGGCGGCTAACGATTGTGGACAGGGATATTATCGAGTGGACCAATCTTCACCGCCAGCAACTGTATACAGAACAAGACGTCATTGAGCAATTGCCAAAAGCCGTTGCTGCCAAGAAACGATTGACTGCTTTGAATAGCGATGTCGATGTAACCGGGATTGTTGTCGATGTGACACCGCAAAATGTTCTCGATTTGATGGCTGGACATGATCTAGTATTGGATGCAACAGACAATATTGAAACACGCCTATTGGCAAACGATGCCGCGCTAAAACTCGGCATTCCCTTTTTCATGGGGGCATGTGTCGGCAGTTACGGTCTGACATTCCCAATTGGTATTGAAGATCACCAGCCTTGCTTACATTGTTTGTTGGAAACATTGCCATCACAAACATTGACGTGTGATACAGTCGGCGTTATTAGTCCAATTGTTGTAACAACAGCAGCCCGGCAAGTTGCGGACGTATTGAAATATATAACGGCAACATCTTTTGAACCAAAGTTGGAGTCTACTGACTTATGGACTGGAAACCGTGCTGCAATTAGCGTCACAAGTATGAAAAAAGCCGAATGCCCGAGTTGCTCTACGGATGCAGTCTATCCATTCCTTTCCGCACGTGAATCGATGAAAACAGCGGTGCTTTGTGGTCGAGATACTGTACAACTAGCATGGCCAATAAGTAGAAAGTTCGAGCTCGACTCTTTCGCCAACTCCATACGTGGAAGTGTTTCTACACTACTTCACAACCCACATCTTGTTGCCTTCGAATACAATGGCCATCGCGTTGTACTGTTTCGCGATGGACGTATGCTTGTTCATGGTACGAAAGATGTTGTAACAGCGAAGAAAATTGCAGCCGGATTACTGGGCTGAGCGGGATTTTGGTTGACACGATATGCTTCAATAGTAGTTTGCTACAATAAAGGACGACATAATATTTATCGAATAGTCCCTGTACATTCGGGCATACTACCTCTTGAATGATTTCTAAATAAAGGAGGAAGCATAATGTCAAAGTTCACACCTAAACCAAACGATTCAGCTGATAATGAAGAAAGGCTCAAGAAAACAATAAGTAATCTAGAGGCAGCAGAAGCAGCAATGGAGTTCGCAGAAGGAAAAGAATTAGCTGCTATTCAGGAGAAAAATGCACGACGGAAAGAAGGCATTAAAAATTTAAAGAATGAAATTATTGAAGAAGATAAATCGCGTATTAATGGGTATCTTTAACGGCAGGTTCAAGATACCCATTAAGTACATTCTAGTGCCAAGGGATAGCTTCTGCTATCCCTTGATTATGTAACACCTCGCCCTGCTCTACTTGCTCCACTTCCCCGTCCAAGACAGCATCCCCTCCATTAAGAATTAATTCAACTGCTTTCTACTATTTTAACAATAAATCTACAATATAATTTTTAAGCAAGCTATATTGGACTACTTTCAATAGATTTTTTCAACTTCCATCTATTTTTGTCCGAATTGTGAACGAGTTTTGCCCGAAATAATAAAAAAACACTTACATCAGCGAAAATTTCTTTGCTACACTAACAAACAGACCCGTGATATTAGCCTATTGCGCAGGTCTCGAATAAGCTGTCGGAGAGGAAGAATAACATGAAACAAGAAACGAGACTACCAAGAAACGGGAAGGAAGGTGCATTGTACGGTACAATCATTTGCACGCTGACAGTTCTCTTTATGGTTTCCTTAAATGTCATTTTAGCTGTTGGAGAATTTAATGTAGACGTCGCCTTCACAATCATTAAACTTTTGCCTGTTTTCTGGATTATAGCCATGGTTATTGAACCGGTTCTTATTGGTCGGATTGCAGAAAAGTTGGTAGACAAATTTACGAAACCAACTGACAGTTTCAATGCTAAAATTTTATTCCGTATCATATTTACCGTACTCGGTATGTCAATTTGTATGACGCTTATCGGTGAATGGATTAGCAATGGGTTTGGTTCTGAAACCTTCAACAATTTCTTAACGAATTGGCCAAGAAATTTCTTACTCGTCCTCATTGCTGAAAGCTTAGTTATTCAACCCATTGCACGATTTGCAATGGTGAAGCTACATGCTGCTCAAGATAGAAGAAATCAGGCGGTAGCTTTGTAAAAACGGGATAACTTCATGACGATTTACAAGAACAAAAGCACAAGCGCCTGTTCAGCCCCGACAAGCGCTGGAGGGCTTGAAAGTAAAGGCGCCCTTTACCTTTACTAGCAAGACCGAAGCGACTCGAGGGGCTAGGTGCTGGAGCCTAGACGAGAAATAACCCTATTCCGACTTATCCACAGTACGAGAATTTTATAATTTCCTAAGCTATAAAAAAAGAAGCCATTTTGACGTAGATCAATCAAAACGGCTTCTTTTATAATAGTAGCATTCATCAAAAACTACCTGTACTCCATTTTTAATTGATGATTCTCGTCATAATGGGAAGTGGGATGATAAGGGATAGTCGGTATTTCCGTGAGATTGTGTAAACGTCTTTTATATTCTTCTAGATATCGCTTTCGACCTTCTTCATCATGTGATGGCGTCCAAGAAATGAAGGGTTCGACAGGTTCCAAGCCAGCAAAGTAAAGCATTCCATGATTAATATGATAAAGTATCTTCTCATTCATATCACCATCCATTCCATACGGCGTATACGCATGTTTAGGAGAGCCTGTTGTAGCGGACAACATCGCTTTTCTACCTTTGAGACCACCAGTATCATATCTATTATCTCTTGAATAAATAAAACCGGAAGCAAATACTCGATCAAACCAGCCTTTCAAAATGGCTGGAACAGAATACCACCAGATAGGAAATTGAAAAATAACAAAATCTGCCCAAAGAAGTTTTTCTTGCTCCGCCTGAATATCCGGAGAAAAACCACTCGTCTTCGTTGCATACTTTTGTTCGACTGCATATTTTAAAAAGTTGTCGTTTTGAAGGGATTGAAAGTCATCACGATCAGCAACAGCTTTGAAATTCATCGCATATAAATCAGACACTCTAACTTGGTGACCGAGAGATGTTAATTCTGAAACGGCAAGGTCCTTTAAAGCACTATTGAATGATCTGGGCTCTGGGTGTGCGTAAATAATTAATATATTCATGATTTCATCTCCTCTAGTTTACATGTGTTTTTTCAGTTTCTTTTTGAATGTAGTGTTCGCCACGAGTACACCAGCTAAAATGAGCATGGCACCAAAATAGCCTTGTAGCCCCATATTTTCATGCAGGAAGATAAATGCAAGTATAGCTGAAAAAATGGGTTCAAGCGAAAAGAGAAAACCGGCACTTTCAGGTGTCGTATACTTTTGAGCAATTGGCTGCATGACAAAGCCGTAAGCAGAACAGATAAGTGCCAGACCAAGTATCGCAAACCAACGGCTCGCACTATTCGGCAAAACAGGTTCTTCAAATAGAAAGGTTCCAACGGTTGCAAATAGAGTAGCGAATCCCAGTTGATAAATCCCTAGTTGCAGGGCATCAACCTTACGTACAAATCGGTTTGTAACGATAATGTGAATCGCATAAAGGAGGGCGGCTACTAAACAAAGTAAGGCGCCAGATGCAATATTAAAATCATCTCCAATCAGTAGTAAGGCTAAACCGGTTGAGACAATTAGAACGCCCCCTACAATTTTTTTACTAGGCAGCTTACGTGTGATGAATACTTGTAAAATCGGAACGAGAATAACTGTTGTACTCGTCAGGAAACCAGCTGTAGAAGCAGTCGTGTTTTTCATACCATACATGAGCGCAATGAAAATTCCACATAGCAAGCCCCCCAAAATCGCACTGTATTTCAACGTTTTAGCATCTACACGGATAATTTTCTTGAAGAAGATTGCTGCCATAACGATAAACGCAATGCCAAATCGTAAAGCGATGATCGTTATTGGTGGAATCGCATCCACCGTGAGTTTCATGAAGATATACGAGGCTCCCCAAGCGAATGAAACCGTAGCTAAAATCCAGTTCGCCTGTCGCTGTGTCATAATTGTAAGTCCTACCTTTCATCTAATGCTAGAATGATTAGCTTTATCGTATCACCTGCACTTGCATTAATAAAACGAATATTTATAATGAATCTATTAGGTTTACTAATGTAAGGAGTGTAAAAAAATGAATTCGTATGACGCTTTTATCAAAATTATTGAAACAGGCAGTTTTACCAAAGCAGCTGAAGAGCTTGGCTATACGCAATCTGCCATTAGCCAAATGCTTCATTCATTAGAGAAGGAGCTTTCGACCAAGCTGATTTTGCGTTCCCGTAAAGGGGTTGCATTGACGCCGGATGGCGAGGAGTTTTTACCTTATATTAAGAATATACACAATTCACATCGGGAATTGATTGAAAAGCATAACGAGATGCAGGGACTGGAAAGTGGGCTTATCCGAATTGGAACGTTTTCAAGCGTTTCATGCAATTGGCTGCCAGGATTGATGAAGGATTTTAAGGAACAATATCCAGCTGTTCATTTTGAATTACATCAAGGGGAATATACGAATATTTCTAATTGGATTAAAGAAGGAAGCGTAGACTTTGGCTTTGTCAATCCAACTTCTGTCTCAAATCTGACAACCATTCCACTGCGAGAAGATGAAATGCTTGCAATCTTGCCAATGGATCATCCTTTGGCTATGCATCACAATGTTTCCTTAAATGAATTAACAAATGACCCCTATATACTTTTGGATGAGGGCGAACTAAGTGAACCGTTAACCATTTTTCATCAAAACAACCTGCAACCCAATATCCAATACCGGGTGCATGACGATTATACGATTATGGCCATGGTTGAACAAGGACTCGGGCTGACTATTTTACCTAAACTTGTCTTAAATCGCTGCCCGTATAACATTGTAACGAAAACGATCTCTCCATCTGTTTTTCGTACAATCAGTCTGGCATACAAGAACAAAAAAGTGCTGCCAATAGCAAGTAGATATTTTATTGACTTTATCATCGAAAGGTATAGTAATCCTGTTTGAATTTTGTGAATACCAAAAAGAATCCATCTTGAAAAAGATTAATCAAAATGGATTCTTTTCTTGCTATATAAATTGAACTAAAGAAGCTTACCAACAACGCTCGGCGCTTGGGGATGCCTCTCGCGATAAGCCTGATAGGCGCCTTCGCTGGAGATTAGGTGGAAATCATAAGTTCACCATATATAATTGTTATGTAGATTGAATAAAAAGGGATACTAATCACACAAATTGAATTCTTCTTTTTACTGTTTAAATGATAATCCACTTTCCTCCAATGAAGCTCTGAGTACAGGTAAAGAAGCTGGTCCCATTCCGTGAAATTGTAAAATCTCTTTTTCACTATATGTGGCTAATTGTTGCAACGTTGTAATGCCATGATGCTCCAACGCTCTTCTGGCAGGTGCCGAAAGCTTTGCAAGAAATCCATCGGCCGGCTTACGTTCTTGCTCGCAGGTCGGACAAACCGGACAATCACTGCTCTTATAATACTCGTGTCCATTGCTACATACTCGTAAACTTCTTTTCGGAGTTGTCATAATCGAATATCCCCTTCCTGACCATACACGTTTTCTCCCATTTTAAATGACTAGTCCATCAGCTTGCAAGTAAACCCATCAATAAATACAACGCCGTTCCCCATATAAATACCGCTGAGCATTTATTAAATAAAATAAATACTTTACTCGCTATTTTTATTTTCTTCAATGTTGCCCCAGCAATTGTTAAACCCAAAAACCAGAGCCAAGAGACGATGATGCAAGTAACCGCAAAGGCAAATTGTTGCTGCCCACTATACTTAACGGCACTCGTCCCAATCACACCTATGATATCGAGCAGTGCATGTGGGTTCAATAACGATACGGATAGCGCAAAAAGGATTTGCTTTTTAACAGGTAATGCTTCTTTCCCCTCCACGTTCGCCGCGCCAGAAGACCAGATTACTTTCCCCATATAGATGAGAAATAGAATGCCCACGACTAACAAGCCAAATCGAAGCCATTCAAATTGTAATACGATTACCGATAAACCTAAAATCGCTAAAATTATTAACAACGTATCACATATGGCAGCAGTTATCGCCGCAGGAAGCGCTCTGAGAAGATGTGGTTGCGTCACACCTTGCGTAAAGACAAAAACGTTTTGAACACCTAAAGGTAATATCAATCCAAATGCTAAAATGATGCCATGTAAAATTGGTTCCATGCGTGCAACTCCTTTCCTCTCTATCGTACCTATGCTATAACTAAAGATAAAGGTCCAATTGGTTGGTTATTTACCCACCCAATTTTACGGAGGAATGAGCTATGCATTGGCAACCAAATCGTTCACTACCCGGTAGTTTAGCAAAACAAATCGTCGCATGGATGACCGAACAAATTGCAAGTGGCCAATGGGCACAAGGAACAAAATTACCACCCCAACGCCAGCTGGCACTAACACTCGGCGTCAATCGCAGCACCGTCCAAGAAGCGCTTGACGAATTAAAAGCAGATGGCATTTTATCTTCCAAAGTCGGATCTGCCACATTTGTTTCAAATGATTCTTGGAATATGCTGGTGAAGCAAAAACAGCCAAACTGGCAGCACTATATCGAGACAAGTATTCACAGATCGAACTACCAAACCATTCAGCTTATCAATGAATTCGAACAAGATGAATCCATCATTCGATTGGGGACAGGTGAACTCGCGCCTGGTTTATTACCAACAATAGACATCAAAGCCTCACTCCAGCAGCTGCAATTGGACGGCAAAACAATGGGCTATTCTTCTCCACAAGGTAGCTTAAAACTAAGGCAAGCACTATGTGAATATGTAACAAAACGAGGCATTACCACTACCCCTGAAAATATTTGCATTGTCTCAGGTGGATTACAAGCTCTGCAACTAATCGCAGTTGGCTTGCTTGAAACAGGTTCCATTGTTTTTCAAGAAACCTTTTCCTATTTGAATTCCGTCCAACCATTCCAATCTTTTGGCATGCACTTGCATAGCCTGACAGATAACCAATTACATGCCAAGGACATAGAGCGTATCCGCAAAAAAAGGCAAGCGATTCACTATACAATCCCAACCCTCCATAACCCAACCGGCCGTATCTGGTCATTGGAAGAGAAGGAAGCTTTTTATATGATGTGTGAATCCATACAACTCCCCATTATTGAGGACGATGTCTATTTTGAACTAGCGTTCGATGAACAAACACCTGCGATTAAATCATTCGACCAATCTGGTCAAGTTCTCTATCTTGGGAGTGTCTCCAAAACATTAAGCCCAGGATTAAGAATCGGCTGGGTCATTGCATCATCACCTGTTATTAAACGCTTAGCCGATATCAAAATGCAAATGGACTATGGATCAAGCGCCATCTCACAAGAAATTGTCGAGCACTGGCTTCGTACAGGCCTATATGAACAACATATTCACCAGTTAAAAGCAGAACTAAAACGTCGTGCTCAACTCATAGAAAGCCTATTGATAAAACACTTTCATGCAATTGCTTCTTGGGAATCACCAAAAGGAGGGTTTTATATATGGCTCAAATGTAAAGAGCCGATTGTCACAACGGAGTTGTTTATGCAACTACTGAAGAAAAAAGTACTCATTCATCCTGGCTATATTTATGCGCCTTACGATACGCACCATATCCGTCTGTCATTTGCCTATAGTTCCGATGCTGAATTACGAAGAGGGATGGATATTCTTTATCATGAAATAATGCAGATACTTGAGAAACAGCGCAATGAATGAAAAACAGGATTACCTTACAAGTTTTAGAAGAGAGAAAGAGGAGCTGTCAATAATTTGGCTGTGTAAATCTGGTGAGTCGAAGGTCCCGAAATGACGATAACTCTGTTCAATTGATCGATAAGTTTACGGAAATGATCGACAACCTTGGACAATTGATCGATAACAACTTCGAATTGATTGATAACTTCTTGCAATTGATCGATAAGTTTTCAATGAGGATTGCCGAGAGATAGAAAGCTGCCTATTTGTGATTTATAAAGCCAAGGCTGCCCAAAAGGTAGTGAAAACTGACTTTCCGGACAGCATCATTCCATATTTATTTCTTCACTTGTGAAATCGTCAGCCCATCCCCGATTGGAATCAGCAGCGATTCCAATCGGGGATGATTCGCTACCGTTTCATTGAATATCTTCATTAATTCTGTATAGCGTTTCGGTTTCACTTCTGGATCCACTACACTACCGTGAGCTAGTACATTATCCGTTACGATTAACGCCCCCGCCTCTGCAAGCCGAATACAATAGTCCAAGTAATTTTCATAATTTTCTTTATCCGCATCGATAAAGAAAAAATCAAACTGCTGCCCCTCACTTACTAATTGTTCAAGGCTTTGTAAAGCAGGACCGGTCATATAGGATACTTGATCGCCAAAGCCAGCTTTCACTAGATTGCTCGATGCCAACGCTACATATCGCTCTTCCAACTCAAGAGAAGTCAATTTCCCTTCACCGCCAAACCCTCTTGCAAGGCAAATTCCGCTATAACCGCCAAGCGCACCGATTTCCAGTATATGTTTAGCCCCTGAAATCGCCATCAGCATCGTGAGTAGCTTGCCAGAAGAAGGCGACACCGATATAGCAGGCATACCATTTTCCTCAATGGAAGCAATGACTTCCTCCAACAAAGCATCTTGCTGTGTATATACTGCATCAATATAATTATTAATTTGTTTCATCTACTTCACTCCCTTCCCCGCTAGTATCTGGCGCCTTTTTAGGATCGACCACTTCATCCTCATTGATTTCAAATAGCTGAATAAATTCACTAATGACCATATCAATGGCTTTTAATTCACCGATTAAAATAGGTTGAATCGATTGAAACTCGGGTTGGTCAAGCTGCTGTTTAATCGTTGCGCGCTTTAAATGCATGCGTTCTAAAAAAGCGATAGCTCTCCCACGGCGAAAAGTTTTTGCCCCACGCTGATGTGATCCCTCTTCCCCACCACGGCGTCTACCACGATGATGTCCTTCTCTCTTCTCATGTTCTTCTTTCATAGCCAATCACCCTTCCTCGTATACTTTTGTATACACTCAGTAATATAACTAATCGTATACCAATGTATACACTTAGTCAATAGTCATCTATTTTAATCTACTAAACAGGAGCCTAACTACACTTTAGATGTAGTTAGGCTCCTGTTTAGTACCATCATTCAATAGCAGGTTACTCATTCCGCATGGCAAATCCATCCCGCGAAAAGACCCGTTGAATAAAATCGGGTTATATTTGTAAAACCAGCTTCTTCTAATAGCACCTCAATCTGTTTTTCAGGGATGAAAGAAATCTTCATAATCCCTTTGCCCATGTCGTCCAATTTAGACGATTCATATCCGACATCAAAGAAAAAAGTTTTCCATACGTTTATTCTGTCTTGAAGTTCGGCTTCACCAGGGTCTCCGTAGGCACTAACGAGCACGAATGGCGCTCCCGGCTTCAATTTCCCCTTAATAGTTTTAAGCAGTTTCAACTTCTGTTGTATATCTTCTATGAAATGAAGAACTAAAATACAACTTGCCGCGTCGAATTTCGCGTCTGAAGATGGCAAGTCATCAACTGTCCCTTGAATTAGTTTGACACGCTTTTCTAAACCGAGTTGAATGGATTTATGCTCAGCCATCTGAAGCATCTCTTTAGAAGGGTCAACTCCGGTAAATGTCCATTTAGGGTTAGACGGTCCCCATGCGGCTAGTTCATTTCCTCCACCTGCTCCGACCACGAGCAATGACGCCTCTTTTTCGCCCCATTGAGCTCGAAAATAAGATTGAACCATCGAAAATAACGTATCATATGTGGGAATCGAGACTCGTGCGTTTGCCTCATATGCAATAGTATTTTTAGAGTCAAATGTAAGTTCTTCAGTCATTGTTAACCGCCTCCATTATTTAAGTATGCACTAGTGAGTATAAGTGAAACATTTATCTCTCATTTTCAATCGAGTATATTACAGACTTCTAATATCTATAATTAACCAAAAAAATCAATTGGTATGTTCACAATCAATTTTTTTCGACTCAATTTGTTTAGCAATATCACTAATATATTTGCTATTTAATTCGTCATTCATCTTTTGTTCTGCCACCATCATCACATTTTCAATCAAACAATCTTCATGTTTAAATAAATCTTCGTGCTCCAATGAGCAATTGAATAATGTTGTCTTCCCTTCAATCGCATGAATGACGTCTAAAAATGAAATCTCTTGCGACTGTCTTACAATGCTGTACCCACCTTTAACACCTGGAGTCGATGCAATAAGTCCTGCTTTCACAAGTTTCGTTAAAATTTTTGACAGATATGTGGATGACAGATTTTGCATATTCGCTAACTGCTCTACGCCAACAGACTTTCCCCTCTCAGTTAACGTTAAATAAACCATGGTATGCAAAGCATAATTTGTCGCTCTTGAATATTTCATTGCTTCTCTCCTCTCCCGCATCTATTAAAGACCTTTAATATCTGTAATTGATTTTATAGGACAACAAGAAGAATATCAAGCTATTTGCATTCACTCGTTTGAAGTTTGGCACCCTTCTTTAAATCCAATAAAAAAAGCTTGTTCAGTATAAATACCTAAACAAGCTTTCATTATTATTTCCCCCTCACAAACAACACCTTAACCCACTGATTCACCAAAAATGGCATAACGGACAAGGTATAAATAAACCCTAATTGCGTGCCATTTAATGGTGTGACTTCAAACATTCCCGTAAGTGATGGCATAAATAACACAGCATGCAAACATAAAAAACCGATTAAAAAGGCTAACCACGTATATTTATTCGAAAATACTCCAATGGTGAAGATTGACTCTTTTGATCTGGAGTTGAAGCCATGTACTAATCTCGCTAAACATAACGTTGTAAACGCCATTGTACTAGCTGTTTGCGCATCCCCCGCCTGCAAGCCCATTCGAAAAGCAATAATCGTCACAATAGCTATTAATATGCCCTCGAGTATCACCTGAGTCGTAAATGCTTTATTCAATAAAGGTGTTTGAATATCTCTCGGCTTGTCCTTCATCGTTTTTTTATGATGCGGCTCTAAGCCGATAGCAATGGCTGGCAAACTATCCGTCAATAAGTTAATAAATAAGAGATGCACGGGTGCAAAGGGAACGGATAAACCAAATACCGTTGCATATAACACAACAAAAATAGCGCCTGCATTGCCTGATAATAAGAATAGAATCGCATTTTTAATATTCGTATACATACTGCGGCCATTCGAAATCGCTTTGACAATCGTCGAAAAATTATCATCCGTTAAGATCATGGAGGAAGCATCTTTCGCTACCTCGGTCCCGGTGATGCCCATCGCCACACCAATATCCGCTTGTTTTAGGGCAGGACCATCATTGACACCATCTCCTGTCATTGCAACGACATGTCCTTTTTCCTGCCAAGCCTTAACGATTCGAATTTTATGCTCGGGTGTTACACGAGCATAGACAGAATAATCTTGAACCTGATCTTGTAGCTGTTGATCGGTTAGTCCCTCAATTTCATATCCTTCAATCACCTCTGATGGATCTTGTAATAGCCCAATTTGTTTGGCGATTGCAGTGGCTGTTATTTTATGGTCACCTGTAATCATAACGGGTTTAATGCCCGCTTTTATACAGCTTTCAACCGCTGCCTGTGACTCTTTTCTCGGAGGATCCATCATCGCTAGTAAGCCGACAAAGATGAAATCTCTTTCATTCCAAGCATCCATTGGTTGATGTGCCTGTATCCCCTTGTAAGCAATTGCCAATACTCTTAATCCATTCATCGAAAAATCATGATTCACTTCTTCGATTTTTTTGCGCTGCTCTTCCGTCATCGCACGTACACCTGTAGAAGTCTCGATTTTCACGATTTTAGGCAGCAAAACATCTACTGCTCCCTTGGTAATCATAATCGTTTGCTGATTGATTCGATTCACCGTCGTCATGAGCTTTCTATCAGAATCAAAAGGAATTTCCGTCAGTCTAGGATAATGATCTCTGGCAATTAATTCATCAAAATCATATTGCTTTCCTAACTTTACTAGTGCAATTTCGGTAGGATCACCGATTTCTTGCTGATCCCTTTCCACAGCATCATTACATAACAGTGCTTGTAGGATCAATTTTTTCTCTATACTATTTTCCATTTGAAGTTGATCGTGTGGAATCACTTTCTGATCGACAAATACGTGTTGCACCGTCATTTTATTTTCGGTTAATGTGCCCGTTTTATCTGAACAAATCACAGATACACTGCCCAGACTTTCGACAGCATAGAGCTTTCGGATAATGGCATTTTCCTTCGCCATTTTTTGTGTCCCAAAAGCTAGCACAATCGTCACAATCGAACTTAATGCTTCCGGAATAGCCGCAACCGCAAGCGAAACCGCAAACATAAACGATTCGACTAACTCGCGTCCTCTGAACAAATCAATCGTGAAAATCGCTAAACAGATCAACGTTATCCCTAAAGCTAATTTTTCGCCAAAATGATCGAGACTCACTTGGAGGGGTGTTTTTTTCTCTTTCGCAGTATCTAGTAAATTGGCGATTTTTCCGATTTCTGTTTCCATGCCAATCGCGGTCACGACAACAATCCCACGTCCATTGGTGACAAAACTGCCAGTGAACACCATATTCTTTTTATCCCCAATGGTTACCTGATTTTCTTCAATCAGTCCGATAGTTTTCGCCACAGCCAATGATTCACCTGTCAGCGAACTTTCATTGATATGCAAATTATAGCTTTCCACTAATCTGCCGTCAGCGCTTATATAATCACCAGCATCCAAATAGAGCAAATCTCCAACGACGATATCTTCTGAAGGTATTTCTACTAGCTGGTTATTCCGCATCACTTTCGCAACTGGAGAGGTCAACTCTTTCAAACTATCCAAAGACTGCTCTGCCTTCACATGCTGTACAGTGCCTAAGACTGCGTTTAAAATAACGACAATCAGTATGACAATCGTACTTTCCACTTCACCTAATAGAAATGAAATGAAAGCAGCAATCAATAAAATAATGACCAATAAATCTTTAAACTGTCCAAAGAAAACTGCGAGGATACTTGTCCTTTCTCCTTCCGCCAATTCATTCGTACCATATACTTCTTGTCGCTTCTGGACGTCTACATCACTCAATCCTTGATTTGTTACGTCCAAAGCCTCCATGACTTCAACGGATGATTGCTGATGAAAGTCTGACATTCGATTCCCCTTCCAGTACGTAATCGGTAGACTATCATGCCATCAATAGCTACCTTATAGCTTGTCCTTTCTTATACAGGCAGTTAAGTCATTTTAATTTTGTTCACTATCTACTCCATCAATACTATTCCCTGGTCTGTTCCATTATGCTAATTTCCCCGAAAATAAAAAGCACTCATATTGAGCGCTTTTCATGTGATAGTAAAATTCCAATTCGCTTTACCTGACTGTTTGTTTTCTCATCCATTGCGTTGCAACCCACTTTTCACCTGCTATAACAGGTGCTCCACCATGTAAAGTTAACTCATTTACATTTTTATCGGTATAAAAATACTCAAAATACACGGCGGTACCCTTTTGTGGCGATACTGAAAAATTAAGTTTCGGGAAATAAGTTTCTCCACCTTGTTCTACGTCATTTAAGTACATCACGAGCGTACTGATTCTATTATTGTTAGCCGCCTTACTTGTTGATGAAAAAAAATCATAATGCGCTTTATACTCTTGGCCAGGCGTATACTTTAGAATTTGAAGGCCTTCTCCATGTTCAATCGGTATATTCATAATAGATGAGACTCTTTTTTCAACTCTAGCAACAATGTCATTTTCACTTTCCTCTAAAAACATACTGCTACTTGTTCTCAATTCATTCACTTCACGTGTCGCCCCAATTTTGGAACGTTGCATGCTGTCCTTTGCCTTTGCCAATCTAATTAGTTCATCGCATTCTTCGTTGCTTAAAACATTTCCTAAAACAACTATCAACGGCTCTTCTAATCTTGCGACTATTAAGACTTCTCTATCCATTTTTATTGTAGTTCCAGTGTGATCAAATATCGTTTGCTCTTTATTCTCCGTTATCAACTTCAAGCAACCCCTTACACTATTTAATTGTCAGTACGAGTACGTATTTTGTGTAGTGATTATACGTGCTAACAGTTTTCTTTCACTTCAACTACTCGATTATCGGGGATGCCTTATCCTTTCTTTTCCAGTCTTATTTTATCACGTGAATTTAATATGTCGCAAGTTTGGGAAGATGTATTAATTTTTGTAATGATTCATGGGACATGACATTCCCTAAGGATATATTTAAAATTTTTCACACTATCATTACAACTTGAATAAGCTATCAAATTGAAAATACCTTAGAGCAGGGAGTACGATAGTATGAAAAGATGGATTTTTGCATTGCTAATTCTATGTTCAATAGGATTGGCAGGTTGTATAGAAAAAACAGTAAATGAAGAATTAGAAATAAATTATAATGAACAGAAACAACCGATGGAGGATCTAAAAATACCCGAAACTGATGATAAAGAAGCAGAAAAGGGTACAAATCCTGTAGTTGTAAATATCATTGATCCAAATACATTAGAAATAATTAAAACTATATCACCAATAGATTTAGGTTATGAAACAAATTTCGAAACATATAAAAAGGAAATTGAAAAACTAGCTTATGAATTAGCAAGAGGTACGGAAACAGAAGCTGGTTATGACAAGAGAATGGTTCTTGATAAAATGGATGATAACGGTCAGATTATTAAAGGTAGTCCAAGGATTATTTTAAAAGAAAGTGAATTGGTGGATAGGATTGTAGATGCATCACTTACTGGCAAGGACATTGAAATTCCTTTGTATGTTACAGAAAGTAGTTATAATGTTGAAGATATTCCTCACTTAGAGGACATAATAATTGCTTCTTATACAACTTATTTCAACAGCTCAGATGTAAACAGGAACAAAAATATTGAACTCTCAGCAAAGGCTCTCAATAATGTGATCGTTGGAAGTGGGGATTATTTCTCATTTAACGACATGGTCGGACCGAGAGACGAGCTAAATGGCTACCAACCGGCACCGGAAATAATTAATAAGAAACGCGTCATGGGTATTGGCGGAGGAGTTTGCCAAACGTCCTCAACACTTTTTAATGTAGTCGACCAATTATCAGTAAAATATATTGAAAGGCATCATCATTCATTAGATGTGGGCTATGTGCCAAAAGGAAGAGATGCAACTGTTTCCTATGATGCATTAGATTTCAGATTTCAAAATACACAAGATGGACCTTTTTTATTAAAAGCGATTTATGGCAATGGCTTTCTTACGATAGAAGTAAGAACTTTGAGGGCATATGAAAATACTATAGAATAAGTTTGTAGAGGTAAATCGAGTCAGGAAAAGATTCTCTTGTTCCGCGAACAAACCATCGAGGTGCTTGGTTCTAAAAATCTTAGAATTGTTTATAATTGAATCAATTTCGTCATAGAACGATTAAACACATAACACCAACAATGAATTGATAAAGCCTTTAATTTATTCGTCTTTACTTGTGAAATAAGTAATTATGAAATTGATTAATACAGTTGTTAATACGCAAGAAAACCTCACCAAGATTACCCCTAGTGAGGTTTTCTCATATAAATCTAGAGTGAATTGTGCAGCGGGCTGATGCTACTTATTCAAAGCCGCTAAAACTATTTATAATGGCACAGTTCCCTAAAAAACCTTTCTTTCATAAATTCGAATCGATAACAGCCATGAACAAGCATAGAGCGTAGTAACTAATAATATGATGAACAAATAGAGTTGAGTAGCTTCTAACGTTAATACCATTTGAACAAACTCCCTAACTTTATCATTCACGTTAGGGATGAATAAAGGAATAAGTACCAGGTAAATAGCTAATGAAGCAAGCCCACCAATTAGCATATATTGACTTTTAAATTTATACGAAAACGGGAACATCAATGATATCGCTACCAGCACAGAGCTAGCGATCAATAGTATATCTTTCCACACCATTACTTCTTGATGAATGATTAAATTGCCAATAAAGATGGTGAAAACGACTAAGCCTATGAAAATAAATGTACCGATATATTTTGAACTGACAATTTCTTTCCGTGTATAAGGCAAAGAATTGAGCAGCATATGACTCGCTGATTTTTCATCAACGCTATAAGCATTCATTACAATTGCGATGCTAAATATTATGCCTATCCAGACATATGAGTCTTCTAAGAATAACAAAACAACTAAAAGTGGCAACAAAATCAATAACGTCGTCTTTTGCAAAAGGATATCTTTCCGAATTAAATTAAACATGCTGTTCAGCGCCTTTCTTTGTATAGAACATAATATCCTCAAGAGTTGCCTTCTCAATTAAAGCCGGTTCCCCAAAAATATCTTCTGCACGTGCTTTATTAACTGTTAATCCTACAAAACCATGGGTGGATTTTCTTATGGCTATAAATTCTCGTTCTGTATCCCCATCCAATAGCTCCAGACCGCCCTTTACAATAGCGTACTCCTCTTCAATTTGAGTAAATTCTTTTGTGAAAATATGCTCACCATTATGGATAAACGTAATATAATCCGCAAGACGATCCAAATCTGTCGTAATATGAGTCGAAAAGAAAATGGTTTTCTCCCCGTCTTGCATAAGATCACGTAAAATATCTAACAACTCCCTACGAAAAATCGGGTCTAATCCAGATGTAGGCTCATCCATAATAATTAATTCCGCGTGATGCGATAAAGCCATTGTTAACGATGCTTTCATCATCATTCCTTTCGAAAATGACTTAATCTTTTTATCTAGTGGCAATTCAAATACTTGAACATAATAATCGAATAGATTGTCATCCCAGTTGGAATAGGATGGCTTTATTATATTTTTCATTTCCGCTAACGTTACATGTTCATAAAAAATATTTTCATCGAACACAAAACCAATCCGCTGCTTGATTTCTTTTTCATGGTCCTTATAATTCAAACCGAATATCGAAATTGTTCCGCTATCTGGTCGCAATAAATTCATAATCAATTTAATCGTTGTTGATTTCCCCACACCATTTCCACCAATAAACCCTGTTACGAATCCCTTTTTAACAGTCAATGAAAAATCCTTTAGTTGAAAACCATCAAATGATTTTTGCACATGCTGTAATTCAATTACATTTTCCATCAGTCATCCTCCGTAAACAATAATGTAAGTATTTCTTTGAGTTCTGCTAACCCCAGACCCATTTCTTTACCGTTTTGAATAGCATCCACCAACTTTTCTTCAATCACTTTCATTTTTCTTTCCTTCATCATCTCCATATTTTGCTCCGCAACGAACGAACCTTTGCCAACAATCGAATAAATAAAGCCAGTTTTCTCAAGTTCCTCATAGGCACGCTTTGTTGTAATGACACTAATCTCTAAATCCTTTGCAAGCTGGCGCATAGAAGGAAGCGACTGCCCTTCTTGTAATTCACCTGTTAAAATCAGCTTTTTGATTTGAGCATGGATTTGCGCATAAATCGGCTCTTTTGAACTGTTCGAAATAAGTATTTGCATGCAACTACCTCTTCATCTTTTATTGTATATATACTATATACACACTATATACAAATTATTTTTATTTTGCAACTGAAATTATTGTCAAACTCAAAAAAAACAGAAAACATGAGATTTATGATTTGCAATCTCATGCTTTCTGTTTTTGAATTATTTCGTTATCATCCACTGGGTTCATGCTTTTTAATAAACATGTTCTTTAATTGAATTTCGTACAGTAAAGGGCTTACCGATTATTCTATCTTCATTCAGCAGAAGACTCCACCTCTATAGGTGGAGAGATGAATGCGGTTTTGTTTCCTGTTCAGCGAGTGTTCAAACGTCCGCTGAACGAAGATAAAGCCTCCGGCGGATGTCACAGATTTTGAATGGAGTCAATCGAGCAAGCTCGATTCAAAATCTGGACACAATTACGCCAAGGCTTAATTAATCGGTCAAGCCATTTATAATTAACTGTTTAAAGAAGCTACACTTTTTTAAAATATTCCTTCCTTTTTGCACCTGAAACTGCTTTCAGTGCCATTAACCCTAATAAGAAGAAGGCAAATGAACCTATTAACCCCACAGGACGGATTGAAGTTAATTCAGCAGTTAAACCTATTAATACCGTTAAAGCAATAATAAAACCTGCTTCAATCACACTAAAAATGCTGCCGAACCTTCCCATCATCTCTACAGGAACGTAATTTTGGTAGAAAGTCAAATATCCTGTATTTGCAAACGTTACAGCAAATCCAATTAAAAATACACCAGTCGCCGCACTAAAAAAGCCATTTGAACTATAAAATACTAGATAGCCTATTGAGGTGAAAATAGTACCAAAACCTATTAAAAGATTAACTGCAAGCTGCTTCGAAAATACTGAATTAATAATTGAACCTAGTATAAATCCAGCTCCAAAGATACTTAATAAAAAACCATAAATGGAATCTGGCATTGAAAGTACTCCTTTAGCAAATGCTGTTTCGAGAGAATCTATTGCAGTCATGAATATAGTAGTACCGCTAAATAATACATAGATTTTTGTGACATAGGTATAGTCCTTACTGAAATTAAAAACAACCCGAAAATCATTTTTTATCAGATCCCATGTAAAACTTTGTCCCTCTGTCTCTTTGAGTCTTGAATCAACATTAGGTAGCATCATAATGATAATAGCCGATAGAAATAAAGCCACTGCATTCACATGGATGGCAGTATAAGGGGTACCCATCCAAAATAAAACCCCAGCAATGGTAGGACCTATAAGCGAACCACAAGAGTTGATAAAATTTCGTAGTGCATTAAAGCGTTGCCGATCTTTTTCAGGGATTAGTTTAGTCATATAAACCATAGATGTAGGATGAAAAATAGCACTTCCCATATTAATGATAAACACCAGTATATAAACATAAATAAGTGAAGGTAAAAATGGAATTAACGCAATACATAGTGCTCGGAAAACATCTAATCCCATCATAAGTCGTCGGGTATTTACTCGATCAATTAAACTACCCGCCCAAGCATTCGAACATATCGTTGCAATTGGTCCTAGTATATACAGTAAGGCAATTGCAAGTGGCGAACCTGTTTCATTCAATACAATTAAATTCAGTGCGATTAGGTAAACCCAACCGCCCACATTTGAAATCCCTATTCCGACTAGTAGCATTAAAGGGTACTTCCATCTGGACATATTCACCACTCCTTTTTTATTTTTATGAAAAAATAAAAAAACTCACCCCCAAGATAGTTATCTTGGGGGGCGAGTCATGTCGCGGTGCCACCCCAGTTCACCTCCACATTGCTGCAGAAGCCTAATCGAGTACTGCTTTGTGAATAAATCACCTGCGATACTCTATCTCGTTAACGTGAGAATACGTTGCATCATCATTGTTCCAAACAAATCCAATGCACAGCTCCAAGCCTTGTTTCAACACATCTCCTATCCCTCTTTTTCAGCTACCAGAGGTCTCTGTAGATAGTACTTGTGTTTACTCTTCTTTTCATAGCTTTTTATATAGATTTTTTTATACTTTACATTATTTCAAACTAAAATTCAATCCAAAAAAAGAAAATTACCAATTAACTCTATAACGGATATAGAAGTATTTTCATTTATGGTTATTTAGTTCCATTAATTATTAACCTCATGTATACTCCCATTTATTGAACAAGATCTAACACTTTATGATCGATGCCTTTTCAGCATTTGTTGTAAATACTCTTCCGATTTTCCTTCTCGGATACTAAGGCTTTCCCAACCCACATCTCTTAATTGCTTACCAATATAAATGATATGCATAGTGAGCCATCTGCCTTTCGATGGCTTCCAGCACCGTATGACGTTCACCACGGATATATATACTTTTCAATAAATCCTGAGCCTCTAATTCATTTAACGTCTCGAAAAGACATTTCCTAGATTCATTATAATTCTCCTCACGTAATCCATTAAAAAGGGCTTAAATTAATTTCAGTCGACTAACGAATATATTCATTAATGAGCTTTAACCTCAAGAAAGATACAATATATTTTACTGATGTATCAACGATGTATAAAATCCCGCATAACCAATAAATTCTGACATACACACCCCCATTGAGCGCCAAGGGGGTTGCTTGATGTTAGCTTCCTAAAATTACTGCAACCTCAAATGAATAGGTAATATAAGGATTACCTCTCCGTCTATTAGGGGTAATACTCATGGGGGCCATTTGTTTTTTTGTAACAGAACTCTCTAGCCTAATAACGTAAAAATCGCCAATCCAACAGGGTTACTTAAATCTCCCGCACCAAACTCCCCTACACGCACAGGAGCTATAGGAGTAGAAGTATCATACATTTCTACAGTACCATCGACAAAATCCGCTGGAATCAAAGGGTGTTCGAGTTGTCCCCATTCGCATTCTTCATAAATTCGATATGCTTAAATCCCCAACCACACATGTCGGTCAAAACTGAACTTAACGTTCTTCCGTGATTGGACAAAGAATATTCAACTTTGGGCGGAATCTCTTGATACACTCTGCGTACTATGAGTCCGTCACGTTCCATCTCACGAAGCTGATTGGTGAGCATTCCTTGCGTGACATTTGGAAGTAGACGTCTCAATTCCCCAAACCGTTTTGTACCTTGATGCAGTAAAATAAACAAAATGAGTGGTTTCCATTTTCCACCGATCGCCTGCAAAGTAGACAATATACCCTGTGTCTTATTAGAATTGCAAATTTCCTTTCGCATCTTACCATCTCCCAACCACATGATTTTTAACAACTTCTTAGTTAAAACTTTATCAAAGTATCCAGAATAAAAACAGTACGATGATTTATCATACTTAGTACGTTTTACCGTACTATCTACCGAAATCAGGTGACGTCTATGGTACTTTTCACCGGACCTAGTCCGAAAAAAAAGCGTACTTGGCAAAAATGAAATTCCGCATAATAATGGGGATGTAGATCACGATGCTACGAAAAATGAGAAAGGATGATTGTTATGAAAATTATGGTTATCGCTGTACATCCCAATCTAAATCATTCCCGTGCCAATCAAGCTTTGGCACGAGAACTGAAAGATCACACTTACATCTATTTTCGCGACCTCTATCAGGAGTATCCCGATTGGAATATTGATTTGGAGAGGGAACAGCAATTGCTGCTTCAATATGACCGGGTTGTGTTTCAGTTCCCTTTTTATTGGTATAGCTGCCCTCCCCTTTTAAAAAAGTGGTTCGATGATGTATTGACGTTTGGCTGGGCTTTTGGACCCGGAGGAGATAATTTGAAAGGAAAAGAATTTATGGTAGCTACGACGACAGGCGGTACTGAAAAGCAATACCGTTCCGGGGGTTACAATTGGTTCACGATCAGCGAATTATTAAGACCTATACAAAGTACCCTCACCAGATGCAACGGCACCTATCTTCCCGCATTCGTCACCTATAATGCGAACGAAGGCACGGATAAGTATCTCGATCAAGAGGCAAAAGAGTATGCAAAATATATCCAAACTTCCACGCACATGCTTGTCCATTAATTTTCATGTACCAAATAATACGACGATTAGTTGTCTTCTAAAAAGGAATTAGTGTTCTGTATAAAAGTTCTTTACTGTAACAAACTATAATTCTTCAAGAAAGGGCGCTTTAATTGAACGGGCAGTTAAAAGGATCTTTATGTTAAAGATCCTTTTTCAGTACCGATATAAGCCCTAACAATACTAATGATTTCTTGTACTCTCATTTCTTCTCTCCACGGTACTCGACGCCACCCATAGCTGATTGAATCAGAATCTAGCACCTACACCATGAATTTAGTCAACCAAGCGATATACCAAGCTCCTGGGATA
This sequence comes from Sporosarcina sp. FSL K6-3457, assembly GCF_038007285.1. GTDB lineage: Bacteria > Bacillota > Bacilli > Bacillales_A > Planococcaceae > Sporosarcina. The sequence continues at coordinate 3,150,203 of NZ_JBBOWX010000001.1, forward strand.
AACAACGCTTGCGCAAGGATTGTCCCTAGTAATCTTGATGTTATCATCATGACTGACATCCTCTTAAGCGTGAGATAGCTCCCTCTTTGATTGACCACATCGTCTGCCAAAACGGAGATTTTGGGGTCAATGAAGATCACCAGTAGAATCGTAGCGATGCCATTTACTAGACCTGAAGCCATAATCGCGGTTGAAGCCCGTTCTGGCGCTAGTATGGCTGCATATAAAGCGGATAATACGCCAATTGTATAGATGGCCGTTATCACCATGTTGATCAATAACAACTTCATCGGAATATCTTTAATCGTAATGTCCTTCAAATAAGAGAATCTTGGAAGACGGAAATGCTTGACTCCACGCTTTATGTATTCCAAGGTTATTCCTTTTTTAATCAAGGCAGGAACTGATCCTTTTTCTTCAGCTAAATGAATGATTGCTCTTGAAAATAAGGCGATAAAGGTAGGTAGTAAAAGAATACCGAATAGGGTACCGAAAGTTGAGGCAGTGATGAGCACTCTAAATTGACCTTCGACAAATTCTAACGTGTTCTCTTTTCGTGCAGTATCGATTAAGCTACCTGTGAAGGGTTGTTGCATCATATTCGCTAGTCTTGAAACAATGACCATGATGTTAAACAGTGACAGCGCTGATGCAATGAGCTTGACCCTCGCCCCCGACAATCTCACCGCATAAGCAAGCGTCTCGACTGAATGGATGACAAATAAAAAAAGGAAGATAAATAATACTTTTTCCGTTAAAAAATCCACAATGAGTACCTTCTTTATTTTTAATAGTGACTAGCCCAAAATCCAATCAGAACTCGACACTTCACAAATAGAAAAACATCCGTTCACCAAGTATAAGTGAACGGATGGCGAATATTCAAATATTTAACTATTTTATTCAGAATAAACTAGCCACGTGAACAATCATTTCAATATTTGAAGTATCTCCATTACGCTTTCATAACATGAATGGGTCTCCCCATAATTATCTCAGCGGCTTCCATTGTCATCTCGCCTAAAGTTGGGTGAGCGTGGATTGTTAATGCAATATCTTCTGCAGTCATACCCGCTTCAATCGCCAGAGCTATTTCAGCAATCATAGTAGATGCACCATTACCTACGATTTGAGCACCTATTAATAAGCCATCCTCTTTACGTGCAACAAGTTTCACAAAACCTTCTGTTGCGTGTAAAGCTAGGGCACGACCGTTAGCTGCGAATGGGAATCGGGCTGTTGTTACTTCGATACCTTCTGCTTTTGCTTGTTCTTCATTGTAACCAACCGTTGCAAGTTCTGGATCTGTGAAGCATACAGCTGGGATGGCTAGGTAATCTACGCTTGATTTTTTGCCGGCGATTGCTTCGGCAGCTACTTTTCCTTCATAAGATGCTTTATGTGCAAGTTGTGGACCAGATACGATATCACCAATTGCATAAATATTTGTTACAGAAGTACGGCATTGTTTGTCTACTTGTAGTAAATCACGTTCTGCGAATTCGATGCCTAGTGCTTCCAGACCCATTCCATCTGTATTTGGACGACGACCTACTGTTACTAATACATAGTTAGCTTCAACTGTTTGTTCTTCTCCGCCAGCCTCATATGTTACAACTACGCCGTTGTCATGTTCTTCTACGCCTTTAGCTAATGCGTCAACTACAACCACTACGCCTTTTTTCTTTAAGCCCTTTTTCACAACTTGTGTCATTTGCTTTTCGAAACCAGCTAAGATGTCATTGCCACCTTCAATGATGGTTACTTGAGAACCTAATTTAGCGTAAGCAGAACCTAGCTCAGTACCGATATAACCACCACCAATGACAACTAATTTTTCTGGCACTTCAGATAAAGAAAGTGCGCCTGTTGAGCTAATTACACGATTAGTAAATTTGAATGCCGGAATTTCAACTGGACGAGAACCTGTTGCCAGGATTGCATTATTGAATGTGTAAGTTTGTTCGTTGTCACCATCGATTATACGTACAGTATTTGCATCTACAAAGTAGGCTACACCTTTCACGATATCGATGTTATTGCCTTTTAGAAGACTTTCCACACCACCTACTAATTTGGATACTATGCCATTTTTGAACTCTTGCACTTTTGTCCAGTCCAGTTTTACGTCTTGTACAACAACACCCATAGCATCAGAATGCTTTGCTTGCTCAAAACGGTGACCTACTGAAATCAACGCTTTTGATGGGATACAACCGACATTTGAGCAAACCCCACCTAAATACTCTCTTTCTACAATCATGACATTTTGCCCCATTTGTGCAGCGCGAATCGCCGCCACATATCCTCCTGGTCCCGCACCAATCACAAGCGTATCAATATGCTTCATCTACTTTATCCCCCTTATTCCTTGTTATTAAATGAAAACGGCGCCAAAAAAGATACCCATCAGTCTCTTTTAAGTCGTAAAAAAGACGGCATTATTGCCGCTCTGTAGCTATCATTGAAATATATAGCCTCAAATTATTGATGATGATTTTCGATAATTGCCCATCTTTCTTTAATCTGTCTAATACGAGTCCCCCTTCAAGTGTTGACGCGATATAGATCGCCGTGTCGTATGGCTGTATCGACTGCTTCAATTCCTGCTGCCTAACACCGTCTTCTATGATTTTCGCCAGCCAGTTTATCATCATATCCATGGCTTCATTAATCGATGGCAGTAATGCATTTCCTTCCAAATCATCCATTTCTATGGCTGCATTAAAAATAGGACAGCCACCTACTATCGGTTCTCCTTCACTTAATTGTAAAAAGGCCTCTACAAATGCGATTAATTTGTCTGTTGCATGCTCATGTTGTGACACACTCGTTAGTAAATGATTTCGCATGATTTCGGTAGAAAAATGAAAAGACTCGACCATTAGTTGCTCTTTGTCTGTAAAGTGTCGATAAATCCCCCCTTTTTGAATATTCGTTTCCTGAATAATGTCACTCATCGTTGTTGTCATATACCCTTTTTGGTTAAATATCAAAGCAGATTTCCGAATGATATTACGCCGTGTTAATTCACCTTTTTTCATTTACAACCTCCAAAAGATACCTTTTAGTCTCTTTTAATATAAATGAGGTTTGATACGAATGCAAGAACTTTTTAACAAATACTAAATCCAAGGAATGGACTTCAAATCAATTCCAACATACTTCCCCAGTGAACTGCCACGTATAGTACTGTTATCATATCTCCTTCAACACATTCAACGATTCTAAAACATGATCCAGTAAATCTGCAATATCCCCCATATGCTCCTCATTTATTTTAGACTTGAATGTCATGTCTATACTGTCGAGGTAACTTGGCGCTTGTTGTCCATGGACGAAACTCAGTGTTTGCGTTAGCTGAATGTCCGTTTCCCAAATAGCGTTGAGGGCTTGCTCAATCTGTGGGCACTGAATGGTGATGTTTTGAACAGCTTTGGTAAAGTGAACGGACAAGGTGCAGCCTAGATTTTCTCCAGGCATCTCTAATATTTCCCCTGCTAGCTCCTTGACCGATGCTTGTAGTACGATTTCTGCTGTAACGTCTGGTTGATTGACAAGCGTAAATTGAATCGTGAATTTTCGTGAGATAATGGCAAAATCCATGCTATCTACCCGATTGATAATCGCTATTTTTTCATCTATATTATCTAAATCATAAATATGGTTTTCGAACGCTACTTTTAAATTTTCAAAAATGGTTGGATCGTACATATTGATTCCTCTCCCTTAAGTCCCACAATACGTATGATAAGGACCATCTGATTCGGGCAAAGTTGCATAATCCGCTTGTTCTGGAGAATGCGCAAATGGATGCGCCAGTACATCAAGTAACTGCTCCATCACACTATAATCTCCACGCTCGACCGCTGCTTCAAGTGCCTCCTCTACCCGATGGTTACGAGGAATGACTGCCGGATTGCTGTTACGCATTAGCTGATGAACAAGCTCCTTCGATTCCTGCTGTCTATCGAGTCTTGCTTGCCACAACGCATGCCACTCGGCAAATTCGGGCGTGCTAAATAAAGCACTCTTTTCCAACGTATCAAAAGTTAAAGCACGGAATGTATTGGTATAGTCCACTTGATGCTGCTCCATCATGCGAAGAAGGCTATCAATGAGGGCTGCATCTTGTTGCTCTTCATTGAATATCCCTAGTTTCGCACGCATACCCGCAAGCCAATTCGTATAATAATACTCGGGAAACTCTGAAAGAGCATCCTGCGCCAGTTTTGCACCTTCCGCATAATCTGTATGCAATAGCGAGATAAGGCTCTCGGCAAAGCGTGCGAGATTCCAGCCGATAATATTCGGTTGATTGCCATAGGCGTAGCGGCTTTGAACATCTATAGAGCTGAAAACAGTTGCCGGATCATACACATCCATGAACGCACATGGTCCATAATCAATCGTTTCCCCGCTAATTGTCGTGTTATCAGTATTCATCACCCCGTGAATAAAACCAACGAGCTGCCATTTAGCAACGAGTGAAGCTTGACGTTTAATCACTTCCTGCAGCAACGTGAGATAGCAATTGCCATCCGCTTCAATAGCAGGAAAATGTCGTTGTAATGCATAGTCAGCCAACGTGCGAAGTTCTTCGTCTGTTCCCCATTTCGCTGCATATTGAAAAGTACCTACACGTATATGGCTACTCGCGATACGTGTCAAAATGGCACCTGGGAGGTCAGTTTCACGGATGACAGATTCACCCGTCGCCACCACGGCTAAACTACGTGTTGTAGGAATACCAAGTGCATGCATTGCTTCGCTGATGACATATTCGCGCAGCATTGGCCCCAGTGCCGCACGACCATCACCACTGCGAGAATAAGCTGTTCGACCTGAACCTTTTAGCTGAATATCAAACCGTTCACCAGCAGGAGTGAGTTGTTCACCAATAAGTATTGCACGGCCGTCACCTAGCATCGTAAAATGACCAAATTGGTGACCTGCATATGCTTGCGCCAGTGGCGTGCCTCCTTCTGGGACTTCATTTCCCGCAAGTACTGCGATACCTCCTTCGCTTTGTAGTGCCTGCGCACCTAGACCTAGAGATACCGCTAAGGAATCATTGAAAATAATCAACTTCGGTGACTGAACTGGATTCAAGTTCATCCTGGTGAAAAAGGCACCTGGCAGACGGGCGTAACTGTTATCTAAATTCCATCCTGATTCTTGGTATTTTGTCATGATATCTCCTATCTTCTTACCTTTTTTAGACACATATTTCTGAGTGTTACTTGTTTGTAGTGTCATCTTCTGTTTGTTAATTATACCCCGCTACCTGTTTGAAAGCTTCCATTGACGTCGAAAAAGGATTGACCACAACTATGAGTTGCATCAATCCTTTCTATAACAGTAAACACTACTTTATCTTCCTCTTTAACGTCTCTTCCAACAAACTCCACGCTTCCTCACAGCTAGGTATCGTCAACAATGGTTCAAATCCGTAATTTAAATACAGATTGATAGCTTGGTAACTCGTCGTTTGGGACGTTAAATAAGCTGTTGAGTGATGATTGGCTAAAATATTCATCGCTGCACTCAGTAATGGTTTTGATAGCTTCTTTCCTTGATAGTCAGGAATAACGCCAACCCAATGGATTCTACCTGCTATTTCGCCATCGCCATGCAAATCCCCATACCATGCGGTTGTTGTAGCAATAGCTTCTCCAGCTTCATTCTCAATGAATAAACAACGCATTGCCATGTCATCCAGATGTGCGCCGAATTCTTTTGTGAAGTGTTCAAGTGCTGCTTGTTCATCTTTGAATTCCTCTACACTTGTTTCAATCCGCGCCCAAGTGTGTTCATCACCTTTTTCAAATAACCTAATTTTAAATCCAGCTGGAAGTGCGTATTGTGGAATATCCAGCAAATCTTTCCGCACCATTTTTAGCGGAATTCTTTTCATTGAAAACATCTCCTTACTCTATATATTCGGTACTACTCATTTAGAATTAACTAGGCGGTACACCTCACCCGTATAACGAAAAAATCTAGCGAAGGAGCGACAAGTGTGAGCCGGAGCAATAAGACCAAGGTGGGATGTAGTTCAATCCCTCCCAAGTGATTTTCTGACGGGCTTATTGCGTGAGGCCATCACCAAGCGACAAAGCGGTATCGGAAGAACATCCCACTTATTAAGTGCCCACTATATACCTATTCCGCACCACGATATTTATCAGAAATCACGTAATAATTTTCGTGATGGATGTTTTGCCATTCTGTCTTTTTGTATTTCACATATTTTAAACGCTCATTCACCTTAGCAATGTCTAGAGGCAAATAGTATTGTTGCTCCGCCCATGCAATGATCGATAAATATTCTGGATGTGTTGGATCTCGAAACACTTTTAAAAACTCTTTGTATCCAGGTGGACCGCCAACATCCTCTGGCGGTGCCGTCCCCTCTCCACCAAGCAATGTGGGATAGCCAAAATAATAATCATCTACGATTTCTTCAAGTACCACCTGAATCCTCCAGTCGTCTCCAAAATCATAGTTATATGTAAAATAGTTATGCTTTTCAAAATACGTATCGATTTTAATACGTTCGGGTTGCTTGACCGTTTTACCCGCATAACTCTTCCCTTTGTATTCCTCTATAATCCATTCATTATCGGTAATAAAATAATCATCAATTTCCATGCCAAATGAATGGTATGGGGATAGCGTGCTTTGAAAATTTGTGACGTTTTGGATTGTTTCATGCAAACGGTTAAATGTCGCACCAGCTGGTAAAACGATGCGCCGCCAAATAAGCGGTGTGATGTCTTCGAAGGATAGTTTCAAAATATATGCTTTCACAATATCACCCTTTTCTTTTTATCGAACATTATTCCATCGGCTTACTTCCTATTAAATATTTTAACGCATAGTATTCAATACATCGAAGAAAAGACCTTCTGTATGTTCAATGAACATGCGAAAGGTCACGCGTGAATAATTTAGGGTACTGTACAATAACCTAAACTAGGTGTTATTACTTCTTATTGGTATCGCGTTATTTGTGTTTGGGATAACTCGAAAATCAGTGTCTAAAGATGTTAAGATTGTTATTGTATCATTAATTTTCGGCATATTGTTTGTATTCGGCGCTTTATTTCTGTTACTTCCTGGAAATTCCGAACTATTATCAACATTGTTTGGTAGCTAACATTAATCTTTAGCTCATATTATTTTTCTATCAATTAATATCCACACCAAGCACAGACACAGTCAACCGCTTTGAAATGAATTCGATATCTTGCCACGTCAACAGATTTTCAACATATCCTAATGTATCCGCATTGGTCGGTCCAATAATACGCTGTAAGCCCAATAAATCAAAATGATAGCTTTTATTATCCGTAATGATTGGATATAAGGCTCCTAAGGCAAGGGCTCCGCCTTGTACAGGATTTTTCAACATCCCATCCTCGTTGTAAAACTGTGATAAATAATCAAATCCCTTGGTGCTGATATCTATCATGAACAACACGTTAAGCTCGGAACTTTCCACACGCACTTTATAGAAATCCTCATAATGTACTTCAAATGCGTATTTTTCATTATATTTATCAACGTCAAACAGTTCCTGTAACCGATTATTTCTGAAGGAGTAGATATAGAAGATGCCATATCCCCCACTCCCACCCGTATCTATATTCACCATAATATCTGGAACAGCATCTTTGTTAAAATCGCCCAGGAACAACCGCGCATTATAGCCCGCGTTATTTTTGAGTTGGACGGTTGTACTTTTAGTTGACTGTCCGTTTTGAATCACAAGTGTAATATTATCAGCAAAAATACTTGGTGGTCCATCGACTTGGCCAAATAAATAGACGGTATCCCAAACCCCATCCCCGTTGACATCGCCCATCTTCACATCCAACAATCTATGTTTCCCGTTAAATTTAACCCCTCCTGTTCAAATGCAATCGTTGTTCTTTGTATGATATGCCAATAGAAACTAGTTAATTTCCTTCCCGAAAAACAAAAAAAAACCTTCCCGATGTTAAATAAACACAGGGAAGGCCTTAACTATTTCCGTAAAAAAAATTCACTTCAAATAAAACACACCACCATTTACAATATCAATGCTAATCCTTGCCTCATATTGTTGATCCATTGCCTCTTTCTCAATCTCATAACAATCCGGCTTGTTGTCTACCTCTTCATAAAAATATTCCAATACCCTTCGATCCTTTTGCCATCTCTTCTTCGCCTCTTCTGCCCATGAATGATCAGCTTGTTCGATGAACGTATCAATTACAGCATCCAATCGTTCCAGAGCGCGAATCGGCTTAATAATATAGGGTACATGAAAGGTATAACCCGAAATCGTTCCATCCAAATCTAGCTCACTTAACGACTCCTGAAAGTCCTCTACGACATGGCCTGTTAGTAAATTAATGCCTAATGAATACAAAACTTCTTTCGTTTGATCACTGGAATACGTAACTTTATAATTCACACCTAACCAAGGGGTTAAAATCGTTTGTTGACCAGATGTATCGTGAACCCGTTCATACATCTGCACAAATGAGCCCATCTCCTTTGTTACCTGAAATAGTTGACTAAGTCGTGGGGAACCGAAGTGGACAACCTCTCCTTTGATGTTGTCCACAAGCTGATTTTTATCCGTAATCAACGTAAGTTGTGCTGGACGCGGTTCTTCACCTGTACTTGCTAAGTAGTGCCAATAAAAGGGACGGTTCATAATTTTTTTATCCATGTCAATCGTCAATTGAACGTCGATGTAATGGTTATTATGATTTAAAATCTGGCAATTATTTTCGTTGAAAAATTGTTGTATATACTGATGGATTTGTTGTGGATACATATGAAACCCCCTTCATATAGTCTGCTTATAAGTGGATAATATATCGTCTAACTCACCTACTACTTGTTCAAAGACACCAATTTTCACATGAAGTAAATCCAATATATGATCCTCAATTGTATGTTGAATCGCTAAATTATAAATATGAACATCATGCTCTTGCCCTAATCGATGAACACGGCCAATGCGCTGCTCTAACTTCATCGGATTCCAAGGTAAATCATAGTTAATGACATGGTGGCAAAATTGCAGGTTAATCCCCTCGCTACCAGACTCCGTCGCAATGAGCACCTGCGCTTGTTCTTTAAACAGCTGCTTCATCCACTCACGTTTACTCTTGCTGAATTTCCCGTTAAATAAGACACTTGAGATGCCTTTTGAATATAAATACTCCTGCAAATAGTTTTGACTCGCCCGATATTCGGTAAAAATAATTACTTTATCATTGGCCTGTGTAATAATTTCATAAGCTTTTTCAGCTTTTGAATGAATAGCAAGCGCATTCAATTTCCAGGTAATTTCTTCCATACAGGAAATAGCCTCTGGTTGACTACATTCTTGAAGCATTTTGGTCAATGTCACCAGGACAGCTTCCTTACTACTACACATTTCCCTTTGTAACGTCATCTTAGAAAATGCATCCGAAAAATGATTCAATTGTGAAATCATATCGTACACTTTTTGTTCCGCCACCGTAAAATCAATAGGAATGATTTGCACACGGCGGTTGGTCCAATCAATTCCAGTATCCTCTCTCCGATTTCGGACCATCACTTGATGCACCAATTCCTTTAAAAACTCATCATGCTCCACAGCATGCTTACGTGCAGAAAACGCCGCCTGAAACGTCTCATAATTCCCAAGATGCCCCGGTTTTAATAACGAAATAAGATGAAATAGTTCAAACACATCATTTTGAATCGGTGTGGCCGTTAACAACAAACAAAACTTTTTCCTTAAATTTTGTACAAACTCATAACTTTTTGTCTTATGGTTCTTTAATTTATGGGCCTCATCAATAATAATTAAATCATATTCTTGCGCATAGATATTCTCTTTATGTGGACTCCTTTTAGCCATATCGATACTCATGACAACAATCGTATAGTAATTTAAATCGTAATTTTTCTTATACGGAAAAGCCGGTATGTGAAACTTTTGATTCAATTCATCGACCCATTGATTAACAAGAGATGCTGGGGCCAAAATGAGCGCTTTTTTCACAAGACCTCTGATCAGATACTCCTTCAAAATCAAACCCGCTTCAATCGTTTTCCCAAGTCCCACTTCGTCTGCCAAAATCGCTTTGCCATTCATTCTTTCAATGACCGTTTCCGCCACCTCCAATTGATGGTGAAGAGGCGTAAGATTCGGCAAATACTTTGGCGATTGAAGCCCTGTAAAGTCGGTTATCAAAGTTGATTTTGCGACCTCATAACTCATTTTATATAATGTCCAATTATCCCATGCTGCTCGATTTTCTAAACGTTCGATAAAGCCTTCTTTCCATGTAGACGACCTTTCAATTAACATCCCTATCACCTCATACAACTTTTGCTGTTCAATTAGGTTGTCCTAAAATGACTTTCTTATGTTTATAAATGAATTCAAGTTTTTATTCGATAAAGGATACCAGTAAATTAGCTATTCATAAGTATCAAAAAAGACTTTTTGCATATTTCAAAAACTCACAAAAATCCCTTAAAGTAGATTTTCATACTTATTGTTTTTCTATACATTTGGTTGGATCTATATGTGCCATTCCCCATTTACCTTGCTTACTCTTCATTAATTGTGACACTAAAACATCGGTATCATTCGTTAGTTGTATGAAAATAAACCGATAATCATTGCCATCCGTACCAATGATATCAATGGTTTTTACATAACCATCTCTTTTTGTCGGCAATCTTTTTTTGATTAATTTACACCATTCCCCATACTCGATATCGACAACTGTTTCTCCTTGCTGCCGCCAACCGTGATAAGCAGCGCACAGGAAATCCTCTCCCGTTAACGTAATCTCATCGATTTTGGAGAGTCCCCCATCTTGTATGACAGTGATGATTCCATAATGATATTGGAAGCCAGAGACGCCTGCCGCTGTCCCATTAATCGTTTCAATTTCGACAAAATATTGAATCGGTTGAACGTTAGCCGGATTCGGTAGTTTGTATAATTTAATGAGGTTGGTATGGCCCACACCTTCGAAAGAGGTGAGATAAGATGCATAGGGCATTTTTTGTTGATAGGATTTGGTGAAAAAGTTATACGCAATTGGAAATGGATCCATCGCCTCGCCTACTGTTCCACATCCTCCAATGAGCTCGGTTGTCAGATTTTCAGCTTCTCGCAAAATGCTAAAATAATTAAGGAGCATTTTTTCAGGCGTATCAAGTAAAGATGGTGGTAGATTGATGTCTTCATACCTTTTTTCGTTATATGGCTCAAAAAATTGATAGCCGAGTACGCGACGATTCAATATGGAGCGACGTGAAGGGCGGAAGAATTGTTCTACATCTATTTGTGGATTGGTTTCTTTTTCTTTGGGGTATTCCCGCTTTAGCCCTTGTTTCTTGAGCCTTTCCGCCCCCATGACATACACCGCAGTTTTTTCATCATCCTGCCCACGAAATCGGGCACGTCTTCTAAATCTCACGTTGTTGCTCCCCTTCCTTTTCTATTATTCCAAGCGTATGAAGTTAAAAGTTCGATAAATCTTTGGTAATTTCAAGTAACAGGCATGATTTCATTCATTTTTTCCTGTTTTTCTACTATACTATTCGTAGGCATCCTGCATGCTACACGTCAGAAATGCGAAGGAGAATGAGTATGATTCGAAAGCATTGGAAGAAGCTACTTGTTCTTTTTGCCACTATCTTCTTGGTCGTTCAAATTATCGGCAGCTTCTTTTTCTATGAGTTAGCCATCAAGCGAGGACCGAAAGACTTCTTGCAAAATAATGCAGATTTAGAAGTGTCCGATCAAACGATGGAACTCTTTCTGAATGGAGATTGGATAGATTGGGTGAATGCTCAGCAATTTGAACAACTTACGTTAACATCTCGCGATGGATTAAAATTGTCAGGTTACTATTTACCAGCAGCGGTGCCAACAGATAAATTAGTCGTGTTAACACACGGCTATTTAGGTCATGCTAAGCAAATGGGACTCTTTGGACAGTATTATTATGAAGATTTGGGCTACAACATTTTCATGCCTGATGCTCGGGGTCATGGAAAGAGTGAGGGCAATTATTACGGGTTCGGATGGCCCGATCGGCTTGATTTAATTGATTGGACTCAGGCTTTAGTGAAGAAGCTTGGACCCGATAGTACAATCGCTTACCATGGTTTATCGATGGGGGCAGCGACGGTTTTGATGTCGAGTGGAGAGGATGAACTCCCCCGCCAAGTCAAAGCTATTATAGCGGACAGTCCATATATGTCCGTCTATCAATTATTCGCCTATCAAATGAATCGAATGTTTTATCTACCGGCATTTCCGTTGTTAGATAGTACTAGTTTGTTAACGAAAATCAGAGCTGGTTATTCATTCAGAGAAGCAAGTGCACTGAAAGCTGTAGAGCAGGCGAATATCCCGGTTTTTTATATTCATGGGGAAAGTGATACATTTGTTCCGACAAAGTTGACAAGGGAATTATATCAGCATACGGCGAGTGCTGCGGAGCTTCTTTTGGTTCCGGGTGCAAATCATGGAGAGTCTTTTGCGTTGGCGCAGGATGAGTATAAAGTGAGGTTGGATGGGTTTCTTGATAGGTATGTTGAGTAATGTTAGGTAAAAAAGGTATCAGCTTTCGAATCGAATTCGGAAGCTGATTCCTTTTTCTTTATGTTCATTCACTTGATCATTTCTGTTTCAATGAATATTTCCCGAAACCTTCTTCAGCGGGAGCTAGGTATTCAATCCCGCTTCCTTGTTGGATAAAACCTTTTGCATTTTCTGATGTTTCAAATGTTACATTAGCATTTTCACCGAACGATGCAAACGTCCAATTACCATCTGCAGATGGATCGATTGTACCTTCATTAATCATGTAATCCGTAACGACTTGACGATTTTCATATGCATAATCGATGGCTTCCGTTGCATTTCGTACACCTGGGAAGTTTCCACTTGCACGATAATTATTCGTCACAACGATAAATTGTTGTTTCAGATCAATCGGTTGCCCGTCGTATTGCAAATTAACAACTCGATTTGATTGTTCATTAAGCGTGTTACCTGACCCATCATACTTTGCAGGTTGCGTCACATCGAACTCGTAAGTTATGCCATCAATGACATCAAAGTTATATGTCGGAAATTCAGTGTTGATTAAATCTTGTTCATCCTTTGAAGTTGAGTCAATTTGTTTAAATTGACCCGCAGACATTTCAAGCCACTCTTTTACATCTGCTCCTGTCATAATAAGCGCGAAAATTGTATTGTCGTAAACATACAAATCTGCAACGTTTTTAATCGCAATTTCACCTGCAGCTATGTCTGTGTAATAGCTTGCACCCATACGACCGCCAGCTTTAAATGGTGCTCCCGCTGAAAGAACTGGAAGCTTATCATACTCTGTATTTTTGATTTGTTGCTCAACGTACCATGTTTGTGCATTATTCAAAATCTGTATGGAAGAATCATCATGCACCAACGCAAAGTAGCTATTGATTGGTGCTGTCGTTTTTCCAACTGGGCTACGGACGTACTCACTAGTTGCTTCGTGCACTTCTTTCACCGAATCAATTACTTTCTGAACAACTACGTCAGATTTTTTGTCGATTTGGCGAACTTCACCTTTTCCACTTACAACTACCCATTGTTCCCCAGCTTTTTTCAATTCAAGGTCGATAACGCCTAAATGATCGCCAAATTTACCTGGCATTACGATAGGCGTACCATTTATTGTCCCTTGCTCTTGATTAACGTTTGCAAGATCCTTGAAATCTCCTGGGAATAATGCATGGTTATGCCCGGTAATAACTGCATCGACGCCATCAAGCTCAGTAATTTGATAGGCTACGTTCTCTTCGTCTGTTTCATGTATTTCATCACCAATCCCTGTATGAGCTAATACAACGATTACATCAGCGCCTTGCTTCTTCATTTCTGGGATGAATTTCTTAACAGAGTCTGCTGCATCTTCAGCAGTTACTTTTCCTTCAAGAAGCACACGGTCCCATTGCATAATTCCCGGTGTTACAACACCGATAACACCTACGTTCATCATATGTTTATTGCCATATCCATCGACAACTTCTTTTTCAATAATGACATACGGTGTATAACGGTTATTCTTCGTTACAGCATCGTATACGTTTGCGTTTAACATAGGGAATGGTGAGTCAGTCAACACTTGATCTAAATAATCCAAACCATAGTTAAATTCGTGATTCCCTAGCGTTCCGCCATCATAATCGAGTGATGCAAGTGCTGCAATAGCTGGGTGAACCTCGCCTTCCTTCAGCTTAGCCACATTTGCTTTATAACCAGCTAGAGGCGTACCTTGAATCAAATCGCCATTATCGAAAAGAAGGTTATTCGGATTTTCCGCACGAGCTTGTTCAATAAGAACAGCCGTTTTTGCAAGTCCGATTTCATTCGATACTTTGTCTTGATAATAATCATAGTTTACAAAGTTCGTATGCAAATCGGTTGTTCCCAAAATACGCAGTGAAACTGTATCTTTTGGAACTTCTGGGCTATATACGTTTAACATCCGGTCGATAATTTTCGTAGCTTGAGCTTTCGTCACAAGTTGTTGTGGTTGAACTGTACCGTCTTCAAATCCTTGTAATAAACCAAGCCCAACACTTTTTGCAAGCTCTTCCAATGCATCCGTACTGATAGTTTTGTGGTCATTAAATTGATTAAGTAAGTCGGTTGAGTACGATTCATCAGTTTTGATAGCACGGGATGCGATGATAAATGCATGTTCACGTGTCAGTTTCTGATCAGGTTTGAAAGTTCCATCTGTTGTTTCTTTTACAAGACCCGCTTTGAAAGCAGCTTCCACATAGGGCGCTAATTTTTCATTAACATCCTTAAATTGAGTTGTAGCACTTTCACCAATCTCCAATTTAAGTGCTTCAACGACCGCGATGACGAATTCACCGCGTGTCACATCTTGCGCCTTATTAGCCGCGCTTGCTTGTGTTGCAAACGACAAACTACTGAATGAAAGGGCAATGATAACAATCAACATTCCAGCTTTCCTTAACAAAGACATCGTTCCATCTCCTCTACTTTTGGTATTTCCACGTGTTTCCACATGAATGACGGCGCTTCCTTATAAGCATAACATGGATTCGCAACTTTTTATTTACTAGAAGCACTTATCAACTTATATATGTTGAACTAAAGAATAATTGTTCTACAATCATTTCCAAAAAAAACATAAAAACTTTTTATCTAAAGTGGTTTACTCTCATCCAATCTGGGTATATAAAGAATACAAGGCGAAACAACTAGGAAGAATAGTATTGTAGACGAGCTACCTACAATATTTTCCTACGATGAACTGCACAGCCTTGGCGGAAAATTTGCTTTGCTGAGGATTAGATACACTCGTCAGGAACTGAAAGACCCAAGTTCCATTCACTGAAGTGTGAACTAAGCAGTAGAAGGAAAGTTTTTTGTGGAAGTGCAACTTGATGCCTGATTACAAAAAGAAAGCCACATTGAATAACATGTGACATTCCAAATTGAATCGGCCATATCAAACTGCACAGACGAGTCTGAGGTAAATGATCGTCAGAAAGAACAGTTTGTGTAATTGAAAAAACTATCAAATTTTCCGAGTGCGAATCCCTTTTGCAGAGGGATGGAAAAAGCATGGTCCCCGGGGGCCATGCTTTTTTCGTGATTATTCACTAATTTCAGCTTGCCATTCCTCTTTAATGTCAAGTCCAATTGCAGATGCTGTTTCTTCATTCACAACAAACTTCAAGTTTTTCGTTACTTGAACAGGTAATTCAGCTGGCTTGCTTTCTCCAGTTAAGATTTTGACAGCCATTTGACCTGTTTCATAGCCAAGGTCGTGATAACTAAAGCCGTACGCTGCTAAACCGCCTCGTTTTACGGAGTCTAGTTCACCGACCATCATCGGCAATTTATTATCAAACGCAGCGGATGTGACTGATTCGAGCGCAGAAACAACGGTATTATCTTTAATGATGTACAAAGAATCCACTTTTCCAATCAACGAGTCGACAGCTTGTTTAACATCCGCTGAAGTGGCAACGGCCGCTTCAATAATGTTCAAATCCATTTCTTTCGCGAGCTCTTTCACCTTGTCAATCTGAACACGCGCATTTTGTTCTCCTGCGTTAAAAACCACACCGATATTTTTCGCCTCTAATTGCTCTTTCAGAAACTTCATCGTTAGTGGAATAACGTCGGGATGTAAATCAATTGTGCCTGTTACATTCCCACCTGGTTTTTCCAGTGAATCAACCAACTGTGCACCGACAGCGTCCGTCACAGATGTGAACACGATTGGAATTTCTTGTGTCTCACTGGCAACAGCCTGTGCACTTGATGTCGAATTCGCAAAAATTAAATCGACCCCGGAATTCACAAGATTACTCGCAATTGTTATATTCGCACTGTTATCATTTTGTGCGTTCTGCACTTGGTAATCTACATCAAGCCCAGCATCTGCTAATGCCTGTTTAAAACCTTCAAAAGCAGCATTCAATGATGGATGTTCCACAATTTGCGTGACCCCTACTGTATATTTCTTGTCATTACCTACATAACTAGACGCTTCATTGTTATCCCCACTACTACAGGCAGTAAGCAATAGAACAGCACTAAACAATATAACTGCAATCTTCTTCAATTTATTCATCATTCTCGTCCTCTCAGTTTTGTATAAAAGTTATACAAAATCCTTAATTTTTTATAAGATTACACGGTCTCTAATTAATAGTCAATACAATTTAGAATATTTCGCTTCATTAAGCGCTTACATTGAAATATAGGCCTTGATTTATCCGAATAAGGACTAGGAAGCATTTAATTTTATTAATAAAATTTTCCTCAAATGAATGGTAAAATGAATGCTCAACTTCGGGAGAAACTACAGGATTAAGAAGGGGAAAAGATGGCGAAAAACAATATAATATCAGAAGCACGTAAAGCGTTGGATCTATTAAAAGCAGATGTGATAAAAGCACAGGGCTACAAAGTTAATAGAGCCGATTCGGATAACGTGAAATACGAAATTGCAGATGAACTTGGGATTCTCTCGACCCAAGGCTACAACGGCAAACCGAGAATTTTCACTGACAGTTTGACGATACACTGACAGTTTGACCGTACACTGACAGTTTACACTTTTTCACTGACAGTCGCGGGCGGTTCACTGACAGTTCGAAGATTTTCACTGACAGTTTGACCGTACACTGACAGTTTACACTTTTTCACTGACAGTCGCGGGCGATTCACTGACAGTTCGAGAATTTCCGCTGACAGTTTGATCGTACACTGACAGTTTACACTTTTTCACTGACAGTCGCAGGCGATTCACTGACAGTTCAAGGATTTCCGCTGACAGTTTGACCGTACACTGACAGTTTCCACTTTTTCACCGACAGTTTGACGATACACTTACAGTCCGGCGATTTGCCATGATAGTTTGACCATCCCACAATAAAAAAGCACCGACCCAATTACCAGTCAGTGCTTTCTCCTTTAAAACTTCGAGCCACCATATCCATACTCATCAAGCAATTCACCGAAACTCTTATTCTTCTCTCGTTCTTTGCGTTCCTGAAGAATCTGCTCTTGCCGCTGTTCTTCTTTTACCTGCTCAGCAGCTGATAATTGTTGTTTAGCTGCCTTCAATTTAGCGAGAACATCATCGCCGAGTGCATCTGACAACGTTAAACTTTCATTTTCCACCTTTTTCGGACGTGCTGGTGTTACTTGTTTACGTTTTTTTGCCATTTCAGTTACCTACTTTCATTCATGGTCGTGTCACAATCGTTGCAACGCCTTGTCCCCCACCAATGCAAAGTGTTGCGAGTCCTGATTTTGCATCACGACGCTGCATTTCGTGAAGGAGTGTAACGAGAATCCGCGCGCCACTAGCACCGATTGGATGGCCCAGTGCGATTGCACCGCCATTGACGTTTAGTTTTTCTTGATCAAACCCTAGTTCTTTATCGACGGCAATCGATTGTGCTGCAAATGCTTCGTTCGCTTCAATCAAATCGATGTCAGACAGTTGCATGCCAGTTTTGCCAAGCGCCTTTTTAACTGCTTGTACAGGACCGATACCCATGACAGCTGGATCGACACCTGCATTGCCATTTGCTGCGATTATTGCAAGCGGTGTTAGGCCAAGCTCGTCTGCCTTCGCTTTCGACATGATGACAAGTGCTGCTGCCCCGTCGTTGATGCCAGAAGCATTTCCTGCCGTGACACTGCCGTCTTTTTTGAAGGCTGGACGTAGTTTTCCTAACTTATCTGCTGTCGTTCCTGCTTTAACGTACTCATCCGTATCGAAAATGATTGGCTCACCTTTCCGTTGCGGAATAGCAATTGGCACAATTTCATCTTTAAATACGCCCGCTTCAATTGCAGCCGCTGCTTTCTGCTGTGACTGTGCAGAAAATACATCTTGTTCTTCACGCGTAATCGCGTAACGGTCACATAAATTTTCAGCTGTAATGCCCATATGATAATCATTAAATGCACACCACAGACCATCTGTGATCATGCTATCGATGATTTTCTGATCACCCATTTTAAAGCCTTGTCGCCCATTTTTCAACAGATGAGGTGCTTGGCTCATATTTTCCATACCGCCTGCGACAATAATGTCCGCATCCCCTGCGATGATGGCTTGACGTGCTAAGTGAACGGCTTTTAACCCTGAACCACATACTTTATTAATGGTGAGAGATGGAACAGTTTCAGGAAGCCCCGCTTTGATAGCGGCTTGCCGCGCTGGGTTTTGACCAAGCCCTGCTTGTAACACATTCCCCATAATGACTTCATCGACACTGTCAGGCGCGACCCCTGCGCGCTGTAGTGCCTCTTGAATAACTGCTGCCCCCAGATCTGTTGCTGACACATCTTTCAATGAGCCCAAAAATGAACCGATTGCTGAACGGACCGCACTAACGATGACGACTTCTGTAGACATGAATTTTCCCCCATTCTCTTAATTACGTTGCCTGTATATGCATCCCTTCAGTACAATATACTAGAGGAGGGATGATATGTTCATTTTACCAAACAACGTTACGATTATCGAGGTTGGTCCACGGGATGGGCTGCAAAATGACAAGAACTATGTCGACACACAGCATAAACTTGCCTTCATACAGGCACTTCAGGGGGCAGGCATTACGGAAATGGAGCTGACATCATTCGTATCACCAAAGTGGGTACCACAAATGGCGGATGCTAAGGAAATCATTGCTAACACGTCGCAGGTCGGACGGCAATTCGTCTTGACGCCCAATGCAAAGGGTGTCGAGCTAGCGTTGGAAGCAGGTGTGCAAAGTGTAGCTGTGTTCGTAGGAGTCAGTAATTCATTTAACAAAAAAAATATTAACCGCTCGACGGATGAAAGCATGGCTGCGCTTGAACCGGTCATTGCTAATTTAAAGGCGGCAGGTGTTTTTGTCCGTGCCTGCATTTCCACTGCATTTTATTGTCCATACGAGGGAAGGATAGATCCTATAGCCACGCTCGCCCTATGCCAGCGGTTCACAGCTTTTGGGGTCGATGAATTAAGCGTAGCGGATACAATTGGCATGGCCAATCCACAAGAAAGTTATAGCTTGTTTCACACATTGAAGCAAGAGCTACCTAACATTCTATTGACAGCACATTTCCACGATACCCGAAAAATGGCGATGGCCAATATTTTTGCTGCGCTACAAGCAGGCATTGACCGGTTCGATACCTCTGCCGGCGGTCTAGGTGGCTGTCCATTTGCGCCTGGTGCTACGGGCAATGTTGCAACAGAGGATGTTGTTCATATGCTCGACACACTCGGGATCCAAACAGGGATTGATGTCAAAAAAGTTTGTGAGGCTGTCCAAGTCATTGCACCACATGTATCACGCCCCATTGATACCGGCATGTACAGGTTGTTTGAAAACGGAATATAATCAATTACGCCTCGGCGTAATCGCGTCCAAATTTTGAAATGAGCTTGAGGCCTACAGGATGTAGGTCATGCAGTCGTTGCGAATCGAACAGCGAAGGGTTCGATTTGCCGTATTTCTGCGTTCTTTGCAGAAATTAAGGCACTTTCTAGACGTCGCGAACTTAGACTGCCTTCCTTAACTTCTTTCAAAATTTGTGACATCAGGGAAGGATTGAACTGCATCCTTCCTTGGAGGCTTAACAGGGAGGAATTGAATTTCATTCCTCCTTAATCAGCAAGAATTTGAACTTCTGCTGATTCAAGATATAAGGGGGTTAAATTGACGATGAAACGGCGTGTTCTTTATATCACCGGTATTATTTCCGGTATTTTCACGGCGTTGGTAACTATTTTGGGTATTCTCTTAACCAACAAGATGATGTTTTTGAAGCCTAAAAATTATGAGTTGATTATGAAACGTGAAATTCTTTCCAAACGGTTTGATGAACATTGGTATGATACGGTACGCAAGGATGATATATGGATTAATTCTCCGAATGGTTATCGTTTAAAGGCCGTTTTTTTGAAGCCGCTTGAGACGACGAGAACTGTCATCATCTGTCATGGTGTAACGGAAAACAAGATTAATTCGATGAAGTATGCTCGCCTATTTGAACGACTCGGTTTTAATTCTGTTGTGTACGATCACCGTCGACACGGAGATTCTGGAGGCAAGACAACGAGCTTTGGCTATTATGAAAAAATTGATTTGCAAGCAATTGTCCAAGCGATACGTGAGCGGATTGGTAAAAGGGCGTTGCTCGGCATTCACGGAGAATCGATGGGTGCAGCTACAACGATTTTGTATGCAGGTACCTATGAGGATAAGGTGGATTTTCTTGTAGTAGACTGCCCCTTTTCCGATTTCACGGAGCAAATTCTCCATATGCTACGAACAGAAACGCCGTTGCGCACATCTATGATGCTGAGAATCGGCAATGTGTTTCTCAAAATGCGGGATGGCTATTCGACAAACCTTGTATCACCTCGGGAAGTCGTGAAAAACATTTCAATTCCTATGCTGTTTATCCATAGTATGGAAGACGATTTTATCCTTCCGTATATGACGGAAGAATTGTACGAGGCCAAGATAGGCGGCAAAATGCTGAAGCTATTTCCGAAAGGCGCTCACGCCAAATCGTACAATGACAATCCTGCACAATACGAAATGACAGTACGAGAATTTTTAGGTCGCTTTGGTTTTTCACAATAAAGAGATGACCCCCTGCATAATGTACACGCAGTGGGTCATTTTTGCACATACACTAATCTTTTTTCTAAATAATACTGTTGAAAATCTTTAGTTGGATGTTCTTCAATGATGCCGATGATTTGATAGCCATACTTTTGATAAAAATCGGGGGCTTGGAAACTGAAAGTGTCTAGTTGAATAAGTCTGCACTTATTTTCTCTTGCTATTTTCTCCATATGGCCCAATAATTTTTCCCCATAACCTTCACCTCTTACTGATTCATCAACCCATAAGAAGTCAATATGTAAATGATGCCAAAAAATAATACCTGTTATACCACCTACTATTTCCCCATTTTCATTTCTGAGCATAAAGCTAATATTTTTCATTGGATGCTTTACTTCATCAGGAAGTTTAGCAAGATTATGTTCAATAACTTTTTTTCTAATATAATCACTATCTTCTTGATTCCATTGCTGGATAATTTGCATCCATTTCACTCCTCTACAAAAGTCAGAATTTTACCTTAACACATTTCGAGAAAATACATAGGGTCTTTTAGTGCAAATTAGCATGTACAGTAGAAATCTACTATTAACAAAAACCACTTTCCTTGTTAACGCTCTACAGGAAAAGTGGTTCATTAGTTTATAAAGAAAATAATTACGCCACGTAATAATCTCAATTCAGCAAAATGCTTACAAAATCAATAGTGATAGTTATTTCTTCTTCGTGCTTTTCTCACTAGCTTTGTTCATTTGCGTCATCATTTGATTAATTTTCTTCTGTGATGGTTTTTGTCCCATTTGCATCAAAACATGATACCTAAGGGATTTATGACTACTTGGTTAACCACTATTCCCATTGAGAGAAGTATACCTTTCAACACTAATTTTGTCTACTATTTTTACAAAACACTAAGACAGTACAAGAGGTATTCAGAGAAACTGGTTTTGTTCTTTTTTTATTATGGATAACCTACTTGGTATCAATTTTATAGATTTGAGTACAACGTATAAATTGGAAATGAAACAATACCTTGCTTTTGCTCGCTGGCTAGACTATTAAATACTTTTTGTGCAGGAGTTTTTAACCCTAAAATAACATAAGACACAAATTTCATTAGTTGATTATCCTCATCTGTTATAGTGTATAAAAATTCCTCTTCCTCTTTAGTGAATGGCTTTGATAATCTCCTTTTTACTTGCAAAATATTCAATTTGTAAATTTCTTCATCTTCATCTTTAGTGACAGAAAACAACTCTTCTAATAAATATCTAGCCAAATCTAAATATCTTTCATCTTTGGTTGTATCGAATACCCCAATTAAGCCTAATGCTATGTCGTTATTTGCAACTAATGACTTATCGTGAGTGTCACTTCTAAATGACTCATTATAAACTTCAAAATCAAAATTAGTTAATGTGATTAAATCCTTTAATTGAAATGTACTAAAAAGACTTACTTTATAATGGTCATCCGTATTTGGATTAAATATTCCTTTTGTTTTAGGAATAAACGCACCTATTTTTCTGAATACCGCCCTATCAAACAAATTATAATATAAATCATCTTCGTTGTTTTTAAATAAAATCAAAGTAATGTAGTCGGAGAGTTCTATCCTAAAAATCGTATGGTCTTCAAAACCTTGCTCTGTCTTAAATCTTGCATAATTCTTCTCTTCAAAAATATCGAAAATATTGCCAAATAAGTAATCCAAGTTTTCTCTTTCATCAAACTCATATGCACCGCTAATACCTATTCTATTGCAGAGGCTCATTAACTCTTCATACTGAATTATTTCTTCATCAATATCCGAAAAATGTTCTATATCATCAAAAGCACTACTTATTTGGTAAGCTTTAAAAGGAAATTTATTTTTTAGAGCGATGTATTTTAAAGCCTTTAATGATTTTATATAAGAATCAAGACTTTTCAATCTTATTGTATTTAATTTACCTTTCTTATTTTTTTTAGAAAGTACAAATTCTAATGTATCTTCAATGGTAATATACAATTCTTCTCGAGAATCAATTATATCAAATCCGATATTCACTTTTTCTCCCAACAAATCAAAAGTTTCATTTTTACTTATATTTAATGCATCTGGTATAATCGCTTCTATGGGAAATTCTTTTCCATCTTCAATACCATAAATATGTACAGGTGTTTCTAATGGATTAAAAGTTTTAATCTCGCTCGGTAAAATATCATATTCTAAACTATAAGTAGAGAAGTTTTTAGTTTTTCCCACTTCTATAAAGCTACTAGGTTGTTTTCTAACTCTCCTAATTTGTGCTCTACATATTTGTTCTAATTGACTATCTTCAATTTTTTTGAAATCGACTGATAATGAACTTTGTACCCTGTCAGCCATGATACTCAATAGACGCTCAATTTCTAAAGGCGTTAAAGCTTTATAAAAAGCTTGCATCTTTGTAGTTTTTTTATCTATTACTACTAATAAATATAAAACACCCTTACCTGTTTTTTTATAAATTTCTAAATCTGCTTTCTCAATAGAATGAGATGTTTTGTTCCCTTTAACTTTTTTATTTTTTGTAGTTCCTTTTATTTGTACCTTAACAGTATCCTCTATATTCGCCTTTTTTAATTCAGACGAATTATAGACAATAATTTCTCCATCAAAACAAGGACTCTTGTCATTAAATTGGACTTCACTTACCAATTTATACGGTTCTTGCAAAATTATTCTGTTGATTTCCAGACAAGCTAAATGCTCAATAATTAAATTATCCATTTGTAGCATTCTCCTTTTTTTATGTAGCTCTCACTTAAATTCGCTCAATCATTTTCTATCTTTTTTATAATCAACTAACCCTTTTCCAATAAAAAAATAAAATACCACAGTCTGAACCATTGAACATAACTTCGCCAATAAAGACATAGGCTCCAATGTTCCTCCACCAAAAGTTAAACCTCTACTAAAAGAATAATAAAGAAAATCAAAAGCGAGTTCGTACCATTCTTTTACACGTTCAGTTTCATCATTAACATACATAAATGCAACGTTATCGTAACGATATATAATGAAGTAACTAAAAGAAAACACTAACACTATGTAACTAAGCATCCACATTAGATTGGTTAATTGATTCTCTTCCATTAATTCCTTTCCAAACTTCCAAATCATAATAGTTATCGCTAGAGCCATCAAAATGGATAAAAACGACATAAAATAATTAATAAAATCAGGATTCTTCAAGATGTTTTCACGCGGCACTAGAACTCTAAACACTAGTAAAAAATATCCATCAATAAGGAATATCGTGAACGCAATATTCTTTAATATCTTGTTTGATTTATATTTTTCATTTTTCAAAAAGTAAATACAGAAAACTCCTATTCCAAACAATATGATTTCTTCAACCGTCATTCATTTAAACCTTCTATCCATAGTTATTAGTAAAACCCAAATCCTGTAAAGTGGTATATAAAGAACAAATGACACTTCCTGTATACCAACTTTTAAAGCAGTAGAACTATCTAAAAAAACGAAATCCCCTTAATACTATTCTCAATCGCTTCTTCCGTAATTCCAATATACCTCAATGTTGTCTTTTGGGACGAGTGATTGAAAATCTCCATTAAAGTAGCTACATCCTTAGTCGCTTGGTAATAAGTGTAGCCGAACGTCTTCCGCATAGTGTGAGTACCAATTGAATTGTTGCCTATCATATCCCCAGCTTTAGCAATAATGCGATATGCCTGTGTAGTTGAGATATAGCTATCACCTTTACGACTCGGGAATAAATAAATTTCTTCATTCGGCAGCGTGTCAATATAATCCGCAATATCAGCCATTAGGTTATTTAAATAAACCGTTCGTTCCTTTTTGGTTTTCCCTTCACGAATTTTAAAATTAGACTTCCCTTTCACTTGCTCGATTTTCAAAGCTACTAAGTCGCCGCATCGTAAACCAGTTGAAACTCCCAATTTAAATAGCAGCTGGTCACGTAATCCATTTTGTGACATTCCTAATGCTTCTATCAATTCGTTTACTTCTTGTTTAGTTTTCAATGGTTGAACATCAATCAACATACCCATTTTTTCATTCATATTCGCCATGCTCATTATCCCCTTTAACATGTATCCTTTTATCCATATATACATAATACCATACATTAGATAGAGCATCAATTAAGGAATGGCTATTTGACAATATTCTTCATGTATTCTTCTACATAAAAGCATACATTCATCATTAATTTATCACATAAAAAAAATCCCTGTAATTTCTTACAAAGATTTTGGTGATTTTAAACGCTATTTAATTAAAGCTGCTCTATATTTTCAACTTCTTCAATAATTACCTTATCAGCTTCAAAGATACCCGAAACTGATACATAAAATAAAATTTCAACCGAATCGGGATATTTTTCCCCGTCCCTCTTATCCTCAATGTCAAGACAACCCGTTATTTTAACAACACATGTAAATGATGAATTCATAATTTCTAAATCAGAAAAACCGTTTATATCCATACTATCTAGGTTAGCAGATAGAACCTCATTTAATTCAGTGTCTAAATCGTCAAAATCGAGGTTATCAATATCTTCAACAAAATTCCATAATTCCTTTCTTATTTTTTCAAAGTTACTTTTCGTTTTTACCAGTTCCTCAAATTTCTCCATGTTCATAAAAACATCCTTTCTATTTTCAAATTCCATATTTTCATACCACGCACTTATACATATATAATAGAAGGAGAATGGAATATTTCTATTCCATTCATCCCTACATTTAAGAATCTCTTTCACCAAAAAGACCTATTAAATATTTTTGCCGCACTTCACTCAATCCATTAAAAGTTTCAGCATTAAAATATTCATTCATTTCTTCCGCCGTCCAACCTCCTTCTACTTCATCAGAAAAGCTGTCATCATCATCAATTTCAAATTCTTTAAATACCAAGACAATGAAACCTTCTATCCCTACAACTTTATCAAGTGCTATTTGAGCAGATGAAAACGCATCATTGATTTTTTCCTCAATACTGTAAAAATCACTGACTTTTAGCAAGCCATTGGCATTATTAATATAATGCCAAACTGCACCTGCTTCTCTTTCAATAATTTTTTCTAATGCAAATTTTCCCTCTGCAACATTTTGATAATATGCTCCTAAAGATACCTTAAAATCACGCTCTATAAATGCCTCATAGTCAGATGAAAAGCTTTCTAAATCAATCTCATTGCTACTCATTCCTAGCCATTCATTGAATTCCTCAATAAAGATGCCTTCATCCTGTTCTCGACCTTTATTTGCAAAATCTACTTGAATCAAATTATTCTTATTTTCTTTCATAAAATCGCTCCTCATTTTTCAATTTACGTTTACCCCATTAAATCCTTCAAATTCACCACATTACCATTTACTTTAGGAATGTGTGAAATTTTATTCTCTATAAAATCTTCTACATCACCATCTAGTACACCAAAGCACTGGCGCACACGCTTAGATACGCCATTTTTCTTAATAGACTTTTTAACAATTCTTGCTTCAAAACCTTCTATATCAATTAGCAAATCAGCTTCAAAATTCCCTTTATTTTTTGCTCTATAATTGTTATTTTTACACCATTCGTAGTATAACTCGAATAGCTCGTCCATCGTCATATAATCACTTTCTAATACTTTCAATACTTCAACTTCATTATGCGCATTTTTATAAGTGAATGGTTTCTTTAATTCGTGTTTGCCATTACTCATTTCATAATCAAGCAGCGTGACATTTTCCTCAATAAATTTCTTTACAATTTTTAACGAATCGAGATATTCATCAATTAACTTTTCCATCGTAGGTGTAATCATCAACTGCTTGGTATTATTTATCACATTGCTATAAGCCGCTACACTCTTATAAATTAAGCAATTAATAATTTCTTTATCTGCTACATACATCGCAATTTCTTCACTATTATAAACAGCTCTTTCAGATACTTTATAAGGGCAATTCACAATACGCAATCTTCTTTTTATAGCCGCTCCATTTTCATTAAACGGGGGGATGAAATTACAAGAGAAAATCATCTTAGCGTAGCTGCTTTTAAATTCACTATCTTTAAATTTCTTTTCCATTCTAACTTTATCTTCACCCGTCAGCAGTTTCAGATTTGTCATATCCACCACACCATTTTTAGCTAACTCGCCACCAATATTAGCTAACTTTCCATCCAGTAAACCTAGCGTGAAATTCTTATCTTTTGATAAATGCTCTAAGCTTACATTGCTAACGTTGGCAGCACCTAATAAATTTGTAATAAGGCTTAATAATGTACTTTTACCATTACCACCATCGCCATATAAAATAATAAATTGTTGATGTAAAATACCTACCGTCATGCACATACCGATATACTCCAGTAAAACAGGAATCGACTCTTCTTCAACAACCGTCTTCAATATATTCATCAAAATTTCCATTGATTGCTCATCATACTTTTCAGTGAAATTGTATGGGATTTGATTTTTTGATAAGAAGGTTGGTGTATGGGGGTTTAACTGATTGGTTTTTAAATCATATAACCCATTCGCAAAATTAATCGTGGTAGCAAGCTGATTTTTATATTGATAATTTGTATGTTTCTCGGTATTATCATATTGTGTTAACTCAATATCTAGTTGATTTAATACCTCTCGAATATTCTTAATATCGCTATACAGCACACCTAATTTGTCTTTAATTTTCTTAGTAATTGACATATTATATCCAACATACACACCATTATCGTAGATATAATTTTCATTACCTTCTCGCATAAAATACTCTTGCTTTAGTAGCTCCTCCGCTACAAGCCAGTAATTCAACTTACTATCAATCAAATATTTTTTCATTCTATTTTTCTCATTATTGATTGTTTCAATATCATTTCCTTTCAAGCTTTTATAGTAATCTGTCAATAGCTTACTAAGCGATTGATAGACCATATCAAAATCTTTCGCTTTTATTCCAAATTCCTTCCTTATTTTATTTTTATACTTCACAAAATAATGAGCATAGCCACTTTCACGCTCGATGACATGTAACAAACTCAACAAATAATAATTTAATATTTCATCTTCCTCAAGGCTTCCAGAAGACTTTAAAATTTTTAAAGCTTCTA
The DNA here is from genome assembly GCF_038007285.1 of Sporosarcina sp. FSL K6-3457. Taxonomy (GTDB): domain Bacteria; phylum Bacillota; class Bacilli; order Bacillales_A; family Planococcaceae; genus Sporosarcina. The sequence goes on from NZ_JBBOWX010000001.1 coordinate 3,178,533, forward strand.
TTTCCTTTTCCACTTTTATACAAACCTCATTCATTTCCAAAACTTGTATAATTTCATCTTCATCATATTCAAGATTAACGAAAAACTCCTTTCTATAACTACTGTCTACAACTCCGCTGGTAGCGTTATTCACTTCGTTGCCTCTCAATTGATTTTGTAGTGCTTCCAATTCCTTTTCCATTTCCAGCAATTCCTTAATTTCTTCATTACTTAAATTATCCAAACCTTTATCCATCAACCTTTCTATAAATTTTTCAATCACTTTCATTTTTTCTATTACATCCAAAAAACATTCCTCCATTCATTTTTTAACACACAAATTAATTATTCGTTTGTTATTACAAACTAAGTATATTACACAAATAATTAATCCATCAACCGATTTTTACGCACTTTGATTATTTTTTACATAAAATTAAAAATAGATGTACAAAAATGTACATCTACTTCAATAAAGTTCACTTATAACCTAAGCTGATAGGAGATTTCCCAGCATGAAGTAAAGGGCATCCTATACATAGACCGCTATTATTTACTTTATCGCATAAGAACGGTTTGAAGCCTTTTTCAGCCAGCTCCTCGAACTTTCCTGTCACTTCACTTGGGTTGTATTTATAATAGTCCTTGCTCCATTCATGAGCCTTTTCAAAGCCGTTTGTTAAATTGGCACATAACATCAGTAACAAATTCCAGTCTTCATATTCACATTCATTTTGGTTGTCGGCATGATGCCTTACCCAGTTACAACGTTCATAAATCAAGTTTCCATCAGCCTTATTATTAGAAGGGTAGCGTTTCTGTTGCGATTGCTTCGCTAGTTTACGCTGATATTTTTCTATACTATCTTTCAAAAAAGTTTTCACATCTTCGTACACTAATCTATTTTCCTCATCAAGATATTCAATCGTAACTCGCTTTGGGTTTTCTATATTTTTAAGATTCAACGTGAACGGCACACGCATCATTTTTAAAACATTGGACTTATCAATTTTCTTCCCTACCTTGTTAGCCTCCTGATTGACGTACTCGCTAAATAACCTATAAATCAAATTGATTTCCTTACGTTCCTCAATTGTTTCAAGCCGCAATACTTCATTAAATTTGTAGTACGCATGTAGACCGCCACCACTATTAACAATCATGCTAGGCTTAATAGGTAAAGCCATCATAAAATCAGTAGCTTGCTGGAAGCTGCTGAAGTATCTATTGTGCTGCTCATTGTGATGCCCCTCTACCTCAACATCAATATCGAGCCATAGTCCAAATACCTCACTAACGGTACTAACCTTGCCCCGTACCCTACTTAGAATACTTTGAGTAAGTGCTGCTATATCTGCCTTAAAATAGCCGTGTATATCATTATGGCTATACTCATTCAACTGCTGTTGCATCGTATCAAAACTGACCAAATCTCTTTGTAACTCGGCTTTCTTTCTATTTAAATTGATACCTAGCTCTCTTTCCTTTTGCTCAATACTACGCAACAAACGCTTCGATTTTTCTTGCTCCGCTTTATTGCCATTGCCATAACTACGATTGATATATTTTTTATACAATGCTTCTATTATTTCATGCTTGCTCTTACTTTCTTGTACCTTCTCTATTTTGGCTTCCTTTTCAAGTTGCAAAGCTAGATTTATTTGAATCGTATTGCCTTTAGCTGCTTCCGCCTCGATACGATTAACCACGCTATCTTTATCAGCTACTTCAATGAATTCACTAGCTTTTGTATCGATATTGAACAACAGTATTTTACCTTCATAATTATAATCACTAGGATATAAATACTCCAAAAATGCAATAATATTATCTATCATTTAATCCAATCACCTTCATTTCAATTCTTGTAACTTAATTATAAGATAAACAACTAGGCATCGTCTACGGAACTTTACACAGTTATAATTAATAATTATTTACACTACTAGAGTTACAAAAGTTACTCATATTACACTGCTGATTTATATTATTAATTATATTTATATAGATAATAATTCATTATCTATACTACCTTGAGATAGTGTAACTTTTGTAACCTCTATATATTTATAATCTATTGTCAGTAATATTAAGTAGACTTTTAAAGAATATAAAGCGTTATAAACGCTGATATATCAACGTTTTCCAAATTTTTTAGAAATTAAATGTACATTATACAATTAATATTTCAAATAAAACAGGTGTAACCAGCGTAATCAAAAATGTAACTTTCAGATTTAGAAACGTAACCCATTTTCTCTATATATGACCTACTTCATATAAAATTTCGCAATAAAAAAACGCTACTCCACGTGGGTAGCATTTATTGAGCAATATTGAATTGTTATGATATTTTTTAATATGCCGTTCATCTCCCATTTTTAATAACATGACTATTGTATAGATTTCCACTAAACTATGCTGATAATAAATATCTCTACCAACAAATTCAATTTATTTTTTCAAACTTCAATGATATATCTTTTGAATTGTTTATTTTTGACTGATATAAATGAATTTTTTGTCTTTCCGCATAATATTTTATTTGTTGTAAGTATTCTTCCTTAAAATTTAAGCCTAAATATATTGCACTTGGTTTCATAAAGGATATTTTTATACCATGTTCACCTAGTTCATTATGGATATTTGAAGGAAGTATTATCCGCCATTCATTCTCATATCCCCAATCTGGATGTTTCTCTAATAATGAAATCAATTCAGCCACTCTTGTTTTTTCAGAACCACTGTGGTTCAATGAAGCAGCTTTAATCATATCACTAATATCACTTCTAGTGATTTTATACTCTACTGGAAAAAGAAAATTTAAAGGATTAATTTTACTTTCTTGGTCGTCTTCAAACATATGACTTGTTTTTAAATCATACTCTACACAAATTCCGCTATTTTTTTCTGCATAATTTCCCCACAATACATAATTGTTGTTCGTTGTAGAGAAACTGCCTATTACGGCATGTTTATAGAACTCATTTACCATTTGAGCTATTTCTTTATCATGCATACTAAACTCTTTCAGAATAGATTCTGAAACAAACCCTTCCAATGAATCAGAATACCCTGATAAAATATCATACACATTCTTTTCTTCATGATTAAGTGGACTACTTTCAAAAGGGTCATTTAACAGACATCTTTTACTCAACCAAATTTGCTGTTCTAATAAGGTTTCACATGTTTTATCATTAATCGGTTGATATTTATATAGCTTATTCGGACGTTTAGATTTAGCAAAGTCCATTAAAGTTTTTATTGAAATATCAACGTCATTCTCATTGTAGTAATCTTCAGTCCAGTCCATAAAATATCTCCTCTGCTAAAGATTATTAAAAACAAGCTTTATATCGCCCCATTATTCCTTAAGTTTCTCATTATTTGAGGATTATCATTCTCAACACTATAGAAGAAGTTTTCATCTACATGATTTTCAATATCCCAGTCCTCTATACCCCATTCATTGGTAGTAACCAGTATGATTTTCCTAGATTGTGTACGTTTTATTTCATCCAAAAATTTCATGTATCTTTTTGAATTTTTAAGTACCGATTCCACTGGATAAAACAAACTAAAAGTATCTTCATTTCCTTTGGGATTATTTTGTGTGTGAGTCGCATAACTGCTAAAGTTTACACTCATTTTCCCTAATTTATAAATAGCTGTTGATTTAATTGAATTAGGTAGCAAATTTTTATTGAATGCTCCGTTAACATGGTGGGGCATATCAGACATAGAACCAGTTCTAATAATCCCTTTGTTAAATACTTGATTTAAACAAGAAAGTGTTACTCTTAACTTAGCTTCGTTATCATAACCTCTTACTAGCATTGTTCTTTTATCAACATCATTTAAAAACTTTGTTATAGCATCAATTGCTTTTTGCATATCGGTCATAATTCATCCCCTCCTTCTATCTACTAAATTCGACAAAAGGAGATGTTTTCCTCTGATAAAATACAAGAATTTTTCATATGCGTTAGATTTTAAAATTTTCATCTAAAATATTTCTGAAATTTTCAAGGACAAAATTGAGGTCTTTTTTCATTGGTGGTTTACCACTATCATGTGCTAATGTGTTTAGAATTACGATGAAATTATTTGGAATATCTATTGTTGATATTTTCTTTTTTAAGTCACCTAATGTTAAATGACTATATTTTGATAATATTACGCTTGAAATCTTCTCGAATTCCTTATAATCCATCTCGTAATGTTTATACAGGATATAATATTTCAGTAACCTTTCAGATTCTAATCTAACTTCGCTACCTAAATTTTTTAGTTGGCGACTATTGATATAATCCTCTAAAGAACGTAATTCTCTTAACCAAGCATTATATAATTCTTTGAATTCGTTAATTAAAACCATATCCATTATCCTTTTAGATAGACTTTCATCTAAAGGATTATTTTTTTCTTGAATCATTATCGAATTAATCGGAAATGGTATAAGTTGACAACTATGATTATATCCATTGGAATCTTTAAATAAAAATTCAATATAATGACCACTTTCAATTTCAATTATATTTTCTTTAGAAACCTTAAAAGTATTAACAAGGTTTGAATATAATTCTTTTTTTGTAGTGTAATTACACCTTACTACAATATAAATCTCTCCCTTATACTCAAGGATTTCTAAATTATTTATATTCATAAATTGGTAAATATAAGTATTTCCTCCAAATATTTGATACTCCATTATTTCAAATTCAGTTAATTCATCAACTCTCGAAAAATAACCCTCGAAATCTTTCCAGTATAAATAAAAGAAATTGCCTATACGCTTAATTGCACATAATTCGTCCGCATAGCCTCCTCCATAAAAATCAACATTTAAATGCCCATTTGTAGCTTCGATAGCCTTTTCTAAAAATGAACAAATTTCATCTGGGTGATAAATATTATTTTTTAATCCGAAGTCTTCCCAAACCTTATACAATGAAGTTTTTTGTTTTGGTTTCAAAAAATATCCACCTTCCTAAAAATGTTAAAACATGTTACACTGGCATTATACAATATTTAGCGAGGTGTTCAATTAAATATGCGTTTCACAATTGACTTTGGATTTATATCAGACAAACATAGGCTGAAAAATAATAATGAATTTAAAAAGATTGATGACCGTTCTACTACCTTATATGAAGATGATATGATTTTCTCAAATTATCTTGACGCTCAAAAATATGCTGAAAGTTACGCTGAATCTCATAAAACAATTAAATACAAAAACTTTTTAGGTAATATTGTAGAAGGTAAGTTAAGTGCAAATTCAGCAGGTTCAGGAATTGTTAGTTTAGAAATTGTTTCCCATAGAGTTGAAAAACCAACTGAAAAGTTATTTAGTTTTAACGATGTAAAGGAATTGTTACTACATGGTAATGATTCATATAATAATTCACTAGTTATAGATGAAAACGGTAAATTATTATTAATAAAATTCCGTATAGTTAAAGATGCATTTTATGCGGTGCGCCATGAAACTTTCGCAGCTAATAATCGATATGTGGGAAATAAAAATATAAGTGATGATTTTATCCGTTCTGTCTATATTTCTATGTTAGATGGTTGGGAAAGTCATCTACATTCACATCAATCAGTGTATGTGGATTTACATATAACTGCTGATGAAGAATCACTAATAAAGAACATTTCAGAACTAATCGAGAAGATATAGAGACATATGCATACTGAAATATTTTCTATAAGTTACTTTAGTATGCATATTACCAAATTAATTTATTTTACACCATCAATCCCTATTTTATTCATTATTTCAAACAACTTCTCTAATAGCCTTTTATTGTCAACCTTTTCTTCTAACCCCTTCGCTATCTTAAATCCTTATCAATGGAAACTCCTCCACTTTCTTTCCGTAGTTTATCTACTTCGGCTAAATCGTTACCTACAGTTCCTCCAGTTCGTGTTACTTTGATGTCACCGTAATTCTTAATTATACTTTTATCGGTTTCAGTTACAGTAACTTTATTTTCTTCCTCTAACTTTTTAGCTTCTTCGTCTAACCTTTTTTGTTCCTCTATAATCTTCTTACGTTCTTCATCTTCAATAATTTCAGAATCAGCGTTTATTTGGTTTGTAGCCATACTATCTTCAAAATCAATTTCTTTAATTTTTTCTAAATCTTCTTCTTGTACAATATCTTCTTCATTCGGCTTTTCAACTGGATTAGCAGTATCCTTATTAAAAAATAGGAATAAGAATAAACCAGCTACTAACAATAAAGCCACTACAGAAGATATTAAAATGACTAATCTCTTTTTATCCATTGAGGTTCCTCCTTTCGGTTAAAACTTTTATGTTACTTTATCTTCTAATATTTATAGTACGTCCACCATTTGAATCGTACATGATATATACTTTACCTTTAATCACTTCCCCTTTTGAGGATAAATCCGCATCAGTTAGAGTTATACCACTTAAATCTTTTACTACTGATTTTATAAAACTTAGAGGAACTCCTTTGTCATATGAAAATATGTACTTAGTATTAATGTCACTTGAACTAGTAACAGTTATTGCAAAATCGTTAGTAAAAATCATACCAGGGCTTGCGTGCTTTATTTCATAACCATTTTTCTTGAATTGGTCGATAGTTCCACTAGATAAATGGGATACTACTTTGTTTAACTCGTTTACGTTTACGTCCTTCGCTTTAGCACTATCACTTACTGGTAATTTTGCACCACTGAAATCTCCTGCAGGAGGAGTTACTACTGGTGGATTTACTGGTGGTTTAACAGTTATTCCACCACCATTTCCAGGTTTTTCACTTCCTAATTTACCAATACGTAAACTATTGTCTAACTTATTCATTCCTTTATTCGCTTGACCTACTAAAGTTAATCCCTCGCTGTTATTACGTACGGCAATTGAAATTCCAGAAGCTTCGTCAATATCAGCATTATGCATACGATATAAAAATGCCGCTACTTGACCACGTGTTAAATTATTTTGAGAACCAAAGTATTTTAATAAATCTTTACCTGCATATTGTGGATTTTGTCCACTTGTAATACCTTCTCCTAACATATAATCAATCGAAGCAGTTAACGTATTAGAACTACCTGTGACATGACCAATTGCTTGAGCGATTACACCACGTTTTACAGGTTTATTTCTTAGACCATTATCAAAATAACCGTTCATCGGGACTCCATAAGTAGCGAGTGCATCGTAATAAGTATCACTCCAATGAGCCGCTGGCGTAGCTTTAATTAAATCACCTTTATCATCTTTAAGTTTTAAAAATTCCGCTAACATTTTAGCGAATTGAGCTTCTGTAATTGTTCCACTTGGCTTGAATGTTCCATCCTGATACCCGTCAATAATACCTTCACTCTTAGCCCAATTTATCGCATCATACGCATAATTCGATTTATTTACATCTTTAAATTGCCCTACCACTTGTTGGGCTACTTTAGTATTGAAATCGTTGGTGGAGGCTTCTGCTACGAAAGAAGTACCAGACACTAAACTACCGATTAATACCGCGCTACACATACCTAATTTCACTTTGTTTTTCATTCTCAATTCCTCCAAATAAAATAATAGTATATTAGTAAAAGCTGGGATATTTATATTAATATTGTACCATTCTCACAATAAGAATGGAATGAATCTTTAGAAAAAAATAGACGAGTCGAAACACTTAAAAAGTGCTACAACTCGCCTATCTATCCTCATTACATTAAATCGAATAAATCAAATTCATCTTCATCGAATTCATTAAATTCTTCTTTACCTAACATAAATTCAATTCCATTTTCAGTAAGCATAATATCTCTAATCCCAAATTCTTCATCAACTTTAAGAAGCTGTTCAATCAAATCCTCTCTTTTCGTCATATCTCCACTTTCAATCATTTCTGTAATTCTTTTTCCTAATTCTACTAAAGCTAACATTTTATCAATCTCCCTTTTATCTCTTCATTTATTATTTTCTAAAATATATGAGGCACTCCAAAAGCGCCTCATATAAAACCAATAATTACACCATTTTTATCAAAAATTAATTTCTCAAAATTATAATCCTTAGCATCATAAAACCTATCTTCATTATCAGAATAATTCATATTAATCTCAAATGAACATATTAATTCATCTATTTCCATTTCACCCCAGCAATTTCTTTTCAAAACCTCATATCGGGGGGCAGAAAAATTAACTTTTTTTATTTCAACTACATCGTCAATTTTCAAAAAGTATACATACTCTCCTAATTTACCTACTTGATAACGCAAACCCAACATGACCTCTTTTTCCACTAAAATTTCTAAAACTTCATCTCTTAAATATTCTTTATGCAAATATATCATCCTCTCTTTTTTAAAAATATCAAAATCTATCACTTTAAATATAATATGATGATTTAATTTAAAATAAGTTTTAATACTTCTTGCACTTAATATATAACGAGAGTGTTAATGTCGTCTACTGATTTTTGTACAAAACGAATTTTATTTTAAATAAATAAAAAACCACTGACAATTACATCAGTGGTTGCTAGTATATATACTTTTGACTTCACTTATTTTTACTCGGCATCAGCTTTAATGGTAAACGTATCTTCCCATCTTCAATAACAGCTTTTTCCGTATCAGACTTGTCCAAGTCTGCTTTTAATAGCTCGATACGGTTATCGAACAACCAGCGCATTAAATACATCTCTGCCGCACTTCCTTTTATTTTAGTAGGAAGTGTGTAATACGTTCTCGGATTTTCATACTTGCGAATCAAGCCATCAATTTGCTCGCTATCCATTAAAAAGATGGTTTTCTCAACCTTTTTATCAGCTAACGATAAATTAATCATGACCTTAGCAAATGCAATCGGATAATATTTTTTGTACCAAGCTAATCTATATGCATTAATTACATAAGCAGCAGCATGAGCTAGAGGGTACAAGTATTTAACCTTTTTCATACTCTCGATAAGCCATCTCTCAACTTGATATTCATGTAAAACTTGTTCGTATGATTGCCATTCGATTAGATTTGTAGCTTTATTTTTCTCACTATGCAATTTTCCCTTCCGAATAAACTCTACTATTCTGTTACTCAACGATTCTTCAATACCATAGTGCATTAACAGCTTTTTAAAGTTTTCTCGGCTTGTAATCAGCTCACTAATCGCCTTACCCTCTTTTAGTAGCACCTCGGCATTATCGTCCCATAAGCCCTCTCCGTGTGTTAAACCACTAATAGCTATCAAGTCACTAAAATTCCGTGGCTGGACTTGCATTGTTACGTTGGTGGAATATCTTGTGTTAAATTCACTAATCATTTCCGTATGTCCTAACGCAAATTCCTGAATAACATTAGCATCATACATATTTATTGTAGCTACACTTACACCCGTTTCTTTTTCTAAGTAATACAACCTTGTGCTATCATCTTGGCTTAAAATATCAAATTTCAATATCGCATCTTCAAACGGTTTATACTCGGATTGCAATGTGATATTTTCAGCATCATAGCCATCTTTACTATTGGTAATGCCACTATAATAATTGACATCTAGCTCGGATGGAATGACTAACATCCCTCCTGGATGCTGACCGCTACTAAAAGCTACACCATTTAGAAAATCCAAAGTTTCTTGAAAAACCAAGCTATCAAAATCAAACGTCAATATTTCTACTAATTGCTCGTCATTATCCCCTTGTTTTAATTTCTCTATATAGAGAACGTTTCGGTTATCTTCATCAAAATGAATATAATCGGTTGGATGTAAATTGCCTTCCTCGTCCAATTCATAAAAATAACTGGCATCGTTCTCGTATCTATTCATTAAAGTTTCAACAGCAATATTTCCTTTAGCTTTGTGGTATTCCCAAATGATTTTTTTACTTTTACCTTCCGCAAGCTTACTAATCGTTCCAGCCCGAACGATGTTACCTTCACCAAACAGCCCCGTAATATAATCAATGATATGCTTTTGAACCTCACTACTGAAGTTTAAATCAACGTCAGGCGTCTTCTCGCCGTTATAACCCATAAAGCTACTCCAATGTATGTCAAAGCCATTCCCCTTTAATAAGCCACCACAAGCGCATTGTATGACGGGTAAATCTAAACCGCATAGAACCGTTTTAGCTTCGCAAAATTCAACTTCCCTACACGTTTCACATTGATAATGCGGCGGTAATGGATTGACCTCGCTTATGCCTAATACATAAGCTAATAACATGCTGCCTACACTGCCCCGACTACCTACCAAATAACCTTTTCTTTTACTTTCCTCTACTAATAAGTGACTACCGTAAAAAACGACCTCGTAGCCACCTTTAAAGACCATCTCTAGCTCCAATGCCAATCTTTCCTGTACGGCTTCATGGACATTTGCGCCGTATAACTCTACCAGCCTTCTATCTATCACCTGTTGCATTTTTTCCTTCTCATTGCCCTCTAGCATTCTTGGCTTGACTAACGGGTGTGTAGGCACTACCTCGAAAGACGAGAACCTATTTAAAAGCTGAATGGTATTTGTTGAAACAATTTCCCTACTTCTTTCCTCGCCTAAAAAATCAAATTCAAGTAGCAATTCTTTAGTGGTTTTATAATAGACATTATTTCTAGGTAGCTCCTTATTTTGAATATATGGATGGAATCTCCCTCCCTCTACTTTGAGTTTTAAGCCTTCAATGTTGATGTTTAACAAATCATCACCTTTCAACTCACCTTGAATAAACTTGCTATACAATTCTTTCTCCATATCGCTGAATGGTAGTCCATTTTGAATTTTATTATCGAAGTATTGGCGGATAATTGTTAGATTTTTATCCAAAAACACCTTTGCCCGATTATCAAACCACAGCATATCTATATATTTTTCTTCGTACTTATGAAGACACAAGACCTCTCCTAAGCTGATAACCGTTTTATTTTTCTTTTGGCATACATTATCAACAATTTTCATTAATTGCTTTAACGTTTCTACTGGTACATCTTCATAGTAGTGATTGCTATAAGGACTGTTGAAACCAATCACATCATAATGGTCTAAAACACTTTCGGTAAATTTTCCATTCAATAGATTCTCAAATATATCCTTACAATAAAAGCCATTACTCACGACCAAAATATTCTCTCTGTCGCCTTTAACATTCACATCGGCCCAGCTTAACACTCGATTCTCTGTATCGGTATTTACCTTACTACTTAACTGATTAAGGAATGTCATACCTTCCCTATTTAACGCATAGAGTGTGACCATTTGCGGAAACCTCGTATCTAGCTGGCTTTTTAATGGCTCATTACATTCCACCAATTTTTTATGATTAACTGACATTTCCTCTAGCAACTTATTAAATAATTTAAACGTAGACAAGCTATCGGAAATAGCTCTATGATGATTTTCAATTTTAATACCATATTTTTTCAACATACCCTTCAAGCTATAATTTTTACGCTTACTTTGCTTATGCAATACTTCTTCCTCAACATATTTACTTAAATACATGGTGTCAATTAATAGAAAATCATTCAACTTTTCATCAAGTTTATGCATTCTGCTTCTCACATTAATAAAATTTAAATCGAAATCTCTAGCGTTATGCCCGACCAGCACATACTCATCATCACTAATAAAATCATAAAACTGTTTTAATGCCGTTTCTTCGTCCTCACATTGCCCTACCATTTTATTGGTGATATTTGTGAGGTTACTGATTCTTTGGCTGATTTGATTTTTTGGCTTAATCAATTTGTTAAATTCCTTTACAACTTCACCGTTCTCAACCACTACTGCTCCTATTTCAATAATTTCATGAACAAATGGTAAAATACCTGTCGTTTCTATATCAAATACTAGATATTTAGTATTTCTCAAAAAGTTCTCACCGATAATCTCACTGTTTTTCTCATGCAATTTCTCATCGTTTACTAAATAATGCAGGTATCTATTTTGGCTGATTAAAAAATCGACACCGTAAAATAGCTTCATACTTTCGATATTCTCTACATTCCTTCGATTTGCTTCACTAGGATTGTTCTTATATTTGTCCACCATAACCCTTTTATATTGATTAAACTGCTGCTCAATCAAAGGAAACCCTCTCACCGTTCCTTTTTCTACAAAGCCTAGCCCCCGATAATTAAATCTATTGGTTAGTTCTATTGCTGCTGCCTCTTTGGTAATACTTTGCATTGTAGAATATTGGCTAATTACTTTAAATTCTACTCGTCCTATTTCATCGGTATCTAATCTACTCCCAACTTTTCCAGTAATATCTTCATATGCATCTATTTTTAATTGCATTGTAGGAGCGTTGGTGTTGCCTATACCGCAACTTGTTACATTAAAATTAGTGAATGTAACGTCTAGGCTCATTTCACCTTTTAACGCATAAAAATGACCTTTAACAAAATAACTTTTAATCATGTCTAGGCTCTCTTTACGATAGTCCCTATAATTCGCGAAAATAATACATTTTAAGTTACGAACACCGTCATTCAAGACAAAAATTATGTTCTCACCCTCGCCATTTTTCCATGTTTTGACCGTTAAATCGCCTATCATTTTTCCTTTAACGCTCACAAACTCATTCACTTGGACTAATTCATCTATATTTTTTTCTTTATAATATTTCTCCATCTTTTCATCCTCCTTGATTTTCCGAAAAATAAAACGAGTGAAGCACATACTCTCCACTCGCATGAACATATTTAATCAAACTTGATAAAATCAGTATAATTAATATCATCTGTTGCATTTACATTGGATTGTATGCGTTTCTCCTCTTCTACTTTTACTTCATTTTCTTGACGATTTTCTAAAATTTGATGTGCTTCATTTGGTGATGGCTCATCAACTTTCTCTATTTTTGTTACTTCATCATCAGGTTTCTTCATTTCCGCATTTCTTCTTTGGAATTTTTCTAATACGTATTCCCTTTCTTCTAGGCTATATAACCAAGCTACTTCACTTCTACCATTCTTTGTATAGACGGTGCTTACTACCTCTAAGTCCTTTAACCTCTCTGTTAGGAAGTCTTTTAATTCAGACTCCTTTACCGATAAATTATCAAAGTCAATATCAAGCAACGCGATTAAAGCCTCTAATTGTTCCTTACCCATATCATTTACGCCATCATTATCGTATACTAATACATTTTTTATCAATTTAAAGTTTCTATCTGTTAGTCGTAGTTCAAATTTCCACATTTCATATTGATTGTTGTTTTTATCTATCCTATCAGATTGATAATTGACATTTTCTATGAAAAAGTTATAAACACCATCCTTCAATATTTTCTCTTTTCTATTTTTTAAATTCTTCAATCCTTCTAAACTAATCATAAGACCATCCTTTCTTACCTCTTATACTTATATAGTAATACAAGAGGCACTACTGCATCCACTAAATTTTGTACAATTGAAATTAATATTTAAAAATAGAACTTAAACCTATCAAAGTTACAGAATTTACACTATTTAAAAGTTGTTATACAAATCGTATTTATTTCTAAGAAAGATTTTCATATAGCAAACAGCTCCTTAAAAGATGTAACTTTTGTAACCAGCGATTAATTAGCATATTGTGATATTGAAACAAAAAAGCAAATACAAAAGCCATGCGGTTATGTTCGCATGACTTTACTTATGTGTAATTACTGCCCATCAATCTTTAGTAGTTGCTGAAGGGATGAGAACCTCGAATAAATATGATTCTGCCTTCAATCCGAATTTCACCTTTTTCTCTTCTGTCGCTTCTTCTAATCTAAGGCGTTCAAGCGGTAATACGATACCGTCCTCCTTTAAATCGGCAACGATTCGATTCGCACTGACATTTACTTTATGTTCATTTTTTGCATTTCTCAACGCATAAAAACCGTCTTCTTCTTGACTAAACAAAATGTATAGCTTTGGCTCACTACCCTTTTTATCAATACCGAATTTAAAGAAGCTTAATTCCTTCTCATCTAAATAACTCTTTAAGAACTTCGATGTATATATTCTTAAAAGTTTATTTCCTTTATAATCCTGCTGCGATAATTTGATAAACTTGTACTTATTTGTGTCGCTGTTCCTTCTAGTATTGTCCTTATTGTTGTCTTTCCATATCATACTAAAACCTCCGTTCATTTAATTACCTACTATAATTATATACCGTAGAGAATAATTAAACAACGTAATTTAAAATAAGGATAACAAATTGAATTAATAATACTTTAATTTTAAGGATGACTAATTTCTAATTAATAGAAACGATTATTTACAGTTCTTTGTATCTCGCCAAAAAAAATAAAAACACGCTATCCCTGATTAAGTAGCGTGTCCAATCAATTTCTCAATACCTTGATTGACAATAGATGTCTTGTGCCTGCTTGAGTGAAGTATCATCGAACGTACGCCTAATACACCTTACAAGATGCTCCACGTCCTCCTCTGCAAGCCCTGCTTGTTCTAACCCCTTTAATCACGTAACCTAAGCATGATTGATTGCTCCATTCCTCCGCTTGCCACCTTAGCTTGTGAAATACCTTTTGTAAGTCTTTGCGTTGTACTGTAATCATAAGAGTATCAGGAAACATATCTAATTCTTCTTCTAGGTTCTGTAAAGACTGTCGCATGATTTTCAGCTCCTATATTTGTCATTGCTTGTTATTTTACTTTTCCAGTAGTTACTAGCCTAATCAGAAAGTTCGCCGTCCCCTCAAAGTCTTTGGCTGTATATGACTCTGCCTTATCCTCAAACTGTTGAAGCACGTCCATTCCAATCCGATACGTGAAAACGCTGTGCTGTTCTGGTGTCAATTCCTCGATACGCTGTAATAGTAAATCCATGTTTCTTTCCCCTTTTCTCAATAGATGCTCATGTGATATGGCTTGTAAAACGCTTTACCCCTTGATATTACAAGCTAAAACGGTGCATTGTAGCAACCATTCATTTTCTTGTCCTTCCAATGTTAGTTAATGGACTAGCCAAGATTGCCTTATCCTCTAATTGTGCGTGTGTCATTGATTGCAAGTACCTTTGCGTAGTTGAAACATCAGAATGTCCCAAAAGGCGTGATAAGGAATAGACATCTATGTTTCCGCTGTTGAGTGTTTGAACACTATAAAAATGCCTAAACATATGCGGATGAACATCTTTAATCCCCGTTCTTTCCCCTGCTTCTTTGACTATTTTCCAGACCGTCACATGAGAAAGCTCTCTATGTTGATAAGTTAAAAAGTAACTATCCGATTTTACTATCTTGTCTTTCAGATATTTTTCCTTCATACGCTCATATTTGATTAGTATCTTCTTCAATGTAGGTGAAATGAAAACGATTCTTTCTTTATTTCCTTTTCCATTAACAAGAATTGTTGTCTCTTTGACATTCTCTGATAATAAAGTTCTTATTTCCATTGCGCGCAATCCAGTATCAGCAAGCATCGCAATAACCGCTTTATTTCTGCACTCAATGTAGTTTTTATAAGAAAAGCAATCAATCATTTCTACAACTTCATCGGGTTCAAGCCCTCTTATAACTTTTCTTGGGACTTTAGGAATTTCAACCTTAGACATTGGGCTTTCTGTAAGATACTCTTCCACTACACACCAGTTAAAAAACGCTGAAATGATTTTAGACATCGAGACTATACTTTGTGGCTGTAACCCATCATTTTTCTTTGCCCTTAAATACGCCCGTAAATCATGAACTGTAACGCTTTCAATTTCTGTAATGCCACGTTTCACAATTAAAAACTTTTTCAATTGATTAAATTCTTGACGCTTGTTTATCATTGTCTTTTTTGTAAAGCCTTTTGCTAAACAATGATACAAATATTCTTCTAATAAATCATCCAATAACAACAAAAAACCACTCCTCCATTAAATTTCTAATGGTAAAGTGGTTAATCATTCTAATAGTAGACGGATAAAGCAAACGTAGAA
The DNA here is from genome assembly GCF_038007285.1 of Sporosarcina sp. FSL K6-3457. GTDB lineage: Bacteria > Bacillota > Bacilli > Bacillales_A > Planococcaceae > Sporosarcina. The sequence continues at coordinate 3,194,426 of NZ_JBBOWX010000001.1, forward strand.
AAAAATTCATGAGAAGGTTTAACCCTGTCACTACATTTCACTACTGCTTCCCCTTCAAAAACATTCACAAACTCAATCAAATGCTTACAAAGTCAATGATAAGGCTTATTTCTTCTTCGTGCTTTTCTCACTAGCTTTGTTCATTTGCGTCATCATTTGATTAATTTTCTTCTGTGATGGTTTTTGTCCCATTTGCATCATCATCATGCGTAACATATCTTCATTAATCGGCGGGTTATCTTTCAAATATTTCATCATATATTGACGTGCAATGAAAAATCCAAGGGCCACACCTGCTGCTAGCGCGACGATGATTAAAATAATTCCTAATGTCAAATTCATCCGCTATTACCTCCTTCGCTTTCATCATTCGAGTGTACTCCACCATGATGGATTATACAGCATAGCGGTAGTGAATGGCAATGGTCCTACTTAAAATATTCCTTTCCTGACATAGTGACCAAACAACAGAAATACCACAGACTTTGAATTTACGTCAAAAAAATACATCGAAATGAATTGAAAACTCGGAATCCAGAAAAAATGACGATAGCCATGCAAAAGAGACCTGCTAAACGATAGCAGATCCCTGTTGCACATCTCTATTTTAGTTCATAAAAATATATTCTCTTCTCTCATGCGAGAATCGGTATACTTGACTGGCTTTAGCCATCCCCACTCCCCTCGCCCATCCATCACAGCAAAGAAACGGTCGTCCGACCCAGATAAGGCAACGAACAAATCAAGGTCCAGCATACGCGAGCCATCGCAATACACATTCAGTGAATACGATGAACGCGAAATCAAGATAGATCCCTTTACAGGATGCGTCAGCTTATATTCCCCATCGTGGCATTCAATGGATGTAAATCCTTTTCCGAGGTTTGCCATAATCGCTTCATTTATTAATTCTTCTTCGAGCCTATCACATAAATAATCCACTTCTCGCATACAATCTCTTTGCTGTCCGTCTTCTTTCAAGAGGTCATATAATAGCCGTTCACGTCCAATGACGAATGGCTGGTACATCTCTTTCACCTTATAAATTCCGTATGATCGCAAGTTCGCCACCCCCTATTACTAAGGTACATCCTTTGGAATGAAAAGACTGTCACATTGCGGAATAGAACAACACTATTATTGTCGGAAAAGATAGATAAGTTAAAATGCCAAAAAAAAACGTTTCATTAGCCTATAATTTTATGGCTAATGAAACGTTTGATAATTAGTTATTAAATAACGATTTTACTTTCGCAACAACATTTTCCTCAGTAAAGCCGAATTCTTTAATAACTGTGTCGCCAGGCGCACTTGCACCGAATGTATCGATAGCAATGATAGCACCTTCGTCACCAACATATTTATGCCAGCCGAATGATACAGCCATTTCGATACCTAGGCGTTTTTTCACTGCTTTTGGTAGAACGCTCTGTTTGTAAGCTTCGTCTTGTTTCTCGAATAGGTCCCAAGAAGGCATAGAGACAACAGATACATCGATACCGTCTGCCGCTAATTTCGCTTGTGCAGCAACAGCTAATCCTACTTCAGAACCCGATGCAATCAAAATTGCATCCGCTTGTTCTTTCGTGGCAGGCGAAACTGTGTAGGCACCTTTTTTAACGCCTTCCATTGCCAGTTCAGCTGATTTCGCTAGTGTCGGCAAGTTTTGACGTGATAGAACAAGTGCAGTTGGTGTACTTTCTGATGATACAGCAATATTCCATGCAGCTGCTGTTTCGTTCGCATCCGCTGGGCGAATCACTGATAGACCTGGCATCGCACGAAGAGAAGCTAACTGCTCAACTGGCTCATGTGTCGGACCATCTTCTCCAACAGCTACACTGTCATGTGTGAATACGTATGTGACAGGAACACCCATAAGTGCTGACAGTCGGATTGCCGGGCGCACATAGTCACTGAATACGAAGAACGTACCACCGAATACATGTAAGCCACCGTGAAGAGCCATACCGTTTAGCGCTGTACCCATAGCAAATTCACGTACACCAAACCAAATATTGCGGCCAGAGTAATCCGTTGGAAGGAAATCGCCCGCTCCATTAATTGTTGTCTTATTAGAACCAGCAAGGTCTGCGCTTCCTCCAAAGAATGATGGCAGCATTTTTGCAATTGCATTGATAGCATCACCAGATGCAGAACGCGATGCATGTGATGTACCTGATTCATACGTCGGCAATGATTTTTCAAAGTCGGCTGGTAGTTTACGGTCAATTGCATCTTTCAACTGCTGCGCAAGCTCTGCGTGTTCTGCTTCATATTGTGTAAATAGTTCTGTCCATTGTTGTTCTTTTTGAGCACCAAGTGTTTCAGCTGCTTGTTGGAATGTCTCATAGACACCTTCTGGTACATGGAAATCTTCCTCAAATGTCCATTTGTAGTTTTCTTTTGTTAGTTTCGCTTCTTCCGAGCCAAGCGGCATACCATGTGCGTCTGATTTTCCAGCTCTGTTCGGTGAACCATAACCAATCACTGTTTTCACTTCGATAATTGTTGGACCACCTGTGTTACCTTTTGCCGCTTCAATCGCTTGTGAAACCTCAGCGACATCATTGCCGTCAGCTACGCGGATATAATTCCAACCGTATGATTCAAAACGCTTACGTGTATTTTCAGAGAATGACATGTCAAGATCGCCATCAAGTGAAATATCATTACTGTCGTAAAGGACAATCAATTTATCTAATTGTAAGTGTCCTGCAAGAGAAATAGCCTCTGCTGCAACACCTTCCATTAAATCGCCATCTCCACAAAGTGCATACGTATAATGGTCGACAACATCAAAGCTAGGTTTATTGTATGTAGCAGCAAGATGTTTTTCTGCCATCGCCACACCGACTGCCATTCCAATTCCTTGGCCTAGTGGTCCTGTAGTTGCTTCAACACCGACTGTATGGCGGTATTCAGGGTGACCAGGCGTCAATGAGCCCCATTGTCTGAAGTTTTTAAGCTCTTCCATTGGTAGACCATAGCCGCCAAGGTGAAGCAGGCTATATAGAAGCGCTGAACCATGCCCAGCAGAGAGGATAAACCGATCGCGGTTAAACCACTGCGGATTTGAAGGGTTATGGTGCATATGTTTTGTCCAAAGTGTGTAAGCCATTGGCGCTGCGCCCATCGGTAATCCTGGATGCCCCGAATTTGCTTTTTCAATCGCATCGATGGATAGTGTACGGATTGTATTAATAGCTAACTGATCAATCTGTTGAGTCATAATATACTTCCTTTCCCGTAAATCTATTTTTTCTACAACTCCTAGTTTAGACAATTTGCACAATGAATGCAAAGGTCAGTTTAAATATTTAGCATTGCGAGCTTGTTTCACCTTGTCTGGTGTCACATCATTGCCATCTGGATCAATCACTTTAACGTGTTCGATTGTACCGCGCATCGACGACCTAAAGGTTTCAAGGTATTCTTTACGAAGTAGCGTTTGTTCCTTCGCTTCTTCAAGTGTGAGGCCTGTTGTTTTCGACTTTTTCGAAAGTTCATTGATACGTTTAATTTTAGCTGCTGAAAGCATGTGTTTTCCTCCATTTTGTTTCGTGAATACATAGAACGTATACAAAATGGGCAGAAAGTGCAACCAATCAGCCTTCCTGCTCCTGTTCATATTCCTTATAGCGACGATGGACAGTCGCTTTACTAATATCATGTCCAAGCCCATTTAATACACCAGTGATTTCTTCATACGTCAAACCTTTTTCACGAAGTGCAACGATTTCGTCGATAGGCACTTCAATTCGTTCGCGCCCTTCTGCATTCCCTCTATTTTTCAAGTTCCGTTCAGGGCGGTAGCCTTCCCGTACTGCTCGTTTCATACCACGCCGAATTTTAGCATTATGTAGTTTACGTTGGTATTCCTCGACAATCGCTAAAATTTCAAGCAACATCGTATCCATTTCGTTCAGTGCAATCGGACCATGATCATTCCGCGAATAAATAGCTGTGTTTGTTTTCGCCAGTAAATGCAACACAGCCATCCGCGCATTGCCACGCCCAAGTCTCGTCTCATCTTGAATTAAAACTGCATCGACTTCTTCATCGCGGATGAAATCAAGTAAACTTAGCAAGCCCTCACGATCAATGTCAAAACCACTATGCTTATCCTTGAATACTTCTATAGGGTCTAGGGCCAGTTCTGCGGCCAATTCGATAAGCTCTTCTTCCTGCCGAACAAGCGACATTTCCTGTACATCTTTTTCTGTACTTACTCGACAATAAATCACACAATTTTTCTTACGTCCATTCACCGATTATCACCTGCAAGTTGCGTTATATTTTGACTGTCTTCCATTGTTCGTGCTGTAGGCAAAAGCAAATCCTCTCCTGTTTTTATTGTAACAGTTGCAAGTTCATTCAGTCTCATCACTTCTTTCATCCATTGCTCTTTAGGCATATTTTCTGCATGATGAAGTGCTAGACCCCAAAGTGTATCGCCTTCCATGATTGTAATTTCCGTTAGATTTTGCTCTTTTCCAGATTTAGTGACACCTATAATTGAAAATCCCATACATAAAACAATTAGCAGTAAAATATAGCTGTTATTTTTAATAAAAGTCATGATAATCCCCCTCCAGAATGTTTGTTCGGAATACTTGTTCTTAGTATAGAAAATAAAAAAACGAATGTCAACAGTTTTTTTAGAACCTGTGTTTGCCATTTGTTCCTAGGACTGATATACTTAACTTATTGAAATAACCCGACTGTCCGTGAATGGCTTTACAAGCTTCAGAGGATAGTAGAATACTAGTTGAGAGGTGAATGGAATGAAAAAAATTTCGAAGAGACAAGAAGACATTTTATCTTTTATTAAAGAAGAAGTTAAGAAAAAGGGATATCCGCCATCCGTGAGAGAAATTGGCGAAGCTGTTGGTTTAGCATCAAGCTCGACCGTTCACGGCCATCTCGCACGATTAGAAAGCAAAGGTTTCATTAGACGAGATCCAACGAAGCCAAGAGCTATCGAAGTGCTCGACCCAGAAGGATTGGAAGCGATGAAACCAGGTGTTATCAACGTTCCCCTAGTCGGTAAAGTAACGGCAGGCCTACCGATTACAGCGATTGAAAATATCGAGGAGTACTTCCCTTTACCAGAATCATTTGGGACAACTGAGGACAAGCTCTTCATGCTTGAAATTGTCGGCAATAGTATGGTTGAAGCCGGAATTCTAAACGGCGACCATGTCGTTGTTAAGCAACAACAAACGGCGAACAATGGAGAAATTGTTGTCGCTATGACAGAAGATGATGAGGCAACAGTGAAACGTTTCTTCAAGGAGAAAAATTATTTCCGACTTCAACCTGAAAACTCATCAATGGATCCCATCATCGTTGACAATGTTTCAATTTTAGGTAAAGTTGTCGGTGTGTATCGCTTAATTCACTAAATCTAATCATGCAAAAAGCTGTTCCCTTTGAATGGGGAACAGCTTTTTTTTGTTGATGGATGAATGATCCAGCTTCTATGGCTTGATTAACCCATCTTCCATTAACTTCTCGATAGAGGACAGCACCGCTGTCTTCACGTGCTCATACGTAAGTCCACCTTGCACATACGCAGTATATGGCGGTCTGATCGGGCCATCTGCTGTTAACTCAATGCTGGAGCCTTGAATGAAGGTCCCTGCAGCCATAATGACATCATCCGTGTAACCCGGCATATACGATGGTTCCGGTGCATAGTGCGCATTGATAGGCGAATTGGCTTGGATTGTTCGACAGAAGGCAATCATTTGGTCCGCATTTTCAAAGGATACCGATTGGATTAAGTCTGTTCTTTTTTCCGTATAATGAGGCGACGTCGTGAGTCCGAAATCTTCAAGCAGGGCCGCTGTAAATAGTGCTCCCTTTACCGCCTGGCTGACGACATGCGGCGCGAGGAAAAATCCTTGGTACATCTCAAGTAACGTATCCAACGATGCCCCAGCTTCCGCTCCAAGTCCTGGTGACGTCATACGGTACGCACATTGTTCAACAAGATTGGCACGACCTGCAATATAGCCACCTGTTCGTACAAGCCCACCGCCCGGGTTCTTAATCAGTGAGCCTGCCATTAAGTCGGCTCCTACTTCCATCGGCTCTTTAACCTCAACAAATTCCCCGTAGCAATTATCGACGAAAACAATAACATCAGGATTTATAGCCTTCACTTTGCAAACCATTTCACCAATCTCATCCACTAAGAAAGATGGGCGATCTGAATAGCCCTTCGATCGCTGAATCCCAATCATCTTCGTTTTACTATGCATATTTTTTACCACTTCATCAAAATTAACTGAACCGTCTTCATTCAAATCAATATGCTTATAGGTAATGCCATAATCTTGTAACGAGCCTGTGTCTTTCCCTTTACCAGATACGATAGATTCTAGCGTATCATACGGCTTCCCTGTAATATATAGCAGTTCATCACCAGGGCGAAGGATACCGAAAAGACTGATGGAAATGGCATGCGTACCAGAAATAATTTGATTGCGCACGAGGCAGTCTTCCGCTCCGAAAACATCAGCGTAAACTTGCTCTAACACATCACGACCACTATCATCGTAACCATAGCCTGTCGAGCCTGTTAGATGAAAATCACTCACCATATTTTTACGGAAGGCTGCAAGCACTTTCCGTTGATTGTAAAACGCTATTTTTTCTACATCTTTAAAAAACGGAGCTAGCTTGTCTTCTATCGCCTCCGCTTTTTCTAGCAGCAACTCATCCTGTTCATTCAACATCATTGTAATTCCTCATTCCTTAAAATAGTCACCCCATTATAATAGCAGTCCATCCGCTAAAGGACTAGTCATTGGATATCTGGTAGAATGCTATTATGAAAAACCCATTCATAAGAAAAGCGGAACGAGGAAAAACTCCTGTTCCGCTTTTCATTGTCACTCTTCGTCTTTCAAAATAACCGGTTTCGCTGGGACATAAGTAGAAATCGCATGTTTGTAAATCAATTGCTGCTTTCCGTCTGTTTCAAGTAAGACAGTATAATTATCATACGATTTAATAAGTCCTTTCAATTGAAATCCATTGAGTAAAAATACCGTTACAAATGTATTATTCTTTCGTAACGAGTTTAAAAATGTTTCTTGCATATTCCCCTGTGCCATACGCAGAATCCTCCTGTTGGTGTGCTTATATTTCTCCTGCTCCCTTTATCTTATTCGCTTTCCATACTCAAAATCCTTCATAATTGTCAAAATTCCCTTAACAATTTCCGCGGTCCCCACCCCTGCGTCAAACCAGTTCACTTCCAACTTATTGCGGAAGTAAGTCATTTGCCTTTTCGCATAATTACGTGTATTTTTCTTAATCAATTCAACAGCCTCATCTAGCAACAGCTTGTCTTCAATCGTTTGATGAAGTTCTTTATAGCCAATTGCTTGAACCGACTGCATATGTCGAATCCCTGCGTCCCATAGCATTTGGGCTTCCTCTAACAAACCTTTGTCCATCATGATGTCGACCCGTCTATCAATTCGTTCATATAGCACATCACGGTCCATCTCAAGACCTACCAAGAGATGATTATAAAGTGGTGCATGTCCCGCATTCTCTTCGTGGTCACCTTTAGTTTTGCCTGTCACTTCAATAATTTCAAGTGCGCGTACAAGTCGGCGATGATTATTAGGATGGATCTTTTCAGCACCCGCTGGATCGACAGACAATAGTTTCGCATAGAGTGCATCAGCACCTTGCTCCGCCAATTCCTGCTCCAATCGTTCCCTCACCGCAAGATCCGCCGCCTCTTCTGTGAAACGGAAATCATACAGCACGGATTGCACATATAAACCCGTTCCGCCTGCAATAATCGGCATCTTCCCACGGTCTTGAATATCCTTTATCCAGTAACGGACAGCTGTTTGATATTCCGCCACAGAAAAAGATTCATTCGGCTCTTTCACGTCGAATAAATGATGTGGCACACCGCCCATTTCTTCCACAGTAATTTTTGCAGTACCAATATCAAGCTCTCTATACACTTGCATCGCATCACCATTAATGACTTCCCCACCAATGGCTTTAGCAAGCTCTACGCTTAAAGCCGTTTTTCCTGATGCTGTCGGCCCAACGATAGCAATTACTTCCGGCATCCTATTCATCGCTTTTCTATCCAATTGGACACAGCTTTGAACACATGTTGGCGGTTGTTTTCATTGAGCATTTCGTGTCTGCCCCCTTCAAATAATAGGACTGTCACATCTTTCATGCCCGCGCGATCATAATGCTGTGCCGCATTCCAAACCCCTTTGCCATGATTACCTACTGGATCTTCAATCCCCGAAAATAGTAATATTGGCAAAGTTTTCGGGATATTATTAATTTCGTCGGCAGCGTGCACTTTTCCCACTCCTTCAAACAAATCCGCAAAAAAGCGAGTCGTCGGCACAAATCCACAGGCTGGATCCGCAAGATAGTGTGCGACAGCCTTGGGGTTGTTCGCTAGCCAGTCGAATGGTGTTTTAGGATCACGTACGGATTTATTAAACTCACCGAACAGCAGCTTATTGAGAAAATGATCCGGTTGATCAAAACCATTTTTTTTGCCGTGTAAATAGGCCGCAGCCTGACCTGCTAGGCGACTGAGGCCCGGATCTCCCCCCGTCCCAGAAAAGACCGCGAGATCTACTTGCTGACCATGTAACTGGACATATCTACGTGCTACAAACGACCCCATACTGTGGCCAAATAAAATGAAGCGCTTCGCCGGATACTGCAATCGTAAAGCTGTCACAATCTCATAGACATCTAGCACAACACGCTCAAAGCCGCCCACATCTGCAAAATGCCCTAACTGACCATTCAATTCAGCCGTCTTGCCATGCCCCCGATGATCATGCCCCGAGACGATATAGCCTTGTCCTGCAAGATACTGTGCAAACTCCTCGTATCTACCAATATGTTCGGCCATGCCATGGAGCAAATGGATATGTCCTTTTGGCTCACCATCCGGTTGTAAGATAAAAGCATGGACTAAAAAGCCATCTGTCATGTCCATTGTCAAATCCTTCATCACCATCCACCATCCTTTTGTTATTTACATGACGCGTTTGAACATCTTCTCGATTTCGTATGTCGTAAAATGAATGAGTACGGGTCGACCATGTGGACAGGTAAAAGGATTTTCGGATTCAGCTAAGTCATGCAATAGCCTTTCCATATCCGCGAGTGTTAAATGATGATTGGCCTTGATGGACCGTTTACAGCTCATCATAATCGCCGCTTCCTCACGTAGCTTACCGATATCCACCCTACGTTTTTCCAGCACTTGTTCAATCAGTTCCTCGATAATCTCTGTCTCTTGTCCTTCTGGAAACCAAGATGGATATTCTTTTACTGCATAAGAGGACGGACCGAATTCCTCTAGGAAAATGCCGACATCTTGTAACAATGTCTTGTTTTCCTCAATTTTCGTCTTATCGTTTGATGAATAATGAAACATCAATGGTAGTAATAGTAGCTGACGTTCCCCGTTGTCCGGCTCAGCCAACTTATCTCTGAAAAATTCATATTTTATCCGTTCTTGCGCAGCATGTTGGTCAATCATAAAAAAGCCATCTTCATTTTGCGCGACAATATACGTCCCGTGTACTTGGCCAACTGGAACAAGTGATGGAAAAGTTTTTTCCGGTTCACTCGACAGTTCTTCTGGAGCAATTGGCGCTTCATTGACCGTCCAGGCTGGTTGTGGTGGCTGTTCACTGACCTCAGCATCCACCTGCTCATAAGGCTGATAGATAGGTTCTGGTTCGCTAACAGTTGGTCTTTCAGGAACTGGAGATGATTTGATAGTATTGAATGACTCCCATATATTCACTTGCTCTGATTGGATTTTCTTGACCGGTTCTTTTTTGATTGCATCCGGTACGATAATACTTTTCTTAATAGCTGCACGTATCGCGTCTTTCATCAGCGTCAGCAGCTCACCTTCCTTACTCATACGAATATGCTGTTTGGAAGGGTGAACGTTGACATCTGTTAAAAAAGGATCGCCCTCGACATTAATAACGGCAACTGGTGAGCGTCCGATTGGCAAATACGTGTGAAATGCATCTTGCACAGTATGATTAACCGCGTTACTTTTCACCCATCTACCATTGACGATTAACGTCATATAGTTTTTCGATGCACGGGTCATTTCAGGCAGCGTAACATAACCGTGCACACTGTAATCGGCATTGGCGCCTGAGAAAGGCACCATCTTCTTGGCAACTGCTATGCCGTATATATCTGACAGCACACGTCGTTGGTCACCACTGCCGGAAGTCTGAAGCAGCATCTGGCTATGATGCGACAGTTTGAAGGCAATGTTCGGATGACTGAGTGCAAGCCTATTGACAAGGTCAATCGTATGGCCCAGCTCCGTTTGAATCGTCTTCATATATTTTAAACGAGCAGGTGTATTGAAAAATAGTTGAGACACTGTCATATCCGTTCCTTTGCGGAAGGCCGCATTGTCATGCTTCGTCAAACGGCCACCGTCAATATGGACTTCCGTACCCGAAGTTTCCCCGTCCGATGTCCACATGCTAATTTTGGACACAGAGGCAATACTGGCAAGTGCCTCTCCGCGAAAACCGAGTGTCCGAATGCGAAACAAATCGTGTTCATTCGTAATTTTACTCGTGGCATGGCGCTCGAATGCTTGGACAGCATCAAGACGCGTCATCCCTTTACCATTATCCGTCACGCGGATTGACGTAAGACCTGCCTCTTCCAGTGCAATTTCAATGACTGTACTGTCTGCATCAATTGCATTTTCAACAAGTTCTTTGACGATGGAGGCTGGACGTTCAACGACTTCACCTGCGGCAATTTTATTCGATAACGTATCGTCCATCACTTTGATGATGTCCATCCTTCTCACCCTTTCTATCAATTACGCCTTGGCGTAATTAGGTTGCCTTCTAATCTCCAATAAAAATCCATGACATCCGCCGGAGGCTTCATCTGAATTCAACAGCGTTGAACTACTACTGAATGAAATTCCCTTACATTCATCTCATCACTTATTGATACGGGGTCTTCCGCTGGATTCAGATGAACTAAGCTTTTCTTTCATTTCATAAATATATTGGAAGGCTTGCAATGGCGTCATATTTAAGACATCATAGCTCGCTAATGTATCAAGTACTTGCTGCTCCTCTGTGGACCTGATAGGCAGTTCTTCTTTTTGTAAATCAAAGAATGTCAGCTGCTCTGGCTCATCAGCTATCGGCACCAGTTGCTCTGTACTTTCAAATGTAGCTAATAGGTTTTTTGCCCGTTCCAGAAGTGGTGCTGGAAGACCTGCAAGCTCCGCCACGTAAATCCCGTAGCTCTTATCTGCTGGTCCCGCCATCACTTTATGAAGGAACACCACTTTGCCATCCTGCTCCATTGCCGCAACATGGACATTTTCCAATCTAGATAGCTCTTTATCCAAATTGGTCAATTCATGATAATGTGTGGAGAACAGCGTATTGGCCCCAATTTCATGATGAATATATTCCATCATCGCTTGCGCAAGCGCCATGCCGTCATAGGTTGACGTCCCTCGCCCGATTTCATCGAATAATAACAGGCTTTTCTCCGTTGCATTAGCGATGGCATGTTGCGACTCCATCATTTCCATCATGAACGTACTCTGACCAGAAGCAAGGTCATCTGCTGCCCCAATACGAGTGAAAATCTGGTCAGTAACAGGCAGATATGCATACTCACAGGGAACGTAGCAGCCGATTTGGGCCATGACAACCGTGAGTGCGACTTGTCGCATATACGTACTTTTACCGGACATATTAGGCCCTGTGATGAGTAGCATATTGGCTTGCTCCGCCAATTTACAGCTATTCGGCACATAGAGTGAATGATCCATCATCTTTTCAACGACAGGATGACGGCCATTTTTAATTTCTAAGGCGATGCCTTCTTGGAATACCGGCTTGACATAGTTCCGTTTTTCCGACACAGCTGCGAATGAAAGAAGGACATCCAATTCACTCAAAACACTCGCAAGATGCTGGATTTTTCGAATATGCGTTTTCATATTATCTCGAACAGTACTGAATAGACGATATTCAAGCTCCTGCCCTTCCGCTTCCGCATTGAGGATAAGATCTTCCTTGTCCTTCAATTCAGGAGTTATGTAACGCTCCGCATTGGCCAGCGTCTGCTTGCGCTCATAACGCTCTAAGTCAGCAAGATGGATATTGGATTTCGTAATTTCAATAAAGTAGCCGAAGATGCGATTATAACCTATTTTCAATGTTTTAATGCCTGTTCGTTCGCGCTCCTCGCGTTCCAGTTCTGCTAGCCATGCCTTACCATTTTTTGAGGCATCGCGGTATTGGTCGAGTTTTGCGTCATAACCATCCTTAATGACGCCACCTTCTTTAACGGATAACGGTGGATCTTCAGCAATGGAGGCTTCAAGCATTGTTAAAGCTACCTCGCAGACATCAATGCGCTGTGCAAAGTTATTCAATAACGGCCGCTGAGCTTCCTGTAGTAATCGTTTAACCTCCGGAACACGACGTAGGGAATTGCGTAATTGTGCCAAATCCCGTCCACTTGCACTCCCCATCGAAATTCGTCCGGCTAGTCGCTCTAAATCATAAACTTCCTTCAAATTCGTCTTCAGCTCATCACTTAAGAAAAACTCTTCCATCAGCTCTGACACGGTTTCGAGTCGATTGTCAATCATCGTCTGGTCGGCAAGTGGCTGGTGAATCCACATTTTCAGTTTGCGTGCCCCCATCGCTGTCACGGTTTCATCCAACAGCCAATACAATGTACCTTCTTTACTGCCGTTGCGAATCGATTGAACCAACTCCAGATTGCGCATAGAATTAGCATCGATAGATAGCTTCGCCTGCTTTTGGATAAATTCAAACGGCCGGATATGATCGAGTGCTGTTTTTTGCGTCCGTTTAATATAGGACACGAGCATACTACATGCCTCTGTTACTGCCGCCGGAATATTGCCAAACAACCCCGCTGTTTCAATACGCTCTTCGCCATGTTCAATAGATAACACGATACTACGTTTTGCCATACTATCACTAAGTGCGATATGGAGCCTTTCACCGACAACGATTTCCCTCATGCCAAGCGCTTCGATTTCAGCGATTAACGACCGTTCGTCTCCTTCCACACGTTCGACTTTCCCTTCACCCGTCGCTAGGTCAAGATAGGCGAGTGCATAGTGGTCGCCCTCCAGGCTGTCCACAGCACCGATGAAATGATTCGTGTTGGCATCAATCGTTTTGCCTTCCGTCATGGTACCCGGTGTAATAATTCGAACGACTTCTCGTTTAACGATGCCAACCGCCGTTTTCGGATCTTCTGTTTGTTCACAAATCGCCACTTTATGCCCTTTGCGGACTAGTGTTTCGATATAGCCAGCTGCTGAATGATACGGCACGCCGCACATCGGAATTCGTTCACGCCCCCCCGAGGCATCACGGCTGGTCAATGTTATTTCAAGAATTTGTGATGCCTCTGTCGCATCCGTAAAAAATAGTTCATAAAAGTCGCCCAGCCTGAAAAATAAAAATGCGTCCTCATGCTGTGCCTTCACTTGTAAATATTGCTGAATCATTGGTGTATGTGTTGTCATTCGATACCCTCACTACAGTTACTTTTTTTATCATTATACCAGTACTCAATGGTAATCTGTTGAATAAATCTACAAAATAAGAAAAACCACCTGTTACTCATTCTGTAAAAAACTGAGCTGGGGTGACTTGAATTTATTGGCGCTTGAAACCTAGTTATTAGCGTTCACCTATCGTTTATTGGCGACCGAAGACCATTTATTGGCGTTCAGAACCTAGTTATTGGCGCTTACCAGCAATTTATCGGCGAATCAGGACTTTACTCCCTCCGCTTAGACGAAAAAAAAGCCGGTAAAACTTGCCGGCTCTCAAAATGATGGTGCATCTTTTCCTCTTGGATGATCGTGTCCAGGTCCTGGCCTGCCTTCTTGCCTAGACTCTTCCCTATTTTCTTGTCGTTTGCCATGATTGTGATGATGTCCATGTTCCTGGTTAAGTGATGATGATTCCTCGCGAAATGACCATTCTTCCTCAAAGTTATTTTCATGGACGAGAACACAAAGTTTTGTTTCACCAATCACATCCACAATCAGTTCACGTTCAACCGTAATGATAAATTTCTCTCCACATTCTGAAATAATTGCTTCTGTACAATTCGGATGCTGGACCACATTTACAATGATTTCCTCTTTGCCAGACGTTGGCTCATCCCGATAATGTAAACGAATCCGCTCTTTGTACGTCACACACTCTGTGAAGACAGACGTTTTTGAATGATCTTGATGAGAATACCATACGTTGACATCAAATTTACCTGTCACCTCAACAAATTTACCAACCTTTTTCGCCTGATGCGTATGGTTGATGACCCAGCAGCCCAGTATACTCGTTGGGCAATTCGGCGGCTTTAACGTCACTTTCATCTCAGTCCGCTGCTTCCCCTTAGCAATAACAGTCCTCGCTACAATCTGACGTAAATTTTTCAGCTCGACTCCTCCTCCATTCGCTTCAATCCATTCTATGCAACAAAAGCCCAGAGAGTGAAAAAAATCGGCAGGAAATTTTCCCTGCCGACCTCTTATAGTTTGTCGTATGTTGTGTTTTTGATGTAAGAGCCAGTTTCTCCGCGTGTTACGTCGCCGCCTGTTGAGCGCATAATTTCATCTGTCACACCGTTAGCAATCGCATTCGATACAAGTTGTAGCAAATCATTGACGTCCATTTGTGATTGCTTAAATTGTTGGACAATCGGAACTTCATCAATTTCAGCTTGAATTTTATCGATTTTATCTTCAACTAAATTCTGTGCTTTATCTTTTCCATATTGTTGAAAGTTAACAGCTTGTTTTTGTAATGTTTTCAAACTCGCGATATTTTCACGAATTTTTTGGTTTTCATTAATTTGAGCTTCTGCACGCTTGAAAAACTCGACCTCTTCTGTATTCGCAATCATCATAGCAATTTCATTCGCTTTTGCGACAATCTCATCTTTTGTATATAACTTTTCCATTAACTCATCACCTTATCCTTTTCTACAACGCCTATAAATTCACCGTCGAGTGACCATGTTTTGGCCTCTATTATTTTAACATTTACTAATTTCCCGATAACGGATTGTGGTGCTTTAAAATTGACCAATTTATTTTTCGCCGTATAGCCCGCAAGTACTTCAGAATTCTTCTTACTTTCCCCTTCGACGAGCACTTCAACGATTTGATTTTTGTAAAGCTTCATCGCTTCTGCTGACCCATCATTGACAAGCTTATTCAGTCGCTGCAATCGTTCTTTTTTCACGTCCATCGGCACATTATCCACCATATTGGCGGCCGGCGTACCTTCACGTGGTGAATAAATATACGTATAAGCAATATCAAAGCCGACTTCTTCATACAATGACATCGTCTCTTCAAACTGCTCGTCCGTTTCATTCGGGAAGCCTACAATAATATCCGTCGTTAATGTTACACTTGGAATCGCTTGTTTTATTTTACGGACCAGTTCGAGATAATGCTCGCGCGTATACTTTCTAGACATAATTTTTAAAATATCACTTGAACCTGATTGAACAGGTAGATGAATATGATCGACCAGATTGCCACCTTTGGCAAGTACTTCAATTAAATGGTCATCGAAGTCACGCGGATGACTCGTTGTAAAACGGATTCTCGCAATATCAATTTTCCGCAAATCATCCATCAAATTACCAAATCTGTAGTCTACATCCTCAAAATCCTTACCATACGCATTGACGTTTTGGCCCAACACTGTGATTTCTCGATAGCCCTGTGCCGCCAATTGACGTACTTCTTGGATAATATCCTCTGGTCGTCTACTCCGTTCCTTGCCACGCGTGTATGGGACAATACAATATGTACAAAACTTATCGCAGCCGTACATAATATTGACCCATGCCTTAATATTACCGTGTCGTACCTTCGGAAGGTTTTCAATGATATCCCCTTCTTTAGACCACACTTCGATAACCATTTCTTTTGAAAGGTAGGCTTCATGTAAAATATGAGGTAGCCTATGGATATTATGTGTACCGAAAATCATATCCACTTGATCGTAAGTCTTCAGGATTTTATTAACCACAGATTCTTCTTGCGACATACAACCGCATACTCCAATGAGCACATCCGGATTTCGTCGCTTCAACGATTTCAGATGCCCCAACTCTCCAAACACTTTGTTCTCCGCGTTTTCACGAATCGCACAAGTATTAAGTAAAATAACATTGGCATCTTCGACAGTATCGGTTATTTCATAGCCTAGACCCGTAAAAATACCTGCCATCACTTCTGTATCATGTTCGTTCATCTGACAGCCGTATGTACGTATATAAAATTTCCGACCGTTCCCCATATCACGGAAGCGTTCGTCTATATGGAAATCATCATGATAGGCAATTTCTTCTTTCCCCCGCTTTTTCGCGTCCTTCAATGAAGGCGGTGTATAGACTGTTTGGAAATATTGACTATAATCCTTTTCTACTGCTTCTGTCGATTTTACAAGTCCTGCGTGTAAACGCTGTTCCTCATTCATAAAAAAGTCCCCTTTCCTACGATCTCTTATCCCGCCACTTATGGAAGTGTAGGACTTCTGCTTAATTCAGATAAACATATGCGCTTTCATTATACTGAATTGTAGAGTGCCTGTACAAGTCGAGAGCCCTTTGTCGGTTGTTTGTCACAGTTACAAAAGTTTTTTTCGTTATTAAAAGACCACGGAAATTGATGCTACCGTGGTCTTCACTTATCTAATGTAACGAATTAGCGTATTCGTTTTTCAACAAGTAATTTCAATGCTGTACGTCCCTCACCGTTAATCTCAATATCAGTAAAGGCGGGTGCACAGATGAGATCCCCACCACTTGGAGCTACAAATCCACGCGCGATTGCAATTGCTTTTACCGCCTGATTCAATGCACCTGCACCTACCGCCTGCATTTCTGCATAACCTTGATCCCGGATAACTGCGACAAGTGCTCCTGCAACAGAATTTGGATTCGAGCGAGATGATACCTTCAATGGATTCACCATTATTCCTCCTTATTTTCCGATGTCTATGGAATCGATATCTCCATACACTATCCTATGAATCGGAGGCGATGTTTAGACGCGAATCATCCTTTGAGCGGACGGTCTTCATTAATACTAACTCGCTCGACTTTTAATGCTTTCCCGCTTTGATCATCTAATTCTACAAAAAGACCATTTAACTGTGTACGTCCATTTTTTGGAACTTCGAAACGGACAGGTAAATTCGTTCGGAAACGGTAAATGACATCTTCTTTTTTCATCCCCAAAATCTCATCATATGGGCCTGTCATGCCTGCATCCGTCAAATAGGCTGTTCCTCCGGGCAAGATACGGTCATCCGCTGTTTGGACATGCGTATGCGTTCCTACAACGACAGAGGCCTTACCGTCTAGATGCCAGCCCATCGCAATTTTCTCACTTGTCGCTTCCGCATGGAAATCGACAAAAACCAGTGGTGAAATTTCTTTCGCTTCCGCCACTAACTCATCGGCCTTTTCAAACGGATCCCCATGCGGAGGTAAAAATGTACGTCCATGTAAATTAATAATCGATAATGTCACACCATTGCGTGAAATTGTCGTCATCCCTCTGCCAGGCGCTTCATCCGAAAAGTTCGCAGGGCGAATAAGGTAATCCGTGTCGTCGATAAAATCATAAATTTCCTTCTGATCCCACGTATGGTTGCCCATTGTTACAACATCTACGCCAGCACGTAGTAAATCATCGAAAATAGCCTTCGTAATCCCTCGACCTGACGCTGCATTTTCACCATTTGCAATGATAACATCGGGGCTAAATTTCCGTTTCAATCGTGGTAAATAATCAAACAACATATCCCGTCCTGGTGAACCTACAATATCACCTATGAATAATACTTTCATGTACAATTCTCTCCCAATAAAAAAGAGACTTCCGGACCGAAGTACACGGAAGCCCCCTTTGTTTATTTTGCGTATTCAACCGCCCGCGTTTCGCGAATAACTGTTACTTTAATATGACCTGGATAATCAAGTTCTTCTTCAATTCGCTTGCGAATATCCCTCGCTAGTCGATGCGCTGTAATATCATCAATCTGATCAGGACGAACGATAATTCGCACTTCACGACCCGCTTGAATAGCAAATGACTTCTCTACCCCGTCATACGATTCTGAAATTTCCTCAAGTTTTTGTAATCTACGGATATAGTTTTCAAGGGTTTCACTACGTGCTCCCGGTCTTGCAGCCGATAAAGCATCTGCCGCAGCGACAAGTACAGCGATAACTGATGTCGCTTCTGTATCCCCATGATGGGATGCAATACTGTTAATAACAACCGGATGTTCTTTGTACTTCGTTGCCAACTCTACACCGATTTCAACGTGACTACCCTCTACTTCATGGTCAATCGCTTTTCCTATATCATGAAGTAGCCCCGCACGTCTTGCAAGTGTCACATCTTCACCAAGTTCAGCGGCTAACAACCCTGCAAGATAAGCCACTTCTGTTGAGTGCTTCAAGACGTTCTGACCATAGCTCGTACGGAAACGCAATCGTCCAAGTATTTTGATAAGATCTGGGTGTAAATTATGGACGCCTACATCAAAGGAAGTTTGCTCCCCTGTTTCTCGAATTAGCTCATCCACTTCACGCCTTGACTTATCTACCATTTCCTCAATACGCGCTGGATGAATTCGCCCATCTTGCACAAGTTTTTCTAATGCAAGGCGTGCCGTTTCTCGACGTACTGGATCGAAGCCTGATAAAATAACTGCTTCTGGCGTATCATCAATAATTAGATCGATTCCAGTCAAGGTCTCAAGCGTCCGAATATTACGTCCTTCACGGCCAATGATTCGACCTTTCATTTCATCGTTCGGTAAGTTAACGACTGATACTGTTGTTTCAGCAACATGGTCTGCTGCAAAACGCTGCAAGGCAAGCGATAAAATTTCTCGTGATTTCTTATCCGATTCCTCTTTCGCGCGTTGTTCTGACTCTTTCGTCATAACAGCGATATCCGTAGCAAGTTCTTGCTCTACTTCACCCAAAATAACTCTCTTTGCTTCTTCCCGTGTCAATGATGATACTCTTTCAAGTTCCGCCTGTTGAACGGCAACAAGTTCTTCCGCCTTGCGTTCCATCTGTTCGATATGCTGTTGTCTTCCGGTTAGCGTTTCTTCCTTACGCTCCAGACCTGCTTCTCTTTTGTTTAGAGCATCATCCTTGCGGTCATGATTTTCTTCCCGTTGTAAAAGACGGTTTTCCTGCTTTTGCAGTTCCGATCTTCTTATCCGGATCTCTGATTCCGCTTCAATTCTCAGTTTGTGAGTTTCATCCTTCGCTTCTAAAAGTGCCTCTTTTTTCAGAGCTTCTGCTTCACGTTTCGCATCTTCAACGATTTGTTTTGCAGTATGTTTGGCACCCGTCACTTTTGACTCATTCACGTTCTTATTAAACAAATAGGTAACACCAGCACCGACGAGCAGACCGACCAAAACGGAGATGATATTTACTATCATTAAGGTCACCTCCTCCTGTCATTCTTGTCATTTTCAGTCGGCTCGTATATCCACGTACAATATACTGCCAAAATCAGTTTTAAGGTATTCAATTATACAATTCTAATTGTATCTGTGTGAAAATGACATGTCAAGGTTTCATAAGCCTCCGTTATATATTATTACACAAGAATAAAAGCCAATCCCCTTAATAAAAAGAAGATTGGCTTTTCGCTTTATTTATTCTTTTTCATCCAGTAGTAATTCCAACTCTTCGTCTTCATCGTCTTCGTCATGACCTGCAATAATATAATTTGCACTTGCAAGACCGAAAGATTCACGAATTTTGTTGGAAATTTCTGCACAGACAGCAGGATTTTCTTTCAGGAATTGTTTCGAATTCTCGCGTCCTTGTCCAAGTCGTTCTCCCTCATAGGAATACCAAGATCCACTCTTCTGGACAACCTCGACTTCAACACCAAGATCGATAACTTCACCTTCTCGGGAAATCCCTTCACCATACATAATATCGACTTCTGCTGTTCGGAACGGTGGTGCTACTTTGTTTTTCACAACACGAATACGCGTCTTGTTTCCAACAATATCATTGCCCTGTTTAATAGCTTCACCCCGTCGTACATCTATTCGTACAGAAGAATAGAATTTCAGTGCACGACCACCAGGTGTTACTTCAGGACTTCCGAACATGACACCGACTTTTTCACGAATTTGGTTAATGAATACAGCTAGCGTATTGGACTTATTAATGGCACCAGAAAGTTTACGTAAGGCTTGTGACATAAGACGAGCTTGCAGTCCTACGTGTGAATCGCCCATTTCCCCTTCAATTTCCGCTTTTGGTACAAGTGCAGCAACGGAGTCGACAACAATTATATCAACAGCGCCACTTCGGACAAGCGCTTCTGCAATTTCAAGTGCTTGCTCACCCGTATCTGGTTGAGAAAGAAGTAACTCATCAATATTCACACCTAATTTTCTTGCATAAATAGGATCGAGCGCATGCTCTGCATCGATAAATGCGGCTGTCCCTCCATTTGCTTGCACTTCCGCAATCGCATGAAGAGATACTGTCGTTTTACCGGAGCTTTCAGGTCCATAGATTTCGATGACACGTCCACGTGGATAGCCACCTACACCAAGTGCAGCATCAAGTGCAAGAGACCCCGTTGAAGATGTTGAGATTTCTAGATTGGTCTTTTCACCTAGTTTCATAACAGACCCTTTACCGAATTGCTTTTCAATTTGTTTTAACGCCATGTCTAAAGCAGCTTTACGATCGCTCAAATTATTTCCTCCCTCAAGATAATGTTCTTTTTTTAGTGTCTAGTAGATGCCCTACGTTTTTCTTACTATCTAGCTCTAGCACCTAAACAGGCGCTTCCGCTTTTCTATCTATCTTCACTATACTCCGTTATTCGTAAATATTCAACTAAAAAGCGAACATTTATTCGAAATAATTCTGTGAATCTAAGTTTTAAATGAGAATATAGAGTAAAATTAGTTTTTAATTGAGAATAAGGGTTAAACTTTAATTTCATCCTTCTATTTCGGTTAGATATTTAATGAGATAGTAAAGGGTAAATCTTGCTGCCCTTAGTCGATTCGTATTTCTTGACCCCGATAACAACAACTTATAGGTTTTAGGCTCTTCGTCTTTAAAGCTAATACCGATCCACACCGTACCAACAGGCTCCCCATCATGTGGCGATGGACCTGCCGCACCTGTAAGCCCAACGCCGATATCCGACCCAAACTTACGCTGGACATTGACGGCAAGAGCTGCTGCGCATTCTTCACTGACAATGCCAAACTCCTCCAGTAACATCTGATCTACACCGAGCTGAACAACTTTCGCTTGCTCATTATAGACCACAATGCCTCCCTCAAGTGATGAGCCAATACCCGGCTCACTGGCTAGTTCTGCCATAAATAATCCGGCCGTCAAACTCTCCGCTGCCGCAATCGTCCAACCATTTTGAATGAGAAGTTTTGCTGCTTTAGAGGACAGCGTTTCGTCGTCTATTCCGAAGATAAATTCTCCAACGACTGCACGGATTTCTTCCTCTACAGGTGATATTAGCGCCATAGCTTCTTCAACTGAATAAGCTTTTGCCGTCAAACGCAAGGTAACAGCATCAGCTGTCGCTAAAGGTGCAACCGTTGGATTCGTTTGTTTCTCTAAAATAGATTGGATGCGGTATTCAAGCTCCGCCTCTCCAATTCCATAAAATTTTAGAACACGTGAAGTAATGACTTCCCTCGTCCCCGTTACACCTAACAAGTATGGGATTGCCTCATTTGCAAACATAGGCTCCATTTCATGTGGCGGTCCTGGTAACAAAATATAGCGCACGCCATCTTTTTCTACAGCCATTCCAGGTGCCATCCCTTTGCGGTTCGGTAACACCGTAGCTCCTTTAAAAACAAGTGCTTGCTTCTTATTATTGTCCGTCATAACGCGTCCACTACGTTCAAAATACTGTTGAATATAGCGAAGTGCTTCATCATCACTCACTAATGTCGTACCGATATGCTTCACAATCGTTTCTTTAGTCATGTCATCTTTTGTAGGCCCGAGTCCACCTGTAAAAATTAAAATATCCGCGCGCTGCCTTGCAATATCAATTACTTCGTCCAATCGAGCTGGATTATCGCCAACAACCGTTTGATAATAAACATCGATGCCAATTTCCGCAAGTTTAGAGGAAATGAATGTAGCGTTCGTATTCGTAATTTGACCGAGCAATAACTCAGATCCAACCGCGATGATTTCAGCTTTCATGAATAAACATCCCCTTACATCGACTCCAACAATACGCGTCTGTTTTTATAGAAATAATCCACACCTGACCAGATTGTAAAAATCAGTGCAATATACAGCATAATCATGCCAAATGGCACACCGATCGATTCAAAAAATATATTATTCAATAATAATGATACAATCGCTAGAATTTGTGCAACTGTCTTTATTTTTCCGAGCTGGTTTGCTGCTACAACTTCACCGCCACCGGCAAGGATTAGGCGTAGTCCTGTTACCGCAAACTCACGGCTAATGATAATAATGACAATCCAGGCAGGCGCTGTCCCCAGTTCAACAAGAATAATAAATGCTGCTGACACTAATAGTTTATCGGCAAGTGGATCTAGGAACTTCCCCATATTCGTAACAAGCTTATATTTTCGGGCGATATACCCATCGAGCCAGTCTGTTATGGAGGCTACAATAAAAATAAGCCCTCCAATGAAATGCCCTGTCTGTATGTCAGTACCCACAATTGTCACAGTGCCAAAACCAAAATCTACGAGCATGAAAACCATGAAAACCGGAATAAGTAAAACACGAGACACCGTGATTTTGTTTGGTAAATTCATAATCAACACCTATCCTTTCAAAGAAAATAGTCATCTTAAAAGATGACTATTACTGTTTTCTGTATTCAATCACGATATTTTGCGGAACTGTTGCCTGCGGTGTTACACCGTACTCAAGTAATTCACCATTGACATAGATTTCTGTAGACATAGGACGTCCCACACGAATTCGGACAAATTCAGTTGCCGTCACATTATAGGTAAACACGTCCCCAGCTTTATAAACCTCTGGCGGCGTCATCCACTCTTTCCCAGTATTATCTCGAATACCAATCCATGAACCACCCGTTAGCCGAATTTCTAGCTCGAACGATTCTGCTGCAGTTAGTCCATACGTTGACGTTTCTCCACTCGCCCCCTCAAAAGCAAGCACCTGCTCCGGTTTTTCAGGCTCCTCTGGTTCGACTGGCTCTTCGACAGGTTCTTCTTCAGGATTTTCCTCTACCTTACCCGCCTCACCCTTGTTGGAATCTGGCTTATTTTGAATGGTAACTGGTGGCTGTTCCTGTTCAAAACTTTCTGGCGGCTTATTAGATGCAACATTTTGCTTAAGAAACCAAAAAACTACAATAATGACAATTATAAATAAAGCTACAATTACTTTCGGCATCATTTCATTTAATCGGTTATTGCTCGTTAAGCCTTTTTTCCGCGTCATAGTTGTCGAGGAAATTTGATTGGTCTCTTCTTCAGTAATCATCGAAGGAGAGCTATCCTTATACAGGGCCAGCATCTCATCCGCTTCCAACCCTACTGCCTCTGCGTACTGCTTAATGAAGGCACGCACATAGAATGCTCCTGGCATCATGCTGTAGTCTTCGTTTTCGATACCAGAAAGGTACCGTTTCTGTATTTTTGTTATAGACTGCAAATCATCCAATGTAAATCCTTTTGCCGTTCTCGCCTCTCTGAGACGATCACCTAATCCGGTCACTCTAAACACCTACCCTGTCAGAAGTTAAATAAGCCCGAACCACCCATTGTCCCCTGGTCGGACATCATATGGTTTTTTTCCATCATATCATATGTAATTTCCTGATCTGGGTCGGTTCTTAATTCAATAATATAATCAAAGTCTTCAATGTCATATTCAGAATGCTGCACAAACATGTCTGGATGCTCCACTACTTTTATCGTCGGCATCCGCATCATTTCTCTGACCAGCTGCATATGACGCTCATCCTCAGCTCGACGTGTCACAATACCATCTAAGATGAAAATATTGTCCTCGGAGAACTCATCACCCATCAAATTATTGCGCACCGTTTGCTTAATCATTGTGGAAGATAGAAATATCCATTTCTTATTGGCACAAACACTTGCTGCAACTACCGATTCTGTCTTCCCGACACGCGGCATCCCACGGATACCAATTAGCTTATGGCCATCTTGTTTGAATATTTCTGCCATAAAATCAACAAGAATCCCTAGTTCACTTCGAAGGAATCGAAATGTCTTCCGCTCATCTACATCACGTTGGATATAACGACCATGTCGGACCGCTAAAATATCGCGCAGCTTTGGCTCACGAATTTTCTTGACTTGAATCGTATCCATCGTCGAAGCAATTTGTGCAAAACGTTCAATTTGGTCATCATTATCAGTACGCAATAACATACCACGATGCCCGCCATCGACGCCATTGATTGTGACAATATTGACGCGCAGCATCCCCAGCAGCGAAGAAATATCACCGAGAAGACCTGGTCGATTTACTTGTACTTCGTATTCAAGATACCATTCACCCATCCGACACTCACCCCTTTGATTAGTAGGACGCATCACCAGCAATATAGTTCTATAATAACGGATAATATCTATTAAGAAAAGGAAAAAAGAAAAAGGGGGATTTCAAAACCCTTTTCCCCCTGCTGTAATGAAGTTAAATATACCAACCGCCATTGATTTTCATAATTTCACCCGTCATATAATCTGCTTTACCACTTAGCAAAAAATGAACTGCCTCTGCGATATGCTCTGGTGTACCGGTCGTCATCAATGGAATCTCATCCATTGCCATTTGCCGTTCATCGAGTGGAATTACATTATTCATGCGTGTTTCAATCCAACCAGGTGCCACTGCATTGACACGAGTTCCTGAGTATGCGGCCTCCTTAGCATAAGCTTTCACAAATGCATGCTGTGCCCCTTTGACTGCGGAGTACATCACTTCGCCTGCTGCACCAGTATTGCCCCAAATCGATCCAATGAACACAACATAGGAAGTATCCAACTGGCGTAACTGATCCGACACTAAGCTAATAAACCGAGCAGGATTTTGAACATGGACTTTCCATAATGCATCCATATCCTCAGCAGTTGTTTCTGTCAATAACTTCAACATTGATTGACCATTGGCGACCACAATAGCCCTTACACGTCGGGCTTGTTTTGTGAGTATATCTGCCCCATCCACTGTACTAAAATCAGCTTGCACGATTTGAAAGTCCGCGTGAGGGTAAGCCGTACTTAATTCCCTCTGCAAATCCTTCACTTGCACCGCATTGTTATTGTAGTGAAGATATAGCGACCAACCAGCCTCAGCTAACTTGCGACTAATCGCTTCACCTATTCCACCAGACGCGCCGAGTACGACGCAATATGTCCGTTGCTCAATCATTAGGCTTTAGCAGCTGGCACAACCGAATAGACAGTATGACCACTCTCATCAGCGAATGTCTGGAAAGCGGCCTGCAAGTTATCGACCGTCAACTTTTCAAGCGTCGGAACAACATCGAACAAGTTCATATTATTAAACGCATAGCGCGTAAACTGGTTAGCGATAAATTCCGGTGAATTCAGTGAGCGCATAAATTGCCCAATTTTCTTCTTACGCATCCGATTGAGTTCTACATCGGTAATTGGCCATGCTTCAATTGCATCTCGTAGTGTTTTGCGGATGGCATTTTCGAGTTGTTCGGGCTGCTCCGTATCAGAACCTACCATGGCAAAACCAAATCCATTCTCAAGCGTGAAATCATAAGAGAATGACTCATCGATTAGCCCTTCATTATAAGCAGCTGTATAGAAATCGGATGTTCTACCGAATAGCAGATCCAACACAAGACCTGATGATAGCTCTTGAATTAGCATCTCTTCCCCTTCAACATCTGTTTTGTTGCACTTCAATCCCATATTGAATTTCGGTTTAGAAATATCCATCGCGAGTGTTCGCTCAGCGATTGTAGCTGCATTTCCTTCTGTCGGGAAAATGCGTACGATATCTGCTGGCTCCTCAAATGTTTTCGCAGCCTGGTTAAACTTGATAAACGCCATCATCTCTTCTGGGTCGACCGCGCCAACAACAAACAGCACCATATTCGATGGATGATAAAACGTTTCATAGCACTCATATAAATGCTCTGCTGTAATGTCTTGAATGGATTCAACCGTTCCCGCAATATCAATTTTCACTGGGTGCTCCTGATACATATTTTCAATTGTACCAAAATAGAGCCTCCAATCGGGTTCATCGTCATACATCGTTATTTCCTGGGCAATAATCCCCTTTTCCTTATCAACCGTCTTTTTCGTAAAATACGGCTCTTGAACGAAGTCGAGAAGAACTTCTGTGTTGTCGTAAAGCTTATCTGTCGCAGAGAATAAATAAGCTGTTCTTGTAAAGGATGTGTAGGCATTAGCAGATGCTCCGTTGACACTAAATTTCTGGAACACATCGCCATCTTCTTTTTCAAACATTTTATGCTCTAGGAAATGAGCAATACCATCCGGAACAGTTACTTCTTCATCTTTACCACGTGGAATAAATGTCCGATCAATCGAACCGTATTTTGTTGTAAACGTCACGAACGTTTTTGAAAATCCTCGTTTCGGTAAAATATAAACATCAAGCCCGTTCGACAGTTTTTCATTATATAAAGTTTCCTGTAAGTTATCAAAATGGATTTTTCTCATAATTACTTAGCCTCCTTGCCGGATAACAGATAGACAATTTCCAGCGTAATTTCAGAAGCCATCTGTTGGACGTCCTCTTTTGTAACTGCTTGCCACCCAGTAATTAATTTCTCCGCAGTGAAATGCTCATCCTGCTCTTTGTATTGATCGAACACTTCAATCTGCCCTCTGGCAGAGTCAAAAGCACTTTTAATGCCATTCGCCAATAACGCTTTTGTTTGTTCAAGCTCTAACTCAGTTATATCTCCTTGTTGAAGTGCCACCAGTTGCTCTTTAATGAGCTTGACAGCTTTCTCTTCAAGGTCAGCATCAATGCCTGCCATAACATAAAGCAAACCGTAATGGGAAGCGTATGCACTTGACGCATAATACGCCATACTTTCCTTTTCACGAACATTCATAAACAGCTTACTATGTGCAAAAGCACCGAAAACACCATTTGTCACTTGCATTTTGGAATAGTCTGGATGACGGAATGTCACAGGTGTGCTGAAGCCTAGATGTAATTTCCCTTGCTTCATATCCTGTTGCTCTCTAACCTGTTGAACAGCCAATGTCTCATTTACAAGCGTCTGGACAGGTGATTGACGTTTACGCGCATTAAAGGTGAACGTAGATTTGATTTTTTCAATCATATCATTGTCATCAATATCTCCCACGATGTAAATATCGATTTCATCATTATTCAACATATCGTTATATGCGGTAACTAAATCAGCCGACGTTAATGCTTCAACATCTGCTTCCGTACCATATGAAGATGCAGATGCTGCATGATTCGGTCGGATTAATTCGAGCATGCGCTTTTGGGCATATCTTGTTTTATCATCATACAGTGAACGAATTCGCTCGATGACCGATCGTTTTTCACGGTTGACAATTGCTTCATCGAACTGACCGTCTATAAAATTCGGGTCAAAAATAGTTGTCTGGATGAGCCCTAGCACCTCGTCTAAAACGCCGCCTTCCGCTAAGTATTCATCATTCACACATTCAGCATAGAGCGAAAAAATATGTGTTTCGCCACGTTTGGCAACATCCGTGTAAAGTACCGTGCCATATAATTCGTCTAATGTATTGCGGAATGCAGTTTGTGTCCGGTATCGACCATTCGAATCTTGTAAGACATTAGACAAAACGGCACGCCGTGCTGATTTCTTTTCATCGAGAGCCGTCTTCCATTTCACGGAGAAATTGACCGTTTTGAATTGGTCTGATTGACGGATATATAATGTGACGCCTTCTTGAAGCTCAACTTTTTTAAACATACAAACACCTCTGTTTTCGTTAATATGCGGAATCCTCACTTCACTATACATTCCATTTGTCGAGATATGCAAATAAACAGACGAAAGTCTTACAAATTCATTAAAAAACGATAGCGATGAGAGTTAAAAAGCTGCCTGTTGTCCGATTTGGCGGACCTACGAGGCAGCTTCTTTAATCAATTACGTCTCGGCTTAATTGCGTCTAGATTTTGAATTGCGCTTGAGGCATACAGGATGTAGGTCATGCAGTCGTTGCGACAGGACGTCGCGAACTTAGACTGCCTTCCTTCACTCCTTTCAAAATCTATGACATCCGCCGGAGGCTTAACTTGCTGAAGCAAGTTACCGATTCCCTTTAATATATGGTTGACCACTTGCTTTTGGTGCATTCGCCCTTCCAATAAATCCTGCAAGAGCTAGGATTGTCAAAACATAAGGCAAAATATGCAAATAAACAGTTGGTACATTAGCTAGGAACTTAATACCAGGCGCACTAATAGCGAGTGCCTGTGCAAATCCGAAGAACAATGCAGCTCCCATTGCGCCAATCGGATGCCATTTCCCAAAAATCATTGCAGCAAGCGCCATAAACCCTTGCCCATTGATTGTCGCATGACCAAAATCATTCGTCATCGTCTGTGAATAAATCGCGCCACCAATACCAGCAAGTCCACCTGAAATGATGACCCCAATATAGCGAATTTTAGCCACGTTGATTCCCATTGTGTCAGCAGCCATTGGGTGCTCCCCAACAGAACGGAGACGAAGGCCGAAAGGTGTTTTATAAATGATGAACCAAGCAAGAATGGCCACACCTATTGCTAACAACGATGAACCATATATTCCCTTGAAAAACAAGGGTCCAATAAACGGAATATCTTGTAATACAGGAACATTGAAGCGTGGAATGCTCTGTTGTATAAAGTCTGTCTGCCCTTTACCATAAATCATTTTCACGGTGAACAAGGCAATCGCAATCCCGAGCATATTGATGGCTACACCTGAAACCGTTTGATCCGCACGAAAAGTAATAGATGCTACCGCGTGCATGATAGAGAATAGTGCTGAAACAACCATCGCCACAAGCAATGCAAGCCACGGTGTCCAAGCACCGAATGTATCCGCATAAATTAGATTAAACAAAATACCGATGAAGGCTCCCATAACCATGAGACCTTCTAATCCGATATTCACGACACCTGAGCGTTCAGAGAACACACCGCCTATTGCCGTGAAAATAAGAGGCGCGGCATAAGCAATCGAAATCGGAACGATGAAATAAAGCAATGCAAGTATTTCCTGAAAACTCATATCACTTTGCCTCCTTTTTCTTATTCATCCGGCCTAGAACTACACGAATGATATAGCCAGACGCAACGAAGAAAATGATGAGTGCAATAACAATGGAAACAATTTCAATCGGAACTCCGGCTGCATTTGGCATATTGCCTGCGCCATATTTCAATGACCCGAATAATGAAGCACCAAATATGACGCCAAGCGGTGTATTCGCACCTAACAGCGCAACCGCAATCCCGTCGAATCCGATACCCGTAAAGCCACCACGGGACGCCATATAACCAAATGTACCGAGCGCTTCCATCGCTCCACCAAGTCCGGCAAATGCACCCGAAATGACCATAGAAAGTATAATGTTCTTTTTCACACTCATCCCAGCGTATTGGGATGCATGGTCATTAAAACCAACCGCCTTTAGCTCATATCCCGTTTTCGTTTTTTCTAAGATAAACCACATCACAACAACCATCGCAAGTGCAACGAGAATACCGTAGTGAAGTGTGGAAAAGTCCGTTAAGTTAGATAAAAATTCGGACCGTAGCGAGGCGGTCTGATGAATCGATGCCGTTTTATAACCGCCATCTGAAACGGCTTTAATAAGTGCGTTCACCGTATGAAGCGCAATATAGTTCATCATAATTGTGACGATAACTTCATGAACACGTAATGTTGCTTTTAAAATACCTGGGATAAGTCCCCAAAGTGCACCTGCAACAGCGGCAGCAAGCAATGCAAGCGGCAAGTGAATAATTTTCGGTAATTCAAATGCAACGCCGACATAAGCCGCCGCGAACCAACCAACAATCAGCTGCCCTTCTACCCCGATGTTGAACAAACCTGTACGGAATGCAAATGCCACTGCAAGGCCTGCTAAAATGTATGGACTAATTTGCCTGATTGTTTCACCAATCGCATAGGCATCCCCAAAAATACCTTCCCATAAAGCGATATATCCTTGAATTGGATCATATCCACTGAATAGCATGACGACCGCCCCAACAAGCAAGCCTAGCATAATGGAAATAATAGGTACAAGGAGATTGATAGCTCTATTTGACATTGCGATCATCACCTTCTTTCACTACAACTTCGTTCCCTACTACAGCCATCTCCGTTTTTGAATGTCCCGCCATAAGCAACCCTAGTTCTTGCTCAGACGTTTCAGCCGGGCTAACTACATCGACAATTTCACCATCATAAATGACGGCGATTCGGTCGGAAACGTTTATCACCTCATCTAGCTCAAAGGAAATCAGTAAAACTGCTTTCCCGTTGTCTCGCTGTTCAATCAGTCTTTTATGGATGAACTCAATCGCACCAACGTCGAGTCCACGTGTCGGCAACGCAGCAATCAAGAGATCCGGATTCCGTTCCACTTCACGTCCAATAATAAGCTTCTGCTGATTACCGCCAGAAAGTGCTCTTGCCAATTCATGTTCACCTTGCGTCCTAACATCATAAGCATCGATAATTTCTTTCGCTTTTTCTGACACTACTTTGTACTTCATAATGCCATTTTTCGAAAGTGGCTCATGATAATACGATTGTAAAGCGCCATTGTAACCGACAGTAAAGTCCAGTACAAGACCATGCTTATGACGATCCTGTGGAATATGACCGACACCTGTTTCAGTAATTTCTCTTGGTTTTTTACCCGTTACATCTTTTGAATTGATTGTGATTTTTCCACTTTTGACTTTACGCAGCCCGGTGATTGCCTCAATAAGTTCAGTTTGTCCGTTGCCGTCAATCCCAGCAATTCCAACAATTTCTCCTCTTCGCACAGAAAGGTTCAGCCCCTTCACCTTTGCGACACCCCGATAATCTTCTACAACAAGATTTTCAATATGTAATACTTCATTCTTTGGGTTTGAAGGACCTTTTTCCGTCTTGAACGTCACCTGACGCCCGACCATCAATGTCGCCAATTCTTCAGGATCTGTTTCAGCGGTAATAACCGTTCCAATCCCTTGCCCTTTACGGATGACCGTCACACGGTCAGACACATCCATAATTTCCTGAAGCTTATGCGTGATGATGATAATTGATTTTCCTTCTTCAATGAGCTTTTTCATAATCGCAATCAATTCATCGATTTCCTGCGGTGTCAAAGAAGCTGTCGGTTCATCGAAAATAAGGATTTCAGCACCCCGATATAATGTTTTCAATATCTCTACACGCTGTTGCATACCAACAGATATATCTTCGATTTTGGCATTAGGATCAACATCCAGACCATACAGTTCCGAAATTTCTGCAACCTTTTTCGCAGCTTCTTTAATGTTGATGACACCCATTTTTTTCGGCTCATTACCTAAAATGATATTTTCAGTAACTGTTAGATTTTCAACAAGCATGAAATGTTGATGCACCATACCGATACCAAGATCATTTGCGACATTCGGATTGGTGATATCGACCTTTTGACCACGTACCCGGATTTCCCCACCCTCCGGTTGATATAAGCCAAAAAGAACGTTCATCAATGTTGATTTCCCTGCACCATTTTCGCCTAACAGCGCATGAATTTCACCTTTTTCAAGCTGAAGCGTAATATTATCATTTGCGACAAAGGTACCGAATTCTTTTCTTATATTTAGCATTTCAATAACATATTCCAATGGATTCACTTCCTCGCGTTTGGGTTTAATAAAATTAAATTGACACATGAAAAGATTCCGTGTGAGGAATCTTTTCGTCTATTAATTTAAATTGTTGTCTCATCATGAAATGATGAAGGTCGGACTAGACCGACCCTCATCATTGTTTACTCGCCTAATTATTTAGCTGGGAATTCTGGAACTTCAATTTCACCGTCAGCGATTTTTTTCGCAAACTCATCGATTTGAGTAAGGACGTCCTCTGGAATTGCACCGCGTGAATCTGCAAGCGCGATTCCTTCGTCAGCAAGCCCGTATGTGACTACTTCGCCACCCGGGAATTTACCATCACGTGCAAGTTCTGCAATATTTTTAACCCCTACGTCTACACGTTTAAGCATAGAAGTCAATGTAATGTTTTCATCGCCGACTTGACCTTCATCATACTGATCAGAGTCAACACCGATAACCCAAACATATGCATCTTTATCAGCCGATTTACGTTCTTTCGCTTCTGAGAATACACCGTTACCTGTACCACCTGCAGCGTGGAAAATGATATCTACGCCAGATGAATACATACGGTTCGCTGTTGCTTTACCAAGTTCTGCCTTGTCAAATGCACCTGTATACTGAACATCAACTGTAATGTCAGGCTTCACTGCTGCTACACCTGCTACAAAACCAGCGTGGAAACGTTCGATTACAGGAATTTCCATACCGCCAACAAAACCGATTTTATCCGATTTTGTCATCAGTGCAGCTGCTACACCTGCAAGGTAAGATCCTTCTTGCTCTTTAAACATAATACTTGCCACGTTCGGACGGTCAGAAATTTCATCCACAAGACCGAACATTGCATCTGGATGCTGGTCTGCAACTGTTTCAATTGCATCTTTTAATAAGAATCCGATACCGTAAACAATGTCGAAGTCACGGCGTACAAGACGATTCAAGTTCGGCTCATAATCAGAGTCACTCGTAGATGTTAGGAAGTCAAAACCACCATCACCCTTTTCAAGATTGTTCTCTTCACCATATTCTTGAATCCCTTTCCAAGCAGATTGGTTGAACGATTTGTCGTCAACACCGCCTGTATCAGTGATCATCGCGACTGAAAAATTCTCTTCGCTCGTCGTACCACCTTTAGAGTCTGTACTTTCGCTATCTTTTGCTTTGTCTGTTCCGCATGCACCAAGTATTGTACCAGCAGCAAGAACTAATGACATTGCAAGTCCAAATTTACGTTTACTCATTGTGGAACCTCCCCTTATTTTTTTATATTAGTAGGACGAATTAACGTCTTATACCCGTTTTCAGTCAACTAAAAGTTGAATTGCATTCATTTACTAACATTCACAATTTAGCATCCAAATACACCCTATCAAATCAATGGGCACACTCTCTTATAACTAGCCCATAACATAAAATGGTAGCGTTTTCTTAGCAGATAATCATGAAGGCTGGATGACTCCAGCCCTATGATTTTCTTATTCAATTTCTTATTTAGTAGGATTTTCAGGTACTTCTATTTCACCTTCAGCAATTTTTTTCGCAAACTCATCGATTTGAGCAAGAACTTCTTCTGAAATTGCACCGCGTGAATCCGTAAGCGCCATTCCATCTTCAGCTAGACCGTATGTTTTCACTTCTCCACCTGGGAATTTACCATCACGTGCAAGTTCTGAGATATTTTTAACTGCTACATCTACGCGCTTAAGCAAAGACGTCAACGTGATATTTTCATCGCCAACTTTTCCTTCATCGTACTGGTCGGAGTCGACACCAATGACCCAAACGTAGGCATCTTTGTCCGCCGTTTTACGTTCTTTCGCCTCTGAAAATACACCATTCCCCGTTGCCCCCGCAGCGTGGAAGATAATATCTACGCCAGATGAATACATACGGTTCGCGGCAGCTTTACCGAGTTCCGCTTTGTCGAAAGCACCGGTATATTGTACGTCAACTTTAATATCGGGGTTCACGGCTGCAACACCTGCAACGAAGCCCGCATGGAATCGTTCAATAACTGGAATTTCCATCCCACCAACGAAGCCAATCTTATCAGACTTAGTCATTAGTGCAGCTGTGGCACCCGCAAGAAAAGCACCTTCTTGCTCTTTGAACATGATGTTAACGACGTTCGGGCGGTCAGCAACTTCGTCGACAAGACCAAACATCTTGTCTGGCTGCTGATCTGCAATTGTTTCAATCGCGTCTTTCAATAGGAAGCCAATTCCGTATACAAGGTCGAAGTCACGGCGGACAAGTCGATTCAAGTTCGGCTCAAAGTCAGCATCGCCTGTTGATTCTAGGTAATCATAGCCGCCGTCGCCTCTTTCAAGGTTGTTTTCTTCCGCGTAATCTTGAATCCCTTTCCAAGCAGATTGGTTGAACGATTTATCATCAACACCGTTTGTATCGGTAATCATTGCAATTGAGAAATTATCTTTTTCTACGCTTTCTTTAGAACCTGTACCTTCGTTGTCTTTCGCTTTGTCTGTCCCGCATGCGCCGAGTAGTGTACCAGCAGCAAGAACCAATGACATTGCAAGTCCAAATTTACGTTTACTCAATGATGTAACCTCCTGATTTTTTTAAAAAATTAGTTAAATATGTTACTACCTTATACCCTTTTTCGTACAACATGAAAACTGAATTTATCAGCCCTAAAATAATTCTTTGAGTAAAGGACCATTTCGCCTTCCTCACTGTAATGTTGCTGAAGAAGAACAAGAAGTGGTACATCGACGCCACACCTCAAAATCGAGGATGCCTCATCATCATACCCAACTGGTTCGATATGTGTCACAGCTTGAGCGATACGGATCCTGCCTGACTTTTCAATTGCATCAAAAATGGATTCATTTAATAACTCATCCGTACCTAACGGAATATTTTTTGATAACACTTGATCGATACAATAGACAACTGGCACCTGATCGGCTGTCCTTACCCTTTTGATTGTAACAAGACGATTTTCTTCGCTACAATTAAACTTTGTCATATCATCTTCGCAGACGTCTGTTTCTATGACATCCATAAAAATCGTTCCTGGTTCCATCCCCGCATCACGAATCATAGAAGACACACTGGACAAATGTTCAATACCCGAAGAAAATAACGGTCGAGGATTAACAAAAGTACCTACACCATGTTTTCGAACAATGACTTTTTCCTCTTCAAGCACACGAAGCGCCTCTCGAAGTGTTGCACGGCTGACGCCTAACGTACGAGCTAGTTCAAATTCAGAAGGGAATCTTTCGTTCTCCTTGAATATACCTGATTCGATGTCTTGCTTCAAACGCTCAATCACCTGTACATATAGATGTCTTTGATCCGCCTTTACCATCATATCATCTCCCCCTCAGCGAGGTCAGACCTCTGATGTTAAACGTCACTACTAATCATCCATACTATATCACTTTCATCATACAAAATAAACAGCCTTCTGAAAAAAATATAAATGTGTTCGTTCAAAGTACTAAATTATACCTATTTCATCATGCTACTTATCAATCATGCCTCGGCTTAGTATGAGTTCAAAATCAATATTCATCCACTTCGCCCCTGCCGATCAAGACTTGGCGTGGCTTACTGCCCTCAGACGGCCCGACAACCCCACGCATCTCCATCTGATCAACAATTCGCGCTGCTCTTGAATATCCTACTCGAAAACGGCGTTGTAGCATGGATACAGATGCTGTCTGCATTTCTGTGACAAGCTGCACGGCTTCATCATATAATTCGTCCGTTTCTTCATGGGCTGGTACTTCCTTAATATCTTGCGGAATCATTTCTTCTTGATACTGAGCCTTTTGCTGTTCAATGACGAAGTCAACAATCGCTTCTACCTCACTGTCCGATACAAACGCACCTTGAATACGGACTGGCTTGGCAACGCCCGCTGGTAAGAATAGCATATCTCCTCTTCCCAGCAGCTTTTCCGCCCCTCCACTATCCAAAATCGTCCGTGAATCAATGGCTGATGATACAGCGAATGCCACGCGCGATGGAATATTAGCTTTAATAATCCCTGTGATGACATCAACACTTGGACGTTGTGTGGCAATAATTAAGTGAATACCCGCCGCACGAGCCATTTGTGCTAGTCGTGTAATGGAATCTTCAACGTCACTGGATGCAACCATCATCAGATCTGCCAACTCATCGACTATAACAACTATATAAGGCATGCGTGGATGTTTTTCTCCATTCTCTTCATTCCACACTTCAATATGATCGTTATAACCTTCAATATTTCGTGTACCCGTATGTGAAAATAATTCATAACGTCGTTCCATTTCAGAAACTACTTTTTGCAAAGCTTGAGATGCTTTCCGTGGGTCGGTAACGACAGGTGCTAAAAGATGTGGCACGCCATTATAGACATTCAATTCCACCATTTTCGGGTCAATCATCATCATTTTGACTTCATGTGGTTTGGCACGCATTAAAATACTGACAATAATACCGTTGATACAGACACTTTTCCCGCTCCCAGTTGAACCAGCAATGAGTACATGTGGCATTTTGTTTAATTCTGCGAGCATCGCCTGTCCTGTGACGTCGCGGCCAAGCGAAATCATCAATTTAGAATCTGGTCGATTATTTTCCTTTGCCTCAATGACTTCACGCAAGCTAACAACAGCAATTGAACTATTTGGCACTTCGATACCAATAGCGGACTTTCCTGGAATAGGTGCTTCGATTCGAATGCCGCTCGCAGCGAGCGCCAGTGCAATATCATCCGCTAAGCTCACAATCCGACTCACTTTAACACCTGTATCCGGTAACACTTCGTATTTCGTGACAGCAGGTCCTAGATGCACTTGCGTCACTTTGGCTTTGACGCCAAAACTAAGAAACGTCCGTTCTAATTTTTGAGCGTTTGCTTGAATGGAATCGTATTCCTCCGACTGATCGATAACTGGCGTTTGTTTTAGTAGAGATGCTGGAGGCAAAATATACGATTCATTCTCTTCTTCCCCCGCCACAGCTGTTGTATAGGGGACAACTTCTTCTGTGACCAGCTGTTCTTCTGGGTGTAGCTTGTCTTCCACCGCAGTTTGAGACGGCTTTGCAACTACCTTCGCTTGCGACAGCTCTTCGACCTTCGCTTGCTCATCACGAACTGGCTTGTCGACCCGTTCACTAAATGCGGAAATAATGGGCTGTGACACAACTTCCTCTTCCATCTGCGAGTCGGGTAATTCTTCAACGACAGTAGCCCTTCTCATTTTCTTCGAACGACTTGCCCTTGTTGCAGGTGCTGGTGCTGATTTTTCTTTTTTAGCAAATAGCTCTGTCAATTTTTCAACAATTTTCGGGAAATAATCAATTACATAAGGCACAAACGCTTTTCCAGTTATAAGAACAAGACCAATAAGCAATAATAAGACACCGGCAACCATCGCACCTGCCGAATCAAACAATGAATGAAATAGCGCAAACAGGACGGCTCCTATCATCCCGCCACCCAATGCACCACTTCTTGACGTAATGCCACCATTTGTAATGAGTACTTTCCACGTTTCTTTCAGTGCTGAATCTGTCATCAGTATACGACTTGCATGCAATTCCTTGAACAAATAGACATGACTAAACAAGACAAGACTTGCTAAAATGAACAAGCTACCTCCGACAATACGGTTTTTCCAACCTCCTGCCTTGCGCTTAATCATGAACATCAATGCTTGTACAATGAGTAGTAGTGGAATCGCACTATGCCAATTCCCTAATATAAAACGAGCGACTGAAGATAATCCTCTACCAACAATGCCAAATTCAAAAATAATGATGACAGCAAGCCCCATCATCGCCAAGCCAATTACTTCATATAATAATGGGTTTAACCCGGACGGCTTCTTTTTCTTTGCGGCTGCCTTCTTCTTTTTCCTAGCCACTTTCCCTCCTCCTTCCGACAAAAAATATTGCAAGTTCCTCTAAGTATAAATGTCAACAATGCAACCGTGATACTAAGCAACATTTTTCTCAAGCTAGACAGTGTTTCTGTCTGACTAAGCAACACTAAATTAACACAAAAGGATTTCCCGCCGTTCAGACGGCAAGGAAATCCTTCGGATCGGTCCTATCATTTGTTACTTATTAGTATTTATAATTAGTATTCCATAATAATCGGAATAATCATCGGTCTTCTTTTCGTTTGTTGGAACAAATACGAGCTTAGTGTATCGCGGATCTCTTGTTTAATGTTTGTCCATTCAAACGTCTCTTTATTCACATACTTCTCAACTATTTTAGTAACGAGTTTTGTCGATTCGTCAAACAACTCTTCCGATTCACGTACATAAACGAATCCGCGCGAGACAATTTCCGGACCAGCGGCAATGCGTTTTTGTTTGCGACTAAGTGTCACAACGACTGTGAATATCCCGTCCTGTGACAGTAATTTACGGTCGCGAAGAACAATATTCCCCACATCCCCTACACCGATACCATCGATAAGGATATTCCCTGCTTGAACGCGTCCGCTCATACGCATTTTGTCACTCTTATATTCGACGATATCTCCTTTGTCAGCAATAAATACTTGTGATTTTTGGAGACCCGTTTCCTGCGCAAGCTTAGAATGGGCGATCAGCATTCGATATTCCCCTTGAATCGGGATGAAATACTTCGGCTGCATTAAGTTCAGCATCAGTTTCAAGTCTTCTTGACTACCATGACCTGATACGTGAACATTTTTACTAGATGTCAATACGGTTGCGCCTGCTTTGGCAAGGTCATTCATCGTTTGGTACATCGATACTTCCATACCTGGCGATGGTGTAAACGTAATTAACACTGTATCTGTTTCTTTAATGCGAATATCTTTATGATGCTTACGCACAATGCGCTCAAGTGCATCTAGTGGCTCGCCTTTATTACCCGTCACGATAATGACAACTTGGCTGTCATCATATTTGTCGATTTCTTTAACCGGAATAACGACATCATCTTTAATCGTTAAATAGCCCAACTTGACACCGACTTCGAAATAGCTTTCTAAGCTTTTTCCAACAACCGCTACTTTTTTACCGTTTTCAAACGCTTTGTCAAACACTTGTTGGATGCGGATGAAATTCGATGCGTAGAGTGCAACGAGAATTCGACCTTCCGCACCGTGGAAGGTTTTAGATAAGCTATTCTCAATCACTGATTCAGAAGTTGTATAGCCAGGACGCTCCGCCTCAGATGAATCTGACATCAGGATGAAGACGCCCTCTTCCCCAAGCGCCGCCATTTTCGCAATATCCGGACGGTATTTCCCTTTAGCAGACTGGTCAAATTTGAATTCGCCTGTATGCACAATTGCCCCTTCGCTCGTATGGAATACGATGCCAAGCGAGTCTGGAATACTGTGCGTTGTATGGAAAAATGTGACGTGCGTGCCTTTGAAATTCATCCGGCTTTTGTTTGTCACCTCGAAAAACTTAACGCTTGGTGGTGCTGGCATTTCTTTCAAATGTTCTTTTGCTAGTGCAATTGTCAGTTTAGATCCATAGACAGGTGCCTGCACTTTTTGTAGCAGATAGGCAATCGACCCGATTGCATCTTCGTGACCATGTGTTAAAAACACACCTTTGACGCGTTCTTTGTTTTCTTCGATATAAGAAATGTCTGGAATAACGATGTCGATTCCAAGCATTTCTCCTTCTGGGAACATGAGTCCTGCGTCGACGATGAAGAGTTCTTCATCAATTTCGACGACGTACATCGCTTTCCCAATTTCGCCCACTCCACCGAGAGGGATGATTCTTATTAGTTCATTTTTAGTTTTTACCACATTGTTTCCTCCTAGTACTCATTCCCGTCCATCACGACTAAGTTTCATTATACGGGACAGAACCTTTCTGTACAAACAAAAAAAGCCGGTGATTGCTACCGGCTTTAATTAGGTGGGATATTCCACTGAATCCGCTGCGACGATTGGGGGCATCCCGCCATAATTAGCTACTCTTTTGCATCTTCTGTATAATTTCTGCAAAGAACGCAGAAATTATACAAACCGAACCCTTCGTTGTTCGGCTGGCTACCCCTGTTAAGGCGCCTTTGCTGGTGTTATATGATTTAATTAGTTAAAAATCAGTTTGTTTTTTTGATAGTTTTCCCATACTTGATCGAATGGAATTTGACCTTCCTCAAAGTCGACAAGCGGCAATCTTACGCCGCCTACTTCAAGATCAAGTTTTTCAAGTGCATATTTGATGGGTACTGGGTTCGGTGCCGTGAATATCGCACGAAATACAGGTAACAGCGCGCGATGCATAGCTGCTGCTTGCGCTGTTTGCCCACTCTTAAATGCGTCAACCATCTGTTGCATTTCATTGCCAACTACGTGTGATGCCACTGATATGACGCCGTTACCGCCTATTGCTAACAACGGTAGTGTTAACGCATCGTCACCGCTGTAGACGGAAAATCCGTCATCTGTTCCAGCGATAATCTCTGCCATTTGTTCAAGACTGCCACTTGCTTCTTTCACTGCACGGATATTTTTTATTTTGGACAATTCGATAATTGTTTCAGGTAGCATATTGACAACAGAGCGCCCCGGAATATTATATAACAGTACAGGTAGTTTAGTTTCCCCAGCAATATGTGCAAAGTGCGCATACATGCCGCGTTGGTCAGGTTTATTATAATAAGGCGTCACCAGCATAATGCCATCCGCACCAAGCTTTTCTGCCTGCTGTGTTAACAAAACAGATTCAGCTGTACTATTTGTTCCTGTCCCCGCAATTACCGGAATACGTTTATTCACCTGCTTGACTGCAAATGACAGTAACGCTCTTTTTTCCTGCGCCGTCACAGTTGGTGACTCACCAGTCGTCCCATTGACAACCAATGCATCCGTCCCATTTGCAATCAAATGTTCAATCAATTTTTTAGCTCTCTTGTAATCAATCGTGCCCTCTTCTGAAAATGGTGTTACCATCGCCGTGCCTATTTGTCCAAGATTCATTGTGATCAATCCTTTACCGTATTATTGTCGAATCAATTGTTCTGCAATTTGCACGGAGTTTAGTGCAGCCCCTTTAAGCAGATTGTCCGAGACGATCCACATATGGAATCCTCCTGCATGATTCGGATCTTTACGGATGCGGCCAACGAATACTTCGTCTTTCCCTTCCGCAAATAACGGCATCGGGTACAATTGTTGTGCCGGATTATCTTGAACGACAACGCCTGGTGCACCTTCCATGCTTGCTCGGATGTCTTCCACCGTTACACCCTCTTGGTCAACTTCAATATAAACCGACTCTGAGTGACCTGTCACAACTGGTAGACGTACGCAAGTTGCTGTAACAGACATCTCATAATCACCAAAAATCTTTTTCGTTTCATTCATCATTTTTAATTCTTCAAGCGTATATCCTGAAGCATCAAATACGTCAATTTGAGGAATCGCATTGAATGCAATCGGATAATGCTTCGCTGCGGATGCAGAAGGTAAAATTTCCGCTTCGTTCGCTACACGCCCTTCGAATTGTTGACTTTGACTTCCTAATTCGTCAATCGCCTCTGCACCTGCTCCAGAAACTGCTTGATACGTTGACACAATAATACGACTTAAGCCAAATTTTTCTTTAACAGGCTGAAGTGCTGCTACCATTTGAATCGTCGAACAGTTCGGATTTGCAATGATGCCCGCATGGTTACTGAGTGCCTGCGCATTCACTTCTGGTACAACAAGCGGTATATCTTCCACCATACGGAATGCGCTTGTATTATCTATGACCACTGCACCTCTTTTGACAGCTTCAGGTGCAAATTTTTCCGAAATCGAGCCACCCGCACTAAAAAATGCAATATCGATGCCTTCGAATGATTCCGGTACAGTTTCTTCAACGATATAGTTAAAACCACCTGCCGCAATTTCTGTTCCGGCAGATCGTTTTGATGCAAGCAATTTAATGGATTGAACCGGAAAATTCCGTTCAATCAATTTTTCAAGAATTTTTGTACCGACAGCTCCCGTAGCACCGACGATTGCAACATTCACTTTATTCATCTTTATCTCCCTTTCAGCTTTTACGGTTGTGATAATAGCCAGACCTAAGAAGTTCCCCGCATCATTACATAAAGATGCATGCTTCATAGAAAAACTTTAGTCCTTTACACCGTTAGCAGTTCATTGGTCGAATTATATCATATC
The DNA here is from genome assembly GCF_038007285.1 of Sporosarcina sp. FSL K6-3457. Classification (GTDB taxonomy): domain Bacteria; phylum Bacillota; class Bacilli; order Bacillales_A; family Planococcaceae; genus Sporosarcina. The sequence goes on from NZ_JBBOWX010000001.1 coordinate 3,236,643, forward strand.
TACGAATATTCTGTGCTGTATTTTTAGTTTTTATCATGAATAATTAATAAAGGTTGGAGTTGTCGATTGTCGAGAGCTGCTGCTGCTGTAGGTACCATCAATGTAAAATCGGAGATAAGGGAGTTTGGTTTGCGGTATGGATCGTCCTGTCCGAACGGAATAAAGAAGACGTTTTTCATATTTAATAACTTCATAATGTTCATCGAGTTTAAACCGAGCGCATCATTCGTTGAAATACCGAGAACGACTGGACTGCCATTGCGCAATGTTGCTTTGGCCGCCATTAACACCGGTGAATCTGTTGCTGCATTGGCAAATTTACTAATCGAATTACCTGTCATCGGTGCAATAATCATACAATCCACGGGTGTTTCGGGGCCGAATGGTTCCGCTCCAACAATCGTCGAAATAACCTTTTCCCCCGTCGCTCCTTCAATGCGGGCAATCCACTCATCTCCTGTTCCAAAACGCGTGGCAGCCGTCAACACCGAGTGCGTAATAACGGGAACAACTGTTGCTCCCGCATCTTTTAGCGAATCAATAACTGGTAGTATCGCTTCATACGTACAATGTGACGCTGTAATCCCAAGGCCTATCCTCTTTCCTTGTAGCATCGAGATCCCCTTTCATTTTCTTGACATCCCCTCGACGGTATCCGTCAAAACGGCTGCCGCATCAATTGGAAAGTGTTTTCCCGGCAATCCGAGGAGTACTGTATAGTATTCAGGCGAAAGAGGTTCCTTTAGGCAACCGGGTGCTGAAGCAAGGTCAAAGATGTGTAATCCAGGAGTACTGCGAGCCGTCAGCCATTTTGCGGGAATGGTGTTAACTAGATTACCTTCTGTCATGTCGAAATCAGCCGTCAGCTGCTCTGTTTGATAGCCTAACGCAGCTGCTTCACTCCTTTGTGTAACAGACCTAGCAACAACGGTCACATCCGCTCCTAGCGCTGCCAGTGTATGAGCTGTCATCTTGCCTACCTTACCAAATCCAGCGACGCGAAAAAAATTGCCCGCTAGTTGGCGTTTTACACGTGCATAATATTCATAGATAAAGGCTTCCGCTGTCAATCGAGCATTTTGCCAGATGAATGATTCCTCTTTGACATAGGAATAGGTGTCTAGCCCAGCATCTTTAAAAGGCTTCAGCCATTCTTCCGATGCAACGCCTGTGTACAACCGCGTTCCTTCCACAAGCAAGGCTGGCGGAATCGTCCCCGCCATTTGTAAAACTGGGAAAACGATATGCTTTGGCGACAAGCGCTCAATACACTCACCTAGTTGATCTGTGTACTGATTCGTGGCGACGTGTTGGCAATTGTATCCTCTTTCTACTAGCATGGTACAGCAAGTCACCATTCGTTGGTCCGTTCCAATGACAAGCCATTGATCATCTTTCATCCAGATCCACCCCATCCATGCTATGCGTTTTACCAAACAAAATTCGGTGTTCTCCAATCAACACAATTTCACTCCATGGGATGAATTCATCCGACTGATCCTGACGATTTTTAAATGAAAAACGTCCAAGCTTCTTCTTGATTTCAAAGCCAATAATATTCCCTGTTTTGCCATCAAAAATAAGGTCGGTATCCGCCAAAAAACCATAGCGGACCCCGTCCTCTACCTGAATAAGCTCTTTCTGCGCAAGTTCTGATAATAGCATCGCCATTCTCCTCTCCTACATCTCCACCCATTATATGAATGAAATACGGGAAAGCTGACTGCTATTTTTCAATTACACTAACAACATTCTCTGGCGCAATGATGGACGTAGCTCGCTGCCCTGCAAAGATTTCATTAGCCATTCTGTAAACATTGGCCACCTGAACACCGTCAATCAGCGCTACGACTTCATCAATCGTCTTATGCTCTTGTAAAATCAATTCGTTTTTTCCATTGCGATGCATTCTGGATTCTGAACTTTCTAGACCTAGTAAGAACCCACCTTTTAGCTGCTCTTTCGCATTATGCAATTCGTTTTCTGTAATACCATCATCTAAAATGGATTGAATCACCTCGTCTATGGTGTCGGTTAACTCCCCTAAATTTTCCGGTGCAGTCCCCCCGTATATGGCAAACACGCCTGTCGTATTATACGCCGAATAATACGAGTAAATAGAATAGGCCAAGCCACGTTCTTCACGGACTTCTTGAAACAGACGAGAAGACATCGTGCCGCCTAGTATACTATCTAAAATAATAAGATCATGAATGCGTTCGTCTTTTACCGTGAGCCCCTCAAAACCAATACAAATATGCGCTTGTTCAATGTCTTTCCCTTTAACCGTCATTCCTGCATGGAATTTCGGTGCTTGGATAGCTATCGGCTGCTCCACCATTGCCTGCCGTTTAAATGAACCAAACTGTACTTTAATTAGCTGAATTAGTCGGTCATCATAGTTGCCAGCAATAGAAATGACAATCTGTTCAGGTCGATACATGCGCTCCATAAATTGTTCGATCATCTGCTTATCAAATGTGTTAATGGTCTGTTCATTACCCAAAACGGGTTTGCCAATTGTTTGGTCTGGGTACATCACGCCCCATAAACGCTCATCGACATCGTCATCAGGCGTATCTTCCACAGCTGCAATTTCATCGAGAACAATGGACTTTTCTTTGGCGATTTCAGCTTCATCGAATGCCGAATTGAAAAACATATCCGCTAAAATGCTTAAAGCACGCGGCGCATGATGTCCAAGCACCGTCGTATAGTAGCAGGTCATTTCCTTCGATGTGAATGCATTGACATCTCCCCCGATGCGGTCAAATTCTTCCGCAATCGCACGGGCACTTCTTGTCGCAGTGCCTTTGAATAGCATATGCTCGATAAAATGCGCAATGCCTGCTTCCGATTCCTGTTCATTCCCCGAACCCGCACCTACCCATATTCCAAGCGCTACAGAGCGCACATAGGGCATCTTTTCATGAACAATTCTCACACCATTTGGACAAATATACTGTTCTATCATCTTGGAAATCCCCCTTTTTGATTCTTTACTATTTTAATACAAGAACTTTACTATAAGAACAAAAAGCCTCCATCTTCATGACGAAGAGGGGCTTTCTATTCTAATCAATTACGCAGGAGGCTTTAATTTGAATTAGCAGGCAGTTTAACCCCTCTCTGATTCAAATTGACCTTCAAATTTAGTTTTTCTCTTTTTCAGCTGCTTCTTTTTCTTCTTTCACAACAGCTTTTCTGGACAAGTTGACACGTCCTTGATTATCGATTTCAGTTACTTTCACATATAATACATCATCCATTTTCAGGACGTCTTCAACTGCTTTTGTCCGCTCTTCTGCAATTTCAGAAATATGGAGCAGTCCGTCTTTACCTGGGAATAGTTCAAGGAAAGCACCGAATTTTTCAATGCGTTTCACTTTCGCCATATAATATTCGCCAACTTTTGCTTCACGCACGATATTCTCAATCATTGCTTTCGCTTTATTGTTCATATCGTTATTTGGCGAAGAAATGTAAATCGTACCATCTTGCTCTGTATCGATTTTAACATTCGTCTCTTCGATAATTTTGTTAATGACTTTTCCGCCAGGTCCAATAACATCGCGAATTTTGTCTGGGTTAATTTTGATCATGATGATTTTTGGAGCGAATTCCGAAAGCTCCGTACGTGGTGTACTGATTGCTGTCATCATATGATTCAAGATTTTCAAACGGCCCACTTTAGCTTGTGCCAATGCTTCTTCTAAAATCTGACGAGAAAGTCCATCGATTTTAATGTCCATTTGAAGCGCAGTAATACCGTGCTCAGTTCCTGCTACTTTAAAGTCCATATCGCCAAGATGATCTTCCATCCCTTGAATATCGGAAAGAACAGAGTAGTTGTCGCCTTTCTTCACAAGACCCATTGCAATACCAGCAACCGGCGCTTTAAGTGGAACACCTGCATCCATCATCGCCATCGTTGACGCACAAATAGAAGCCTGTGAAGATGAACCATTCGATTCAAGCACTTCTGCAACTAAACGCATTGTATATGGGAAATCCGTTTCATTTGGTAGAACAGCTGATAGCGCACGTTCTCCAAGTGCTCCGTGACCGATTTCACGACGACCCGGCCCACGAATTGGACCTGTTTCTCCAACACTGAAATTCGGGAAATTATAATGGTGCATGAAGCGTTTTGACTCTTCAATGCCAAGACCATCGATGATTTGTACTTCACCCAAAGCTCCTAGTGTACAAATACTTAACGCCTGTGTTTGTCCACGTGTAAAGAGACCTGAGCCGTGTGTGCGTGGCAAAACACCAACTTCTGAAGCGAGTGGACGGATTTCATCCAAACCACGGCCATCAGGACGGATTTTTTCATCTGTAATCAAACGACGTACTTCTTCTTTCACAAGATGCTCCAAGACATTTTTCACTTGTTTCATCGTTGCTTCGTCAGCTTCTTCTGCCTCGTAGCGTTCAATCACTGTATTGCGTACTGCATTGATTGCTTCTTCACGTGCATGCTTTTCTTGTGTTTGGATAGCACTCACAAGATCGGCTTCACAACTAGCTTTAATGTCAGCTAAAATTGTTTCATCTAATTGGAATAACGGAATATCAAGCTTCGCTTTACCAATTTCCGCAACAATTTTCTCTTGGAATTCAATCAGTTTAATAATTTCTTCATGCCCGAACATAATCGCTTCAAGAACAACATCTTCCGGAACCTCTTTCGCGCCCGCTTCAACCATGTTAATGGCATCTTTCGTTCCCGCTACGATTAGGTCAAGGTCACTCTTGTCCAATTGTGCAGGTGTTGGGTTGACGATGAATTTCCCGTCGATTCGTCCCACTTGAACGCCCGCAATCGGTCCTTCAAACGGAATATCCGATACAGACAATGCGAGTGAAGAACCAAGCATTGCAGCCATCTCAGATGAGCAGTCCTGATCGACTGACATCACAAGAGAAATGACCTGAACGTCATTACGGAAGCCATCTGCGAATAAAGGACGGATTGGACGGTCAATCAGACGGCTAGTTAAAACCGCTTTATCAGATGGACGTCCTTCACGTTTCAGGAAGCCCCCTGGGATTTTCCCAACTGCGTACATACGCTCTTCATAGTTCACTGTAAGTGGGAAGAAATCCAACCCTCGTGAATTTTTTGAAGTTGTTGCTGTTGCTAGTACTGTTGTATCTCCGTAACGAACGAGTACTGCGCCGTTCGCTTGTTTCGCAAGTTGCCCCGTTTCAATTGTTAACGGACGACCTGCCCAATCAAGTGTATAGACTTTTTTCTCTGTCATTATAGAACTCCTCTCCATATTCCAGCCTGAACTGTATACGATATATGTATTAATAGTAGTGTAAGTGATAGCGCTCAGTGAACACAAGTTTTTATCATCATTAACCGACACCATGGCACATTTGTACAGTATACCACTTTTTTACGGATTCTAATATAGGTTGGGGAGAAATATTGGGGATTTGATTAATTATGTGATAAAACACTGAAGCCTGTCACAATTCACCCAGATTTCATGTAAATAATTATCCAATCACTCCTCCGTATTTCGAGTAAATATGATACAATAATTGGTGTGGTCGTTGCTATGTCCCCAAGCATAGTTAAAAATAATAAATAATTTTATACGTGGAAAATATAGCAGTAGATGTTCTGTAGTTAAAAATTTAAGCGAAAGGAGGAAATGGTATGAATAATGAACTTAAAGCCATGCTAGAATCTGTTATTCACGAAGCTTTACTGCCTATCAAAGAGGATATACGGTCTCTTAAAGAGGATGTTCAATCTCTAAAAGGTGATGTGCAAACTCTAAAAGAAGATGTACAGGCTCTAAAAGGAGATGTACAGACTCTAAAAGGTGATGTGCAAGCTCTAAAAGGTGATGTACAGACTCTAAAAGGAGATGTGCAAGCTCTCCAAGTAGGTCAAAGTGAACTCCAGCAATTAGTAGGTACTATCTATAACCGCCAAGATGAGACAGATGCTCGGTTGGAGACTTTAACAACGGATATCAAAGCTTTAAAAGAAGATGTTCAAACTCTCAAATCAGGTCAAAGCGAGCTCCATCAATTAGCATGTGCTATCTACGACCGTCAAGAAGAAACAGATGCTCGGTTGGAAGCTTTGACAATGGATGTCCATCGTACAACCGGCGACATAACGTCACTAAAACAAGTTCAATCACGACAAGAAAAGATCATGGGTACACTTGCCCTTCGTTCCCTTGAACAAGAAACTGATTTACGCGAACTCAAATACGCATAAGGAATAGCCCATTAGCATCCCGTGCTGATGGGCTTTATTTATACTTATCATGAAGGTAAACCCACAATCTACTCCATCATTCTGGCAAATACGGTATCAAACCTCTTCTACATGCCTCTTCCTGAATTTCCCTTGAGCATACTCTCGCATCCATGTGAAAACCATTGACTGATATCATCCAGGCCATCGGATTTTCAACTACTTTACTCGGCAAAGACCAATCAGGATCAAAAAGACCCATTTTCATCGTCGTTCTAATTTGCTTGGACTTAGCACTGCCAGTGCCTCCACTTACACCAAACCCTTCATATAATTCCTTCGCTTTCATAGTAGCTGTTGAGCCGAATCAAAAAGAAAATTGACCGTACCGATTGCACGGACAATTCCACAAGCCCATGTAGCTGGTTAGAACTAGGAAACTAATGAACCATAAACTAGACAACACAAAAAAGCGAGCACAAGGCTCGCTTTTCAGGTTGTCTTATTAACGGCGTAGGCCGAGTTTAGCAATAAGATCACGGTAACGTTGTACTTCTGTTTCACGTAGGAAACGAAGAAGTCTACGACGAGTACCAATCATTTTCAAAAGTCCACGACGTGAGTGGTGGTCTTTCTTATGAGTTTTAAGGTGCTCTGTTAAGTTATTGATCTCTTCTGTAAGGACAGCGATCTGAACATCTGCTGATCCAGTATCGTTGTCGTGAATTTTGAATTCGTTGATCAATTCATGTTTACGCTCTTGTGTAATAGCCATCCTTTTCACCTCCAAATAATGAAATATCCCCTAATCCCGAGCAAACGTTGGTGATTCGTGTTGCCAAGGAACGGTTCGTGCACTTTGGCACTCATTCATAATACCATGACGTTTTTTGAATTGCAACCGTCATTCTACTCTAATCAATTACGCCCCGCTGATTCAAGCTAATGTATCTCTTGCTTGTTGCTTATCTATTACCATTTGTTCAATCAATGCATCTACCGAATCAAACTTCTCTTCCGGTCGTAAATGTTTAATCCAATCAACAGCTACTTCTTTGCCATATAAATCACCATCAAAGTCGAGGACATTCACTTCTACTATAGGTGGGATTCCCGATTCATGGAAAGTTGGCTTCACGCCGACACTGCAAACGCCATTATGCATGATGCCATCTGTTGTAAAACGCACGGCATAGACACCGTTAGCAGGCAACACCGTATCAGGCTCTGGTAAAACATTCGCTGTTGGAAAACCAAGCAGTCGCCCACGTTTTTCACCATGAACAACGATACCAACCGTTCGGAACGGTCTACCGAGCAGCAAGGCGGTTGCTTCGACATTGCCTTCTGCTAGCAGTTGCCGAATACGCGTCGATGAAATTTTCTCATCACGATCAATCACTTTATCAATGACTGTCGTGCCAAAAGCCCCATCTGACAATGTCGCCATCTGTTCCATCGTTCCCGCACCCTTTGAACCAAATGTATAATCAAATCCAGCTGTGACGTGTTTAATCGGAAGCCCTTTCATGAAAATATCCACAAATTGCTTTGGCGAAAGTGATGCAAGAGCCCAATCGAATGTCACGATAAATAATGCATCAATCCCCATCGTTTCAAGTAATCGTGCTTTCTCAGGATATTGTGTAATATAACCTACCTTGCTGTTACCATCACCGAACAAATGCGATGGATGCGGGTCGAATGTCATCACAGCTGACCGAATACCGAGTTCTACCGCCTTCTTTTTTGCTTCCGCAATAACCGTTTGATGCCCTTTATGTAAACCATCAAAAAAGCCAATGGCAAGCGAGTACTGTTCAGTACTGTCTATATCAATCGTTCCCGGATAATGCAATTTGTAAATATCCATTGTTGTTCCTCCTTACCTATTCAGTGGAAACATCTTTTCAGGCTTCATAAGTCCTGGCTTTGTAGGATGCTTCGTATACACTGCAATCGCTTTACCTTTCGCTGTGAAAACAATGGATTCATCACTTTGAAGCGATGTATGCTCTGATAATACTTGGCCATTCATGACTTTATCATACAGGTCTTCACTAATTTCAACACTCGGAAAATCAGCCAAGGCATCCTCAAGTGGACGCAGTATCGTTATGATTTCGCCTACTTCTTGCAATTCCCTTACTTCATCCAACGTACGACAGTCTGTTTGTCTATACGTCCCTGATGATGTCCTAACGAGTGACGCCATATGCGCGGGGTAACCAAGTAGCTCACCAATTTGCACCGCAAGCGTCCGGATATACGTCCCTTTGCCGCAAGCAACACGAATACGGAATTGAACTTCCTCCCCTTCGTACAATTGTACAGGGTCAAGCAGTTCAATGTCATGAATCAAGACCTTACGCATCGGACGCTCGACTTCAATTCCTTTGCGTGCATACTCATAGAGTCTACGACCATTTACTTTCACCGCAGAATACATCGGTGGAATTTGCGTAATTTCACCTGTCAATTGAGCAAGCGCTTCCTCTATTTGATCGCGCAAAATTTGCTTTGGTGATAAATCAGAAGCAACAACCTCGCCATCTGCATCTTCGGTTTCAGTTGCCGTTCCGATCGATACGACTGCGACATACTCCTTGCCTGAATCCGTCACATACTCCGCCACTTTTGTTGCTTGTCCAATACAAATCGGTAACACACCTTCTACACTCGGATCGAGTGTACCTGTATGACCTACTTTTTTTGTTCCTAAAATTTTTCGTAATTTAAAAACACAATCATGCGAGGTCATCCCTTTTTCTTTCCAGAGAGGCAGTATTCCGTTCATGTGCAACCTCCTTTTATATGTAAAAAGAGGAGGCCGGAAAGTCCTCGTGGACACCGACTTCCTCCATTTTTTTACTCATTGTCTAGCTTCAGGCGCTAGATGCTCGGGTCATAAGTCAATCCTGCTATGTGGCAAAAAACGCCACGTCGCTGGCTCGCCTTATGCCTGTCGCATCTGAGCAAGCGCCCTTCGCTTTTCTTAGTCATCCTGTCCGTCTTTCACTTGTCTAAGAAGTGAGTCAATTCGATTGCCATATGCTACGGATTCATCGAATTCGAATTTAATCTCTGGTGTTATCCGGAGTCTGATTCGCTGGCCAATCTCAGTACGAATAAAACCTTTCGCTTTGTTGAGACCTTTCAACGTATCTTCTTTTTCCGACTCTTTTCCAAGAACAGAGATGAAAATAGTTGCTTGTTGAAGATCACCAGTTACCTCGACATCAGTTACAGTAACGAAACCAATTCGTGGATCCTTTACTTTGTTACCGATGATATCACCAAGTTCTTTTTTCATCTGTTCTGCGACACGGTTAGCACGCATTGACATGGATGGTCACCCCAATTCCGTATCAGTAATAGTCGAGCGTCATCTCGGACATTTCCCATTCTGGATTAGACTCCAGAAATCGGATTGCCCGTCTGACTTCACGCTCAGCCGCATCTTTTGATGAGGCCACAGCAACGACCGCGATAGTCGTTCGCTGCCATAAATCTTGATGATCAATTTCCGCGATGGAGACGTTGTAGGCATTTTTCACCCGGTCTGTCATCCGTTTTAAAACGGACCGCTTGTCTTTTAAAGAGGCCGCCTCTGAGATGAAGAAACAACATTCCGCGTAAACGATCATACTCGTTTAATTTCTTCCATGATGTAAGCTTCGATAACATCACCTTCGTGAATATCATCGAATTTTTTAATGGTAATCCCACATTCATAGCCTTTTGCTACTTCTTTAGCATCATCTTTAAAGCGTTTCAACGTATCTAATTCACCTTCAAAGATGACGATGTTGTCGCGGATAACACGGACGCTTGAATCACGCGTAATTTTACCATCTGTTACATAGCTTCCCGCAATCGTACCGATTTTAGACACTTTAAATGTCTCACGTACTTCAACTTGACCGATAACTTTTTCCTCGTATTCAGGATCAAGCATACCTTTCATAGCCAGTTCGATTTCTTCAATCACTTTATAGATGACACGGTGTTGTCGAATATCAACGCCTTCTTCATCAGCCGCACGCTTCGCGTTTGTATCTGGACGAACGTTGAAACCAATAACAATCGCATTAGATGCAGAAGCAAGGGAGATATCAGATTCATTGATAGCACCTGCACCCGTATGGATGATTTTCACGTTAACGCCTTCAACTTCGATTTTCATCAATGAGGCTGCCATCGCTTCAACCGTGCCTTGTACGTCTGCTTTTACAATCAAATTCAATTCTTTCATTTCGCCTTGTTTCATTTGATCAAATAAGTTATCGAGTGTAACTCGTGTTTTCTCAACACGCTGCTCTTGCTGCGCTTCACTCGCTCTTGATTCACCAATTTGACGAGCTGTTTTCTCGTCTTCGAAGACTACAAAACGGTCACCCGCCTGCGGTACATCACTTAAACCAGTAATTTCAACTGGTGTCGATGGACCTGCCTCTTTAACACGACGACCTACATCATTAATCATTGCACGCACGCGTCCGAATGTGTTCCCAACAACGATTGGATCACCTACATGAAGTGTTCCATCTTGGACAAGCAATGTCGCAACTGAACCGCGACCACGGTCTAATTGTGCCTCGATAACCGTTCCACGCGCACGAATGTTAGGATCAGCTTTCAGTTCGCCAACTTCCGCAACAAGTAAAACCATTTCAAGCAATTGGTCAATTCCCTCACCATTTAGCGCCGAGATAGGTACGAAGATTGCGTCACCGCCCCATGCCTCTGCTACTAGTCCATGCTCAGTCAATTCTTGCATGACACGATCAGGATTTGCAGATGGTTTATCCATTTTATTGACCGCAACGATGATTGGAACTTCCGCTGCTTTTGCATGGTTAATCGCTTCAATCGTTTGTGGCATAACGCCATCGTCTGCAGCAACAACAAGAATGGTAAGGTCCGTTACCTTCGCACCGCGCGCACGCATTGTTGTGAATGCTGCGTGACCAGGTGTATCTAGGAACGTAATTTTCTTGCCTTTTTCTTGAATTTGGTAAGCACCGATATGCTGAGTGATTCCGCCTGCTTCGCCTTGTGTTACTTTTGTATTTCGAATCGAATCCAAAAGTGTTGTTTTCCCGTGGTCAACGTGACCCATGATTGTGACAACTGCCGGACGTTCGATTGGTTCAGATACTACTTCTTCAGATTCTTCGAAATAAATTTCAAGATCCGTTACATCCACACGAATTTCTTCTTCTACTTCCACTTCGTAATCAGCACAGATAAGTTCAATCGCATCCTTATCCAGTTCTTGGTTGATTGTTGCCATGACGCCCAACATGAACAATTTTTTGATGATTTCAGATGGTTCACGATGTAGCTTTTGACCAAGCTCGGCTACAGATAGTGATTCGTAGAAAGTAATTTTTTCCGGTAATGGCAATTCCACTTTTGGCTGTGGAGCTGGACGGTATCTTCTACGTCCTTGGTTAATACCACGTGCTGGTGGACGTCCACCGCGACCGCCGCCTCCGCCTGGACGACCCGGAGCACCGCCGCCTGCTGGACGGTTTTGTCCACCTTGCTGTGCTGGACGATTACCAGCGGGTGCTGCTCCTTGACCTGGGCGTTGCTGACCGCCTTGCGCTGGACGATTGCCAGCGGGTGCAGTTCCTTGACCAGGACGGTTTTGACCACCTTGAGCTGGACGACTGCCACCTTGTGCTCCTTGAGCTGGACGGTTTTGTCCACCCTGTGCTGGGCGATTGCCACCTTGTGTTCCTTGAGTCGGACGGTTTTGTCCACCCTGTGCTGGACGGTTGCCGCCTTGTGTTCCTTGAGTCGGACGGTTTTGTCCACCTTGTGCCGGACGATTGCCACCTTGCGCTCCTTGAGCTGGACGGTTTTGTCCACCTTGTGCTGGACGGTTGCCACCAGTCTGCGAAGTCTTCTGGCCTGCATTCGACGTACTAGCAGGACGAGCAGATGTTGATGTGTTTTTTGGACCAGCATTTTTTGCATCCACTTTCGGTGCTTGCTGATTATTTTTATTGCCACCAAATTTATTATCAAGCTTAGCAATCGCTTCTTTATCAATTGTAGCCATATGGTTCGCTACCGTCACATTAATCTTTCCAAGCTCATCGATAACTTCCTTACTCGACCGATTCACCTTTTTCGCGTATTCGTGTACACGTATTTTCGTCATTAGCCCACCCCCGGTTAAATTCGTTGAGGAGCCCGGACAATTTGCGGGCAAAACCCGCGTCCGTTAGCGCAAGTACAACTCGCGACTCTTTTCCGATTGCATGCCCAAGATCTTCCCGACTCCCGAAATCATGCTTCTCAACGTTGTAATACAAACATTTATCAGTTAATTTTTTCATGGTATTGTTAGATGCATCTTCTGAAACAATAACGAGATGCGCACTGCCATTACGAACTTCCCGTATGACTAGTTCCTCGCCCGTAATAATCATTCTTGCCCGTGCAGCCATACCTAACAGTTGAAAAATCTTTTTTGGATCATTCATTTTAATGCCTCCCGGCGAATTGCATGGAGAAGGTCATCATATACCTGTTCAGGTACAGCTGCTCCAAGTTGACTTTCAATTGATCGGTTACGTCGCGCTTTCTCAACCGCCTCTTCGGATTTTGACACATAGGTCCCACGGCCTGATTTCTTGCCAGTAAGATCCACTGAAACTTCCCCTTCTTTTGGACGAACGATACGAATCATTTCCTTTTTCGGAAACATTTCACCCGTCGCCGCACATTTACGCAAAGGAACTTTTTTCATGTTTGCCATGTGTGGTCATCCTTTCTTATCAGTCTTCGTCATCCGAATATAGATCGATGGATGTATCGTCCAAGTCATCTGCTGTTTCTTCTTCAACGAAATAAGGATCAGTATCGTTGACAGGCTCTTCTAATTGGACTTCTACAACTGACTCTTCGAAGACAGGTGGATAAATGCCAAGTTCACGCGCATCTGTTTCACTTTTGATGTCAATCTTCCAGCCTGTAAGCTTAGCAGCAAGCCTTGCATTCTGTCCACGTTTCCCAATCGCTAGTGACAATTGGTAGTCAGGTACAACAACTCTTGTCGATCTTTCCTCTTCATTGACCTGAACATCGATCACTTTGGAAGGACTTAGGGCATTGGCTACAAATATAGCTGGATCCTCAGACCATTCAACAATATCGATTTTCTCACCATTCAATTCATTGGAAATCGTTTGAACCCGAGCGCCTCTTGCACCTACACATGAGCCGACTGGATCCACTTCCTCATTATTCGTATGCACCGAAATTTTCGAACGGTCACCCGCTTCACGTGCAATCGATTTGATTTCAACGATGCCCTCAAAAATTTCAGGTACCTCGACTTCAAACAACCTGCGCAGAAGTCCTGGATGTGTCCGAGAAACGAACACTTGCGGACCGCGTGATGTACGTTCAACTTTTGTAATATACACTTTGATACGATCATGTGGCTGATAGGATTCAGTTGGTATTTGTTCGCCCACCGGCAAAACAGCTTCCACTTTCCCGAGGCCCACATACAAATTACGTGCGTCGAGACGCTCGATAATACCATTGACGATATCATCTTCTCTGTCGACGTATTCCTCATAGATAATGCCACGTTCTGCTTCTCTTACACGTTGCGTCACAACCTGCTTAGCCGTTTGTGCTGCGATACGTCCGAAATCACGGGGTGTCACTTCTTGCTCGACGACATCTGCAAGTTCATAAGCTGGGTTAATCTTTTGCGCATCTTCAAGTGAAATGAACAAACGATCATCCTCAACCTCCTCGACGACATCTTTGCGGGAATAGACTTTCATTGTCCCTTTATCAAGGTTTAAATCAACCCGCACGTTTTGCGCTTGATTGAAATTGCGTTTATATGCAGTTACAAGTGCCGCTTCGATCGCTTCTACCAAGACGTCCCGAGAAATACCTTTTTGTTTTTCAAGGGCTGTCAATGCATCGAGTAGATCACTACTCATGTTAATCACTCCTACATTCAATTATGCGGAAAAATCGATAGCCAAACGGGCAAGTGCAATTTTTTCCTTGTCTATCACAACAGTCAATTTTCTTGTCTTAATGCGCATTTCCACTTCCACAGTGTCCGGTTCGTTTGCTAATAAATAGCCTTCGAATTCCTTCAACCCATCGATTGCTTCATACGTCTTAATGAATACAAACTGACCAACCGCTTGTACGTAATCCTCTTCCTTCTTCAACGGGCGCTCTGCACCAGGTGAAGATACTTCGAGGAAGTAGTTTTGCGTAATCGGATCTGTTCGATCGAGTTCCTCACTCAATTTTTCACTTACTTGAGCGCACTGGTCTATATCGATACTTCCCTCTGGATTATCAATATAGACCCGAAGGAACCAGTCTCTTCCTTCCTTCAGAAACTCGATATCGACAAGCTCCAATTTTAGTTCTTCTACAATTGGACTGACGAGTTTCTCTATTTCTTCTGTAATTTTACTCATCTTATCCCTCCACAAAATCTTAATCAAATACGCCTTGACATATATGACCTTAACAGGTTAAAAAATAGTACAGAACAACAGAAAAGAGCGGGAAATCCCACTCTTTTTGCGCAAGACTATTACAAAAGTTGTTCCCATCATACCATACGTTATAGCAGCACGCAAATAATGTGCTAGAACAGCGATAGTTGATTGGCCTCCGGCATACCTTCAAGACAGCCAAGTGTCGTCATATACTCCACAACTGTTTTCGAAACACGACCGCGCTGTTGGAGATCTTCCTTCGATAGAAACTCTCCATCTTTCCTCGCCTCCACAATCGTATTAGCAACGTTTGTCCCAAGAGATGGAATTGAGTTGAACGGTGGAATCAACGTGTCGCCATCAATAAGAAACGTCGTTGCGTCCGATTTGTACAGGTCCGGTTTGACAATTGAAAAGCCACGTTCGCTCATTTCAAGTGCAATTTCGAGCACCGTTAGCAAACTCTTTTCTTTTGGCAATGCATCCAGCCCTTTAGCATTGATTTCTTGAATTTGTGCACGCATCGAGGCTGATCCTTTCGTCATCGTCAACAAATCATAATCCGTTGCTCGTACTGAGAAATACGTCGCATAATATAAAATCGGATGATGTACTTTAAAATACGCAATCCGAAGCGCCATCAGAACATAGGCAGCCGCGTGCGCTTTCGGGAACATGTATTTAATCTTTTTACAGGATTCGATGTACCAATTCGGCACACTTTGCGCTTTCATTTCCTCTTCAAATTCCGGTGTCAGGCCTTTCCCTTTCCGAACAGACTCCATTATTTTAAATGCCATAGAAGGATCCAGCCCTTGATAGATTAGGTAAACCATAATGTCATCACGACAACCGATAACATCGGATAATTCACACGTCTTATTTTGAATTAATTCCTGTGCATTACCGAGCCAGACATCCGTCCCATGCGATAATCCTGAAATCTGAATAAGCTCTGAAAACGTCGATGGTTTTGTTTCTTCTAACATCTGCCGAACAAAACGCGTCCCAAACTCTGGAACCCCGAGTGTGCCTGTTTTACAGCCAATTTGCTCTTCTGTCACACCAAGTGACGACGTCCCACTGAATAATGCCATAACACCTGCATCATCTGGCGGAATCGTCAACGGGTCAATTCCAGAAAGGTCTTGTAGCATCTTAATCATCGTAGGATCATCATGCCCGAGAATATCAAGCTTCAACAAGTTATTGTCGATAGAGTGGAAGTCGAAATGCGTCGTCTTCCAGCTTGAATTCGTATCATCGGCAGGAAACTGAATCGGCGTAAAATCGAATATTTCCATGTGATCTGGCACAACGATAATACCCCCAGGATGCTGTCCCGTATTACGCTTAACGCCCGAACAACCTTGCACAAGCCGGTCAATTTCTGCACCGCGGAAAGTATAGCCGTTATCATTCATATAGCCACGAACATAGCCATACGCCGTCTTCTCCGCAACCGTACCAATCGTTCCCGCTCGGTAAACATAATCCTCACCAAACAAATCCTTCGTATAATTATGCGCATGCGCTTGATAATCACCGCTGAAGTATGACAATAGGTAAACCTTTGAAATTATCGTCAGCTTTTCCCCTGTCCCACACCGTACGTGACCCTTTCGGCGTCATACGGCGCTCCATCGTCTTTATATTTACGATAAGTTATACAACTAACGCTTGGAATCCTACAACCTTGCGTAATTTATTGAGTTTCTTTACTGCTTTTTCATCTAATGAATAGACGAGTTTTACTTTTGTAGGGTCTTTCATCGGAAACTTTGTATGGATAAGGGTATGATAATCCTTTTTAATAATCACAAGATTGTCGTACTCATCGGTTCCACCCATTTTAGTAGGTAGGATATGGTGACAAACACAGTTGATTGGCAGTAACCGCTCTCCCGTAATATGGCACTTTCCTTTTTGCGCGACATATTTACTTATCCGATTATTTTCATACAAAGTAGATTTTGATGAGAAGTTCCCTCTTCTTAAATGTTCAATTTCAATGGCTGTTACATGAATTAGTTCCCGATGTATTCTTTGACGGTCATCTTTGTCGTAAATCGTAAATGTTGGTTCTCTTTGACCTCGTATTTGATGTCGAATGGATTCAAATGGATATACCAGTATGCCATTACTTTTAAATCGTTTGTAATTGAAATCGTCATAGAACCTTTCAATTACAGCATTCTTCTCTGTTGTCGGATTAAAAATGTTCCGATACATTAAAGTTTTGATTTTAAAGTGTATCGTATGTCTAATATCGTTGAAATCGACCGATACCCTGGTGGCAATCTTATAGTAATTATGAATCCCCAACGTAAATGCATTGAGGTCAAGGATTTTTTTCGGCGTTGGACTTTTCCGTATTTGACTTAGTTTGTATTGATAAACCTTTGTCACTTTTTCTTTTGCCTTTGGGGATATTTTTGAATTTACAATATACCCCGTTTTAGCCGTCCCTTTTTGTACCGCTCGAAAGCGCACACCCAGAAAATCTGTTCCATTCTTTCGAAGGTTCGTGATTTTACTTTTATCAGGACTAACATCCAAGCCCAAACGCTCGTTTAACCACTTCGTCACAGCAATGAATAACTTTTGGGCATTTTCATAAGAGTTTGTAAAGATTTTGAAGTCATCAGCATAGCGAACAATGTAACAAGGCTTTAACCTCGTCTTCTTCAAGGCATCTGTACGATTCCTTTTCAGCTTATAGTTCACTCTTGTCGGTTTTGTTTCCCATTGATTTGAAATCCACCAGTCTAACTCGTTTAACACGATATTAGATAACAAAGGAGAAAGTATCCCACCTTGTGGCGTTCCCTTATCAGGTACTCCTTCACCGTCAATTTCCGCTTTTAACATCTTACTAATAATACTCAGCACTTTTTTATCTCTTATACCAATCGCCCAAAGTTGTTTGCTTAACTTTTTATGATTTACATTATCAAAGAAACCTTTAATGTCTACATCGACTACATAGTGTTGATGACTATGATTGACCATATGGTAGCATCTCGCCAAGGCGTCGTGCGTATTCCGATGTGGTCTAAATCCAAAGCTAGATGGATGAAATTTTGCCTCAACGATTGGTTCAAGAACTTGTAAAATCATTTGCTGAATCAGCCTATCTTCAATCGTCGGTATACCAAGAGGACGCTTATCACCATTCGGCTTTGGAATCATCACTCTTCTGACCATTTCTGGTTTGTAGTTTTCTAATTTTCTGCGAACCATTTTAATGAGCATATCTTTATTCATCTTATTTAGATGTTTAATCGTATGCCCGTTTGAGCCTTTTGTTTTGCTTCCAGTATTGCTTTTCATATTTCGAAAAGCGAGGAGAATATTTTCTTCGGATACGATTAAATCGTATAACTTCTTAAAATACCGTCCCTTTTTACTTTTAGCGTATAAAGTATCAAACGTTTCTTGAACATTGAAGTATTCATTATTTCTTAACTTTTGAACCATTAAGTCAGCCAACTAATCACCTCAATCGGTTTTCGTTTCTGTTTAGTCATACGAGAATACTGACTTGTGTAGGATTTGTATCGTAAAAGACGACTCAAGCCCTTCCCTCGGAATTGTTTTTCCCTCGAACCTATTCAATCTATTCGGTTGTCATCAGCAATTCCTACAAACGGTACTACGGCTTTACTGCCACTCCGATAAATCTTCATTATACTTTAGCAGCTTTTTGAAGAACGACTTTCAAGCGATGTGTAATCATCTCAAGTCTTCGGAGCTTCCCACGTTCCATTAACTCTATCTATCGCATAATTCCCTTAGGTTTCCTCTAAACTCCGTCTAGCTTAATGGCTCCTGTAAAGCCATATGGATTTTCATAACCTAACGTTTACTCATCCACACTAGAAAGTCCATTTTGGACCCCTATGCATTTCTACATAGTGACATTCACGAAGAGTCAGTCGAGGATTCGTCCAGATGAATCTATCCATTCTAACCATAGGAATTTTATAGACACCCGACCTATCATTTACAACCTACAAGGTTTTTCCTCACCATTACGTGCTAGGGTAAACTTCAGCCGACTTTAGCGGGCTCCAAACGACTTCTGCTATTTACATTGCTTTCATCGCTTGCCGCAGATTCAGTGAGTGTGTTTCAGGGCGTTACTCCATCATTCCACACTTCAAGTTAACAGTTCTCCTAGCCGAAGCTAGTGGCTAATCTTTTCAATTAGCAACGTGGCGCACTCAAATCGATATCCGGAACCTTATCCCCTTTGAAACCCAAAAATGTCTCAAACGGTATATCTTGCCCATCTTTTTTAAACTTCGCTTCACATGAAGGGCAATCTTTATCCGGTAAGTCGTAGCCCGAACTAACTGATCCATCATCGAAAAACTCTGTTGTTTTACAGGTTGGACATACATAATGCGGCGGCAACGGATTGACTTCGGTAATCTCCATCATCGTTGCAACGAGTGATGACCCTACCGATCCACGTGACCCCACAAGGTAACCGTCATCTAACGACCGCTTCACAAGCTTATGGGAAATCAGGTAAATAACCGCAAATCCATGCCCAATAATGGACTTCAATTCTTTTTCAATCCTAGCTTCAATAATTTCAGGCAATTGCTCACCATAAATACGGTGCGCCATGGAATAGGTTAATTCCCTTACTTCCTCATCTGCCCCTTCAATCTTCGGCGTATACAAATCATCCTTAATAGGCTTCACATCACCGATTCTTTCCAATATCGCATGCGGATTATCAATGACAATTTCTTCTGCCACTTGCTCCCCGAGGAATGAAAACTCAGCCAGCATTTCATCCGTTGTCCGGAAATGGACCGCCGGTAGCGTATAACGGTTCATCGGATTAGCTCCACCTTGTGAACGGACAAGTACTTTGCGGAAAGTAGCATCGGTTTCATCAATATAATGGACATTGCCCGTCGCGCAAACAGGAAGCCCAACCTTTTTCCCAAGCTTGACCATCTTACGCATTATATCTTCTAAATTCCATTCATCCCGAATCAATTCAAGTTCGATAAGATGGGAATAAACAGGCTTTGGATGGACCTCGAGATAATCATAAAACTTCGCGATTTCCTCAACTTCATCCAACGACTTTTGCATCAGCCCTTCGAACACTTCACCTTTGTCACATCCTGAACCGACAAGTAACCCTTTTCGATGCTTAACGAGCAAGGAACGTGGGATACGTGGAACACGGTAAAAGTAATCCATATGCGAATACGAGACAAGTTTGAATAGGTTTTTCAATCCTTCATCATCTACCGCAAGCAGCGTACAATGCGAGGGACGTGAACGCTTATAAGCATCCCCTTCCCCGATATGACGGTTGAAGTCATCGAGGTACACAACCCCTTTTTCTTCTGATTCTTTCATTAATCGGAGGAACAGATGAGCCGTTGCTTCCGTATCGTAAATGGCACGGTGATGCTGTGTCAGCTCGATATTATATTTTTTGGCTAACGTATTCAGCCGGTGATTTCTCATTTCAGGATGAATGAAGCGAGCCAATTCTAGCGTATCAATTACCGGATAGGCGATGGCTGGCAATCCAGCCCTTTTAGAGGCTTCATAAAAGAACCCCATATCAAATTTCGCATTATGGGCAACCAAAATTGAATCACCGATAAAGTCACTGAAATCTTTCACGACGTCCGCTACTTCCGGCGCATCCTTCACCATGTCATCCGTAATCCCCGTTAGTTCGGTTGTCGTTGAGGATAGCGGATGATGTGGATTGGCAAAGCGTTCGAACGTCTCCACAATTTCACCATTTTTCAAACGCACCGCAGCGAGCTCGATAATCGTATCGTAAACAGCCGACAAACCCGTTGTCTCCACGTCAAAGACGACAAAACTATCATCCTCAAGTTTACGATGCTGTTCATCAAACACGATAGGTACACCGTCATCGACTAAATTGGCTTCCAATCCAAAAATCACTTTAACACCTTGCTTCTTCCCCTCTGCATAGGCTTCTGGGAACGACTGGACGTTGGCGTGATCCGTAATGGCAATGGCCGGATGCCCCCATTTCGCCGCCTGTCCAACGAGCTTGGATGCCGAAACAACCGCGTCCATCTGACTCATCGTCGTATGGGCATGTAGCTCAATCCGTTTGCGATCCTTTGGTGCCTTGTCTTGTCGAATAATGGGCGATATTTCCATAACATCTTGCGCCATCATAATGAGATCACGAACGAATGTATCATTCTGAATACCACCACGTGCGCGAACCCAAGCCCCTTTTTTCAACATCTTCATCATTTCCGCATCTTCATTGTCACGCGAGAACATTTTCACGAGGATAGAGTCGGTATAATCCGTCACTTTGATCGTTAACAATGATCGACCACTACGTAACTCACGCACATCCGTATCAAACACATACCCTTCAATCGTGACACGCCGTTCCTCATCTTGGATATGCTGGATATCCATAATGGGCTCATCCTGTTTAATAGGTGTACCCAAACGGAAGGGCCCAGATACCGTGCCACCACTGTCCTTCTTAGATGTTTCTCGCTGCACCATATCTGCAAGTGCTTTTTGACCAAGTGCTTCTTCTTCCGCCGCTCTTTGGGCAAGGAATGCGAGACGTTCAGCTTCTGCCCCCCTATCTTCCTCGGTTAACTTGAAATCGACAAATGGTCGCGCAAAACCAAACGATCGATAGACATCTGCAATTAAGTCAGCATACTTGCCTCTCAAGGTTTGCAGCTCCATATCATTTGTGCAATGAAGCACCAACTTGCCACCCGTCATTACTGGCTGTTGGCTCATTAGCCTTTCCCGAATTGGCGGCGACATATCACTCAACTCTTCGATGATAAACGGCCAATAATCAGTCAGCATTGTTTCATCTATTTCAGTCGTACGGCAAGTCATTTCTAACCGCACCGTTGCAATGGCGGAAAAAGCTTCATTGACCCGCTTGCTAAACTCGCGATAGACAGCCGCTGGTAACGGCTGCTTCAATGTTAAATTGAATTGCCAAAGTCGTGACTTCCGGTGGATATTCACCCGGTTCAGCTCAGCCTGTTCAAAGTGGATGGCAAATTGGTCATCTGTCATCCCGATTTGCTGTAACAAAATGTGCAGCTTGTTTATAGCTTCCAAAAATATCACCCCTATTTTTTAGATCAATTACGCCTCGGCGTAATTGCGTCCAAATTTTGAATTGTGCCCGCAGGATGCGGGTATGCAGTCATTGCGACAGGACGTCGCGAACTTAGACTGCCTTCCACAACTCCCTTCAAAATTTGTGACATCCTCCGGAGGATCGCTTGCTTCTACTGAAGCAAGCGAGAAGGGAAGTACCGACAGACGGCCTCCCCTTCTCGATTGCTATTCTATTAAGCGCCAAAAAACGCTTGTAGTTTTTCAGTAATTTCTTCTTTTCGCCACTCAAATGATTCTCCAGATTGTCTAAATTTTACTTCGACAATTCCGTCTACCGCTTTTTTACCAATGGTAATACGAACCGGTAAACCGATTAAATCCGAATCAGCAAATTTCACGCCTGCACGCTCAGGACGATCATCATAAAGGATATCATAACGATACGATTTCAAAATCGTGTATAACTCCTCAGCAAGACCTACTTGATTATCATCCTTAACGTTCACCGTAACGAGATGGACATCGAAAGGTGCTAGCTTCGTCGGCCACTTCAAACCGCTATCATCATTGTATTGCTCTGCGACAGCCGCAAGAATCCGTGATACACCAATGCCATAGCATCCCATGATGAACGGCTTTGCTTTGCCGTTTTCATCAAGGAATGTTGCTTCCATCGACTCGCTATACGTCGTGCCCAATTTGAAAATATGACCGACTTCAATCCCTTTGGCAAACTTAATCGTCCCATTGCCATCCGGTGAAGCGTCCCCTTCACGAATAAAACGAAGATCTTCATAACGATCAATCGCAAAATCTCGCTCCGGATTAACATTTATCAAATGGAAACCGTCCTCATTCGCACCACAAACACCATTGACGATAGATGCAACTGCATGATCCGCAATGACTTTTAAGCCAACGGGCAATTTAATAGGCCCAATTGACCCAACCTCACAAGATAGAAG
Organism: Sporosarcina sp. FSL K6-3457; assembly: GCF_038007285.1. Lineage (GTDB taxonomy): Bacteria > Bacillota > Bacilli > Bacillales_A > Planococcaceae > Sporosarcina. Next base: position 3,259,481 of record NZ_JBBOWX010000001.1, read on the forward strand.
CTCCAACACATCTGCTTCATGCGCAAATTCAACAACCGTCGCACCGAGTGCATTTTTCAGCTTGATATCATTAATTTCATGATCCCCGCGACTCAGTACTACAATCAGTTCGTCATCTGCTTTAAATACAAGTGTCTTAATCAGACGCCCCACATCCACTTCGAGGAAGGATACAACTTCATCAATCGTTCGTTGATCAGGTGTCGAAACTTTGTTTACTTCTTTCAACGACTCATCCCGTTTGGCATAGTCTACATTCACTTCAGCCATTTCAATATTAGCCGCATAAGAAGAGGTATCACTGTAAGCAATCGTATCCTCACCAATATCTGACAACGCCATAAATTCATGCGTCCCCGTTCCACCAATCGAACCACCGTCCGCAATAACCGCACGGAAATCTAGACCTAGTCTTGTAAAAATATTCGTATACGCCTGCATCATATCCATATACTTATCATGCAAACTATCTTCCGTAGCATGGAAGGAATACGCATCTTTCATGATGAATTCTCGCCCACGAAGCAAACCGAAACGTGGACGTTGCTCATCCCTAAACTTCATCTGAATTTGGAACATCGTTAGTGGCAACTTTTTATACGATTTCACTTCATCACGAACTAGAGAAGTAATGACTTCTTCATGGGTCGCACCGAGTGCAAACTCTCGATTATGCCGATCTTTCAACCTGAATAGCTCAGGACCATACGCACTCCATCTTCCCGTCTCCTGCCAAAGCTCCGCCTGTTGCATAGCCGGCATGAGTACTTCTACAGCATCAATCGCTTCCATTTCTTCACGAATAATCGTTTCGATTTTCTGAAGCACTTTTTTACCAAGGGGAAGGAAGGAATAAATTCCACTCGTATTTTGCCGGATAAACCCAGCGCGTAACAGCAACTGATGGGATTTAATATCTGCATCAGCAGGCACTTCACGCATTGTAGGGATAAATGTTCGTGATTGTTTCATTAAATTCCCACCTCAAATAATTTTATCGATTACGCCTTGGCGTAATTGTGTCCAGGTTTTCATTGAGCTTGAGGCCTACAGGAAGTAGGTCATGCAGTCGTTGCGACAGGACGTCGCGCACCTAGACTGCCTTCTTAAATTCATCTGAAAATCTGTGACATCCGCCGGAGGCTTAACTTAATTCAGCCGTGGGCTTGCCCTCCGGCTGAATTAAGTTAACGTTACGGGAAGAAAAACCGTTGAATATCATTCCAAGTAACAACTAACATTAAGACCATCAACAGAACAATCCCTACAAAATGGACCAATCCTTCTTTTTGCTTATCAATTGGCTTACCACGCACGGCCTCGAAGAAGAAGAACAGCAATCTTCCACCATCTAATGCAGGCAACGGCAATAAGTTCATAATGCCTAGGTTAATACTTAACACGGCAGCCCAGTTCATGAGATTATAAATCCCGTACTGTGCAACTTCCTCAGTCGCTTTGTAAATCCCAACAGGTCCAGACAAGGCATCAATTGTGAATTTACCCGTCACCAACATCCCTAGCAATTCAAATATTTGCTTAATCCAAGAGATTGTTTGCTCCGCACCATACGCAACAGCCTTCAGCGGATTCTTCTCCATTGGTCGAGTAACACCAAGTTGCCCATATTCCTGGCCTGATTTATCTTTTATCGTAGTTGGGGTAATAGCTAAATTCACCAATGCACTATCACGTTCGATAACAAATTGTAAAGGAACGCCTGGACTCGCTTGGACGATTTCCACAAATTCTTTCCAAGTGCTAATCGGCTGACCATCAATCTCTTTCACATGGTCACCAGCCTCCACCCCGGCTGTAAACGCAACGTTATCACTTTGCACATCTGCAATAATCGCCTCTTTTACTGGAACTCCTTGCATCAGTCCAAGTGCTAGGAAGATGAAAAATGACAGAATAAAGTTGAATAAAGGACCTGCAAAAATAGCCATCGCGCGACTACCTACAGATTTTGATTCAAATTGTCGATCATACGGCGCAATCAGCGTCTTCTGCCCTTTTTCATAGATAACTGCTTTTCTAGATACGTTGAAACGCACTAATTGCCCTTCATCATCATAGCCTTCGATAAACAGCTTTCTTTCTAAATCTGATGATTCTACTTCTAGAAATAGCACATCCGGGTTGGCAACATTACGGTTCAAATATACTTTTTCGATTTCATCTGAAGCATTGATAAGCAGACCCACACGGTAACCTGGTTGCAATTCAACCTTATCAAAATCTTCCCCCGCCATTCTTACATAGCCACCAAGTGGCAACAAACGGATTGTATATAACGTTTCACCTTTTTGAATACCAATAATTTTCGGTCCGAATCCAATCGCAAATTCGCGTACCATGATCCCAGCCTTTTTCGCAAACAGGAAATGCCCTAGTTCATGAAAAAAGACGAGAGAACCGAATATGATGATAAACGCAATAACGGTTTCCATGAAAAACCCCTTCACTGACCATTTTGGTCTTTAATTATCTGTAGAATCAAGAACAATCATCCCCTGGTATGATTGCGTCCGGAGGCTTGGGCCTGCACGATGCAGGTCATGCAATGGGGAAGGATTGAACTGCATCCTTCCTTGCTGCCACAGGACGTGGCGCTCTTAGCCTGCATTCTACAGTTCAGCAGGGAATTTGAACTTCTGCTGATTCAAGTTAAATAACTCATTCTACCATAGCATACACCATTTTTCGAGCAAGTGAATCTGCTTCTAAAATAGTCTCGAGATCTGGCACAGCACTTGTTCGATGTGCGTCCATCACACGTTCGATAATATCTTCGATTTGAATGAACGAAATACGTCCCTGCATGAATAAGGCTACAGCGACTTCATTAGCCGCATTCATAGCAGTTGGCATTGTACCGCCTTCTCTCCCAGCGTCATAAGCCAGCGCTAATGCTTTGAAACGCACAAGGTCCATTTTTTCAAAATGTAGCTTACCAATTTCTTCGAGACGAAGTGGCTTAGCATTTTGCATCGCAATGCGGTCGGGATACGTCAGTGCATATTGAATCGGTACGCGCATATCAGGGGAACCTAACTGTGCCATAACGCTCGTATCTTCAAACTCCACCATCGAATGGATAATGCTTTCCTTATGCAGCAGACAATCGATTTGATCGTAAGGCATGCCGAAAAGATGGTGTGCCTCAATCACTTCGAGTCCTTTGTTCATCATCGTCGCAGAATCGATTGTTAGCTTATTGCCCATCGACCAGTTCGGATGTGCAAGTGCCTGTTCCACTGTCACATTCGCAAGTTCTTCGCGAGAAAGATCCCTGAAACTACCACCCGACGCTGTTAATATCAGCCGAGAAATACGCTTTGGATTTTCGCCATTCAACGCTTGAAACAATGCCGAATGTTCGCTGTCAACAGGTAATAGGGGAACGTTATACTTACGGGCTTCTGCCATGACGACATCTCCTGCGGCTACAAGCGTCTCCTTATTAGCGATAGCGATAGTAATACCCTCGCGAATCGCCTCAAGTGTCGGCTTGAGTCCAACGCTACCAATTACGGCATTGACGAGGACATCAGCATGCGTATGAGCTGCTACCTCAATGAGTCCCTCTTCTCCATATACAACACGGCTAGCCGGGAATTCCACCTGCAATCTCTCCGCATCTTCACGTCCGATAACCGATATCGTTTGTGGCTGATGCTTGAGAGCAATTTCCCTCACCTTATCGATATTCATGCCAGCCGAAAAAGATACGAGCTGAAATTTGTCTGGATTCGACTCAATAATATCGAGTGTCTGGATTCCAATAGAGCCAGTCGCCCCGAGTAAACTTATTTTTTTCATCACAATGACACCTATCTTTCCTTTAGCCTACAAAATGTAAAAAATGAAGGAGTGGTAAAACGAACAGGAGGCTATCAAATCTGTCGAGTATACCGCCATGCCCTGGTAACAACTTCCCCGAATCTTTGACTGCATAATGCCTTTTCAGCGCCGATTCAACTAAATCACCCATTTGCCCAACAATAGACGCAACAACCGTTACTGCGGTCAATACGATATACGTCGAGGCGATTGGATAGAAGTATTGAAAAACAAACGCAAAGACAACAGCAGATACGATGCCGCCCACAAATCCTTCGACTGTTTTATTTGGAGATATTTCCGGCCAAAGCTTGTGCTTACCGATTTTTCTACCAATGAAATACGCACCTGAATCCGTCGTCCAAATAACGAGTAACGCATAGACAACATATTCAATACCGTATAATCGCGTTTCAATTAAATAATAAAATCCGATTCCAACATATAAAGCGCCTAACACAGAAAATGCAGCATGATCGAATGTAAATCGATTTTTAACAACTACTGTATGCGTTAGCAAAATAAGTACAATAGCAAATGCCATTTCAATTTTCGTATATCCTAGCGCTTGAAAAACATTGCTCTCCCATGCAACTGGCATAAGTAATATAACAAGTGCAATCCATGTGAGAAAGCCTTCTACTGAAAAAAGATGGATTTCTCTCATCCTTAACAGCTCATATAAACCGATTGTCGCAATGATGTATACAGCTATTGTAAAAGGCAGCCCTCCTGCAATAACGAACGGAACGAATAAGGCAGCCGCAACGATTGCCGTCAGAATTCTTTGCTTCAAGCGTCCCCTTCTCCTTCCACACTTCCAAAACGTCGATTTCGTAATTGGAATTCTTCGATGGCATTCAACATGCATGTTGCATTAAAATCTGGCCATAGTACATCTGTAAATGTAAATTCAGCATAAGCAAGTTGCCAGAGCATGAAATTGGAAAGTCTCACTTCACCACTTGTTCGGATTAGCAAATCCGGTTCAGGTAAATGTGAAGTCATTAAATGGGATCCGATTAACGACTCATCAATGTCATTCACCGTGATTGCTCCTTCAGCGATGAGTGTTGCAATTTCTTTAACAGACTTCACCAGTTCTAATCTGCTGCCATAGTTCATGGCAAAATTCAATGTCAATCCATCATTATCAGCAGTTGCTATCATAGCTTTTTCAATAGCATGTTTTGTATGCTCTGGTAACATGTCGAAGTTGCCAATCATTTCCACTTTCACGTTCCGCTCAATTAGTTCTGGGAGATATGTACTCAAAAATTCTCCAGGCAATTTCATCAGGAAATCGATTTCCAGTTTCGGTCGTTTCCAATTCTCTGTGGAGAAAGCGTAAAGTGTGAGCACCTTTATGCCGAGGTCATTTGCGATACGCGTAATCGTACGAACCGTCTTCATCCCTTCATGATGGCCAGCAATCCGCGGCAAATTACGCTGCTTTGCCCATCTGCCATTACCATCCATAATAATCGCCACATGGGCAGGGATTGGCTTGCTTGTAATAATAGCAATCCTGTCGGTTATTGTGGTGTCTGGCTCCACATTTCTTTTTCGCAAGAGTTTTTCAAGCATGTCGTTTCCTCCACTCGGCTACTTTTCAGAGCAAGTACATACTCTATCGTAACAAATTAGACGATAAATTTCATTATTATAAGAAAGTCATAAGCTCAATTCATACAAATATATATGTCTTCAGCTTCTCTTATAAGTAAAAAAGACGTCCTGGAATTAGGACGTCCCGGAATATAGAAAGTTCTTCTATCAGATTTCCATGATTTCATTTTCTTTATCTTTTGCAATTGCGTCGATTTTCACAATCGTTGAATCTGTCAACTTCTGAATCTCTTCACCGTTGCGGCGTAAATCATCTTCTGTGATATCGCTACTTTTTTCAAGCTTTTTGAAATCATCATTGGCATCACGGCGGACGTTACGAATCGCAATTTTGGCATCTTCCGCTTCTTTTTTCACCAATTTAACAAGCTCTTTACGACGATCTTCTGTCAATAAAGGAATCGCTAGGCGGATGAGTGTCCCATCACTTGACGGTGTAATCCCAATATCAGATTTCATAATTGCCTTTTCAATATCCCCAATTGTCGTTTTGTCATACGGTTGAATGACTAGAAGACGCGCTTCAGGTACTGAAATGGCTGCCATCTGACTAAGAGGCGTAGGTGCTCCATAATACTCAACAGAAATTCTGTCGAGTAAGGAAGCATTGGCACGCCCTGCACGAATTGATGCAAGTTCTCTTGTATACGCGCTAATTGCTTTTTCCATTCGATCTTTCGCTTGGTCCATTACTGCTGTCGGCATTATAAATTCCTCCTGACAACCGTCCCAATCGGTTCACCGAGGACGGCTCTTTTGATATTTCCAGTTTCCATAATTGAGAATACTACGAGAGGGATATCATTGTCCATACAAAGGGTTGAAGCAGTAGAGTCCATCACTTCAAGACCTTGACTGATCACATCTATATAAGTCAGTTCTTTGTATTTGACCGCATTGTTATCTTTCATCGGATCGGCCGAATAGACACCATCCACATTATTTTTCGCCATTAAAATGACATCCGCTTCAATTTCTGCTGCTCGAAGCGCCGCGGTTGTATCTGTCGAAAAATAAGGATTTCCGGTACCCGCCGCAAAAATGACAACCCGTTTCTTTTCAAGATGTCGAATTGCTTTACGACGTATGTATGGTTCCGCCACTTGCCTCATTTCAATCGAAGAGGATACGCGCGTTTCAACACCAAGCTTTTCAAGTGAATCCTGTAAAGCAAGGGAGTTCATAACGGTTGCTAGCATCCCCATATAGTCTGCTGTCGCACGATCCATTCCCATTTCGCTACCAATTTTACCGCGCCAGATATTACCTCCTCCGACAACGACTGCCACCTCAACATTAAGGTCTACTACTTCTTTTACTTGTTCGGCAACTGTTTTGATGATTTCGGGTGATAGCCCAAAACCTTTATCACCAGCAAGTGCTTCACCGCTTAACTTCAGGACGATTCGTTTATATTCTGGGACGCTCATTTGTACCCTCCATCTACTCTGTTTTCTCGAAAAATAGGGAACACATGCATGTGTTCCCCATTAGTTATTCTTATGCTTATGATCAATCACGCCTCGGCGTGATTGCGTCCGGATTTTTTTCGAGCAAGCTCGAAAAGCACCCCTGAAAATCCGTGACATCTGCCGGAGGCTTTTATTTTTGTTCAGCGGATGTTACTATCCGCTGAACAAAAATAAATCAGTTACCTTTAACTTGGCTCATTACTTCTTCCGCAAAGTTATCTTCACGTTTTTCGATACCTTCACCAACTGCATAGCGGATGAATTCTACTAATGTACCACCAGTTGATTTTACGAAGTCACCGACTTTTTGATCAGAGTTTTTAACGAATGCTTGATCAAGCACACAAATCTCCTCAAAATATTTGCCGATACGGCCTTCGACCATTTTCGCTACAATGTTTTCAGGTTTTCCTTCGTTCAATGCTTGTTCAGTTAGAACTTTACGCTCACGCTCAACTTCTTCAGCAGAAACTTGGTCACGTGATACGTATTTCGGGTTCAAAGCCGCAACGTGCATTGCAACATCTTTCGCTGCTTCTGTATCAGTTGAACCTTCAAGAATTGTAAGAACACCGATACGACCACCCATATGAAGGTATGGACCAAATGCGTCTGCGTCTGTTTTTGTACGAATTTCAAAGCGACGAAGTGTTAACTTCTCACCGATTTTCGCAACTGCATTTGAAATATGGTCTGCAACTGATAAACCATTTGACATTTTAGATTCGCTTGCTTCTTCGATTGAAGCTGGTTTTGTAGCAAGAAGATGCTCAGCAAGCTCTTGAACAAGTACTTGGAACCCTTCGTTTTTAGCAACGAAGTCTGTTTCAGCATTCACTTCAAGAAGGATTGCTTCGTTTCCGTTTACGTAAATAGATGTTGTACCTTCCGCTGCAATACGGTCAGCTTTTTTCGCTGCGCTAGAAAGTCCTTTTTCACGTAGGAAATCGATTGCTGCTTCCATATCACCGTTTACTTCTGTTAGTGCTTTTTTGCAGTCCATCATACCTGCACCTGTTTTTTCACGTAGTTCTTTTACCATTTGAGCTGTAACTGCCATTTTATATTCCTCCTAAAATAGTACGTCATCAATTCTTAAGCATGTACCAAGCATTTAGAGCCTAGACACTCGTTAAAAAAGACGATAAGGGTATAAGCCGCTTATCGTCTCGTTGTTTACTGATTTTACTCTGCAGCTACTGCTTCTTCAGTCGTCTCTTCGTCTTCACCTTGTCTTGATTCAAGCAAAGCGTCAGCCATTTTACCAGTTAATAGACGTACTGCGCGAATCGCGTCATCATTCGCAGGAATGATATAATCGATTTCGTCTGGATCACAGTTTGTATCAACGATTCCGACTAGTGGAATGTTCAATTTAATTGCTTCTGCTACTGCGATACGTTCTTTGCGTGGGTCAACAACGAACATAACGTCAGGAATTGCTTTCATATCACGGATTCCGCCAAGGAATTTAACTAGGCGCTCGTGTTCTTTTTTAAGTTGTCCAACTTCTTTTTTAGGAAGTACGTCGAATGTACCGTCTTCTTCCATTTTCTCGATTTGTTTCATACGAGCAACACGTTTTTGAATCGTGCCGAAGTTTGTAAGTGTTCCACCGAGCCAGCGTTGGTTGATGTAGTACATTCCAGCGCGTTCAGCTTCTTCTTTAATAGCATCTTGTGCTTGTTTTTTAGTACCAACGAATAGAACTTTCCCACCGTCTGCACCAACTTGACGCATAAATGCATATGCTTCTTCAAGTTTCTTAACCGTTTTTTGCAAATCGATGATGTAGATACCGTTACGTTCTACAAAGATAAATTTCTTCATTTTCGGGTTCCAACGACGTGTTTGGTGACCGAAGTGTACACCTGCTTCAAGCAGTTGTTTCATTGAGATTACTGACATTTGTTATTCCTCCTGTTTGGTTAGATTCCGCCGTGCACTTCATCCGATAAAGTGACCTTTCGGCACCTTCCTTATCGTCCGTACACGTGTGTAGTAATACCACTAGATAATATACCATAAGCTTTCTTTTTTCGCAACTTTTTTATCGAAACTTTAAAATCAGCTCTACTTCTGTCCGACCTTTGCCTAATGTTTTAGCAATCTCCTCAATCGATTGCCCAGTATCATGCATTTTCAAAGCTCTTGTACGATCATCATCTACTATCAACGTTGGTTCTTTGGCTGTTGTTACCGCATTATAAGACTTGAGCGCAAGATTGACGGGTACAACAGATTTACGGACAGGTATCACGGGCTGGCTATCTTCTACCGTTGCAGCAAGCTCCTGCTTGCTAACTCGCGGACTACTATCCACTTTTTTAGCAATAGACTCGTGCTCACGGGTAGCTAGCCGTTCAATTAATCGTTCATTTTCATCTTTCAATTCAGACAAATAGGCACCAATTGAATCATCCATTTCAACCATAAGTTTACGTTGCTTTTTTTCAAGATCATCAAATTTTGATACTTTTGTGTACAGCAATGCTAAAAAGTAAAAACTGATGATTTGTACAATAAATAACGCCGCTACAACTATCCATATCATTTTGATTACCCTGAGAAGTCAACAAATGAGCCTTTATAAGGATGCACTGTATTCTTCTTCTCCTCTTCTTTCTGTAGCCGTTGTCGTTCCTCTTCCTCCACACGTTCTTTTTCACGTTGCTCGGCGTCAGGATCCATTTTGGCGTACTCCTCTGATTCCAAGACAGTCTCACTATTTTTGATCATTTGCTGTTCCATACGAGCGGCAGCCTGATCTTGGTTCAATTGTGTCTGCTGCTGCTTCTGTTCCGCTATTTTCCCCATATCGAACGTCTTCGGTATCGCAATTTGTAGTTCAATCCCTTTTAAACTCATAAGATACCTCCATCTATTATTTCAGATGATAATAGCTTGCGAAGTTTGAACAATGCTTTAGAGTGGATTTGAGATATTCGCGAAGTAGACAAGCTCAGAATTTCACCGATTTCTGTCAACGTCATTTCTTCCGTATAGAAAAGATTCAAGACAAGCTGCTCATTGGTATTCAGTTCTTTAATTTTGGCGGCCAAGTCGCCAATCAACTCAGTCATCATCGTCCGCTGTTCCGGCGTTTTTGATGCTTGATCTCTTATGACAAATGATTTCTGTCCATCATCGTCATCATCATTGATCTTTTCATCGATGGAAAGAACGTTTGAAAAGTAATGTTCATGAACAGTCTGGTACACATCCTCGACGCTCATTCCCATATGACTTGCAATTTCCTCCGGTGTTGCGTGGCGCAGTAATTTCTGTTCTAGTTTGGTAATTTCATCTTCAAGTTTTTTAGATTTCTCTCTCGAAGAGCGCGGTAACCAATCCTCTTTCCTTAACCCATCGATAATTGTTCCTCGAATGCGGAAGGAAGCATACGTATCGAATTTCAAATCCCGGCTCGGATCAAATTTTGTCAAAGCGTCAAATAAACCGTGAAGTCCAAGACTCATAATATCATCACGGGAAACATTCCGTGGCAATCCTGAGCTAATCCGTTGCACGTGGTAAGTGACAAGTGGGGTATATCTTTGAACAAGTATATCTCCCGCATCAGGATCGCGATTACGAATCCACAGGTCCCAACATGTTTCTTCCTCCATCAAATCCTGTTTCGACATCGAATCCCTCACTCTCCATGATGATTCCGTCATAATTACTTCCTATTATAGCAAATAACAGCGAAAAAAGGCGACTGAACCGATCAGCCGCCAACTTTTTTGTTTAGACCTAGCTACCAGACAGTATAATCTACTAGATTTAGATTGTATGTAGGTCCTCATGCGAGGCTCAAAGTTCTTTCGTTCCTTGATTCACCGTACGCACATGAAGGATAGCTGTTGCAGGATCAAATTCAATTGTACGACCACTTGATCCACCTGTATCTTCAGCGATAATTGGGATAGACAAGCGTTTCAATTCTTTTTTCACTGCTTCAACATTCCTTGGACCAATCCGAATCGTATCGCTCGAGCCAAATTGGAACATTTGGGCACCACCTGCAATTTTCGCCTTTAATGACATCGGCCTAACACCTTGTGCTTTGAGCATTTCCATCAATGCATAAATACCCGTATCCGCAAACTTGGCTACATTCAGTTGAGTGGATTTGCCGAGATTAGAATCTGGAAGCATGATATGTAACAAGCCTGCAATCTTCTTCATTTCATCGTATAATACGACACCCACACAGGAACCAAGCCCCGATGTGCGGATTGTCATGGGTTCCTTAACTACATTCATATCTGCAATGCCTACCCTGACTACCTCTTTCAGCAACGCCATCTTACATCACGCCCAGTGATTTAAAAATCGTAATGTAGGATGAAGGATCTGGCAGTAAGAAAAAATGACCGTCAATACTTGTGCTGCCATTCTCTCCTTCTTCACGAATCTGCGTATCAATGACGATAACCTCATCGCTGTAATGGGAAACTTCAATCAGTCCAAAGCTAACGATGGCTCCAACCATATCCACACTTAATGAAGGTACCGTTGGATAGATTTTCAAACCTGTAAAATCAGATAGCGCAGACAAATAAGAACCTGAGAGAATATTACCAAGCTCCTGCATAGCAGATATGCCAATGTCAGGAAGCGAAGAGGCACCGAAATCGAATGTCTCGTCCCCTATTAATCTTCTAATAAAGTGATTCGCGGAGTCCAAGGACAGAACGAAAAACATGCTCCCGGATAAATCTCCCTCTATTCGAAGGAATATACCCGCTACAATCGCATCTGCCCCTCCCGCTAAATCAAACATTTCATCAAATGATACGAGCTTGACATTCGGTACATGCATATCAATTTTACGGTCCAGCAACTGTGATAGAGAAGTTGCGGCATGCGCCGCACCGATATTACCAATTTCCTTTAAGACATCAAGATGCATATCCGTAATTGGGCTTTCAGAGGTCATCTGAAGTCACCCGCTTAATAGGTTCTAGTACTTTATCCAAATTTAGCATAACAAGAAGGCGCTTTTCTACTTTTGCTACACCTGAAATGAAGTCTACCTCAACGGAGCCTACAACTTCTGGCTGCGACTCAATCGATTCTACTGGAATGTCGAGTACATCATTTGCTGCATCAACGATAAGTCCAACATCATAATCCTCTAGCGTAACAATAATAATTCTTGTACTGTCATCCATCTCTTTCCCTGCCAGTCCAAACCGCGCACGTAAGTCGACAATTGGTGTAACAACACCTCTAAGATTAAGCACTCCTTTTACATAAGATGGAGTTTTCGGAACGCGGGAAATAGACAGCATTTTCTCGATTGACTGGACAACATCCACACTGATGGCATATTCTTTATCCATTAATTGAAAAACGATTACTTTCATTTCTTTTTGATTGAGCATTTCAGTCATGACCTTCCACTCCCTCCTATTTAATCAACGAGTTGCAATCGACAATAAGTGCAACTTGTCCATTTCCAAGAATTGTTGCTCCAGATATCGCAAAGACACTTTGCAAGTAATTCCCAAGGGTTTTCAAGACAATCTCTTGTTGACCGATGAAGGAGTCGACCACTAATCCTGCTAGTTTTTCACCTTTACGGACGATGACGACAGACTGGAATTCATCAGACTCATCATGTTGTTCCGGCATTTCAAAAATTTCCTTTAAGTAGACAAGCGGGACGATATTACCACGGAAGTCAATCACTTTTTGATTATGTGCATTCAAAATATCTGATTTTTGAATGATAGCTGTTTCAATGATTGATGATAGTGGGATGGCGTACACTTCTTTCTCTAGTTCTACTAGCATTACCGAAATAATCGACAATGTTAAAGGTAGTTGAACTTGGAAGAGAGAACCTTGCCCTTCCGTCGAATCAATAGAAATGTAGCCGCCTAGTGATTCAATCGTGTTTTTAACAACATCCAACCCGACACCACGTCCAGATACATCTGAGATTTTTTCAGCTGTTGAGAAACCAGATGCTAAAATAAGCTCCGCCACTTGACGGTCTGTCATTGTTCTCGCTATATCTTCTGTGACAACACCATTCGCAATCGCCTTAGCAATAACACGCTCACGACTTACGCCAGCTCCATCGTCTTCAAGTTCGATAAATACGTGATTTCCTGAATGATAAGCACGAAGCGTGACAGTACCTTCTTCAGGCTTACCTTTTGCAAGACGTTCTGCCGGGCTCTCAACTCCATGATCGAGTGCATTACGGATCAAGTGGACAAGCGGATCACCAATTTCATCGATAACTGTTCGGTCCAGTTCTGTTTCAGCACCAATAATTTCAAGCGTCACTTTCTTATCCAGATCACGTGCCAGCTGTCTAACCATTTTTGGAAAACGATTGAAGACTGTTTCAACTGGAATCATTCGCATGTTTAAAATGATACTTTGTAAATCACCTGATACGCGCGTCATACGCTCGACTGTCTCATTCAATTCAGGATTATGGAGCTCACTTGCAATCGATTGGAGCCTTCCGCGATCTATCACTAGCTCTTCGAATAAATTCATAAGAATATCAAGTCGGTCAATATTAACGCGGATTGTCTTATTACCTGACTGTACCCCTGTATTGCGTTTCCCTTTTTGTTCCGTTTGTTCTTGCTGCACACTTGGTCCTTTTTGAGTAACAATTGCCGTTTCTATCGCTTTAATAGCTTCGTCTTCTTTAGCACGTTTTCCATTCGCTAAATAATCATCTGTTAGTACAGTAATCGTGACGGATTCCACTTCAGATACTTTCATCACTTTCCCCTGCAATGTGTTCGCATCTTCTTTTGTAATCAATGCTACAGTAAACGTTTCACCAAATTCCTCGTTTTCAAGTTGTTCCACTTTCGGTTCAGATTTTACTATTTCGCCGACCTTTTCAAGTATGCCAAATACCATAAATACCCTTGCCGCTTTTAGCACACAATCTTCTCGCAATTGTACAGTAATCTCAAGCGCATTGAAGCCCTGCTCAAAGGATTGGCTAATGACTGTCATTTCATAGTCATCATAGCTAAGTTCGACTTTCTCACTATTCTCTTCTACAACAATAGTTGCCGCAGTTTCCGCAGCCGACACAGCAATAGCAGACCCGCCCGCTTCAATTCGATTAAGTGATTCGACAAGTTCACGTACATCTTTTTTGCCTGTTCCACCAGCCGCTAGATCCATGACCATCTCTTCAAGGTAATCAACTGCTTGAAGAACAACATCCAAAATTTCAGTTGTAACAGGAATTTTAGCATTTCGGATTGCATCCAAAACATTTTCCATCATGTGTGTAAGATCCGCAATGTCTTCGTAGCCCATTGTTGCGGACATTCCTTTTAGCGTATGTGCAGACCGAAATATTTCATTGACAATTGCGAGGTCCTGCGGATTTTTTTCTAGTTCTAATAAGTGTTCGTTACATGATTGTAGATGTTCTTTACTTTCATCAATGAACATTTCAAAGTATGGATTTGTATCCATCGTGACGCCCCCTCTATGACTTTATGATTTCCAATATCGATTCTGATATGTCATGCAAATCTACTACCTCATCGGCGAGTCCTGCTTCCTTTATGGCTTTCGGCATACCGTAAACGACGGATGTCTTGGCCGATTCAGCAATTGTGACTGTTCTACCGTTTCTCCGTAGCACTTCCATCCCAATTCTTCCGTCATAGCCCATACCCGTCATAATGACTGTCAAGTAGTTTACATCCGTATTTTCTGCCGCCGACTCAAGCAGGACATCAACGGATGGACGGTGGCCCATACGAGGTGGATCGACGGCGTCTAGTTTCACAAAATAATTCATGCCGTTCTTTTTCATTTTAAGATGCTTGCCTCCTGGCGCAATATAAGCTGTGCCATTTTCGAGAAGCTCACCATCTTCTGCTTCTTTAACATGAATGTCACACAGGCCATCCAGCCTATCCGCAAGGGACTTTGTAAAGCCTGGTGGCATATGTTGAACAACGAGGATTGGAACGCCAATCGAAGCGGGTATACCCGTTAAGACTTCTTGCAGTGCCCGTGGTCCCCCTGTCGATGTACCTATTATAACAAATGTCTTACCTACTTTGGAAATTTTATTCTTCGATGTGCTTATCACCTGACGTTGTAGACCCTCAGCAGGTGGTAACTCAACTTTCGATTCAACCGGACGATTGACGGTTTTCCGCACAGTTGGCATTGCTAAATGTTGACTAGGCACCTTTCGTGTTAGCGTAGACATACGGACGCCCAAAGCCGCAATCACTTTTTCTAGTATCTCTTCCTTCGCTTCATGAAGGTTTAAAGATATTGCCCCACCCGGCTTTGCAACGAAGTCAACAGCACCATATTCCATCGCCAGCATTGTATTTTCCGCACCAATTTTTGTCGTACTGGATAACATAACGACAGGTACTGGATGCTTGGCCATAATTTCTTGTAACGCTTCAAGCCCATTCATAATTGGCATCTCGACATCCATTGTGACAACATCTGGTTTTAATGTTCGTACTTTGTCAACTGCTTCTTTTCCATTGCGTGCAGTTCCGATCACTTCGATTTCGGGATGCCCCGAAAGGAAATCAGAAATAAGCTTACGCATAAACGCTGAATCATCTACAACAAGCGCTTTCTTTCGACTGCCTGCACCCAAATCATCCACGTCCTTTCGTAAATATGTTTCTCAATTTTCCGAGGAACCCTTCTCCTTGTTTGAAGCCCTCACTGGAATTTGCCCCAACAAAAGTTTCGGCGATTGACATCATCCTTTTTGAAATGGGAGCATTCGGAAATAGCAATAAAAATGGTTTTTGTGCAATAACCGCCTTATGGACTGTTGGATCTTCAGGTAGAAAACCCAGAATTTTAGTCTCTTTATCCAAAAATTTCTGCATAGCATACTGAAGTCTTTTGACAGCCTCATTACCCTCTTCACCTTTTGAAACGCGGTTGCTAACCATGTGAAAGGTCTTATCAGAATCTTGTAAATAAATAAACTTCATCATCGAGTAAGCGTCTGTAATTGAGGTCGGTTCAGTCGTTGAAATGACGATAATTTCATCGACTGCAACAATCAATTCGATTGACCGTTGTGTCGCCCCTGCTCCCATATCAAACAGGATGAAATCGTATTTTTGTTGCAAATATTCAAATGCTTGGATCAATCGTTCAAACATTTCCTTTGACCATTCCAATACATTATCAAGGCCGGAGCCTCCGGATATAAAATGTAACCCCTCGGATGTTTCATTAATAACCTCGTGCAGCTCTTCATTGCTAACTAAATAATCTTTTAAACTATAGCGTGGTGCCATGCCTAGTAAAATATGAATATTGCCCATTCCGATATCCATATCGACAATCATCACTGTCTTACCTTGTGCAAGTAATGCATGGGCGAAATTCGTTGAGAAATTGGATTTCCCAACACCACCTTTTCCACTAACAATCGCAATCGATCTTGATAGTTCCCCCTGGGACTTCAACATCTTAAGTCTAAGTGTTTCCGCCTGATCACGCATTATAGGCACCTTTTAGCAGTAATGAAATCAATTTCTTACTGTCCGCTTCAGTGATATCTTCTGGTACTTCTTGACCATCCGTATAATAGGCAGTTCCGATATGATAATCCTTCATTAAATTAAACATTGGACCAATGGAGCTTGTTTCATCCATTTTCGTAAAAATAAACTTTTCGACTGAAAACTGATTGAACTGTTCTACAATGATTTTCATATCTTGTTCTTTCGACGTCATCGAAAGAACAAGGAATGATTCCATATCTAACGAAAAATCAATCAGTTTCGTCAAATCCTCTACAAATTTTACTTCTTTGTAGTTCCGTCCTGCTGTATCGATGAAAATGATATCCCGATCAGCAAGTTTATCGATTGCTTTTTCAAAATCTCGACTGTTATAAGCAACTTCCACAGGCGCTTGCAAAAGATTAGCATATGTCCGAAGCTGCTCAATTGCCGCAATTCGATATGTATCCGTCGTGATAAAACCGATTTTTTTCTTGTTCTCGAGAAGAGCCCTAGCTGCAATCTTGGCGATTGTTGTGGTTTTCCCAACCCCAGTTGGTCCCAGTACATTAATGTATCTCTTATTGAAAGATATGCCCCCAAACGGCAAGTCCTCCATTTCTCTCTCCAATAATTGCTGCGTAATGAACAATTGCTCTTCTTGGGTAAAATCCTTTTTCTCGGCTTTCATGCGATTATAAATTTCTTCCCCAATTTGCGTGACGGAACTCGTAGACAAGCCCTGTTTGTCAAGATGTGCTAGCAATGGTTTCAACTCATCTGGAAAACGTGATTGTCTTGCGACTTGCTGCATATCCTTCAACATTTTTTTCATCTCGTTCATTTCTTGCTTTAGTTCCATAGACGCCTTATCAGCACTTTCAAAGTGTGGCTCTAAAAATGGAAGAACCGGTTCTTCCATTTTCGGAGCCGGTTCATCAAAGCCTGCAACAACTTCTACAGATTTCTTCTTAAAGAAACCAAGAAATCCTTTTGTATTGACGACAGTTGAACTAAGAATAATAGCATCGTCACCAAAATCAGCACGCACTTTCTTCATAACCTCAACCATTGTTTCAGCAGTATATTTTTTCATTTTCATCAGATATCCACCACCCCGACGCTTTGAACTTCAGCGGATGCCTCAAGTTCATTATACGACAATACTGGGATTTGAGGGAAATATCGCTCAGTAATTTGTCTTAGATACATTCGAATTGCCGGCGAGCAAAGAACGACCGGAGATTGGTCCATCAATGCGACGCGCTCTACTTCTCCTGCAATCGATTCTAGAATTTCTTGTGAATGCCCTGGATCGATTGATAAATAATTTCCTTGCTCTGTTTGCTGAATATTATCTGCAATCATTTTCTCCACTTTACCAGACACCGTCAATACTTTGAGTGATTGACCCGTTGATGCATACTGAGTAGTAATTTGCCTTGCCAAAGCCTGCCGGACATATTCCGTCAAAACATCCACATCTGATGTATATTTCGAATAATCCGCTAGCGTTTCAAAGATGATTGGTAAATTTCGAACCGAAACATGCTCGTTCAATAATTTCGCCAATACTTTTTGAATTTCACCAATGGACAACGGTGTAGGTGTCAGCTCATCAACAAGTATCGGGAATGTTTCACGCACATGATCAACAAGTTGTTTCGTTTCTTGACGGCCAATCAAATCTGCCGCATTCGCACGGATCACTTCTGTCAGATGTGTCGATACAACACTTGGTGGATCGACAACGGTATAACCAAGGATTTCCGCATCTTCTTTAACATCCTCAGCTATCCATTTAGCAGGAAGTCCAAATGACGGCTCAATCGTGTCAATTCCTTCAATCGAATCATCGCCACCAGGGCTCATTGCAAGATAGTGGTCAAGAAGAAGTTCTCCCCTTGCTAACTCACTTCCCTTAATTTTGATTCTGTACTCATTTGGTTGTAATTGAATGTTATCTCGAATACGAACTACCGGGATGACGAGACCAAGCTCAATGGCTAGCTGCCTACGAATCATGACGACCCGATCGAGTAAATCCCCACCCTGTGTCGCGTCAACGAGCGGGATGAGTCCATAGCCAAATTCGAATTCGATTGGGTCGACATTGAGAAGATTGACGACATTTTCTGGACTCTTCATGCCTTCCGTTTCGGTATCCTCTTCCATTTCCAACATTTCCTTTGGATCTTCTTCAGCTTTACGCGACATGACAAAGGCACCTAAGGCAAGTGTTGCAGCAATCGGAACTGTCAGCATGTCGTTGATAGGCGTAGCAAGACCAAGTAACAAGACAGTCGCAGCACCCATGTACAATAGCTTCGTTTGTCCAAGAAGCTGCTTAACAATGTCATCTCCAAGATTCCCCTCAGACGTTGCTCGTGTGACAACAATCCCTGTTGCAGTTGAAATAAGCAGGGCTGGTATTTGAGATACAATACCGTCTCCCACAGTCAATTGTGAAAAGAGCACAGCTGCTTCTCCAAAAGGAAGTCCCATTTGGACAACACCAATAATTATTCCAACAAGCAAGTTAATGATGACCATGATAATACTGGCTATCGCGTCTCCCTTAACAAACTTCGTTGCCCCGTCCATCGCACCGTAGAAGTCAGCTTCATTACTGACTTTTTCACGACGCGTACGTGCTTCTGTTTCAGAAATCATTCCTGCGTTCAAATCAGCATCAATACTCATCTGCTTACCAGGCATCGCATCAAGCGTAAAGCGCGCTGCAACCTCAGATACCCGCTCCGCCCCTTTTGTAATAACAAGGAACTGGATAAGTACAAGGATTGCGAAGACGACGAGGCCAACTATAATGTTACCGCCTGTTACGAATGTCCCGAACGTTTCAACAACGCCCCCTGCATCTCCATTCGATAAAATAGCCCTCGTTGTAGAAACGTTCAATCCAAGCCGGAATAATGTCAAAAGAAGTACTAATGTTGGGAAGATAGAAAACTCCAACGCTTCCTTCATATTCATAGACGTCATTAACACCATTAACCCCAATGTAATATTGATGATAATGAGGAAGCTCAGAAGCCAAGTCGGAAGCGGGATGACAAGCATCGCGACAATCATGATGACTGCTGCAAGCACGCCTATTTCTTTTACTCTCATGTCATCCCTACTTTCTTATAATCAGATTTTCCGTTGTATACGATAGACATACGCCAGTATTTCAGCGATGGCTTTAAAGAATTCTTCGGGGATTCGTCCCCCCACTTCCACATCATCATATAACGCCCTTGCAAGTGGTCGATTTTCGACCATGATGATATCATGCTCTTTGGCAATCAATTTGATCTTTTGAGCAACGAAATCGACACCTTTTGCCACAACAATCGGTGCATCCATATCGCCATCGTCATACTTGATAGCTATAGCATAATGCGTCGGGTTTGTAATGACAACATCCGCATGCGGAACTTCCTGCATCATACGGCGCATAGCCATTTCACGCTGGCGCTGCTTAATGCGTGATTTAATGATAGGATCTCCTTCGCTGTTCTTATGTTCATCCTTAATATCCTGTTTGGACATTCGGAGATTTTTTTCATAGTCATATTTCTGATAGAAAAAGTCAAGAATCGAAATGAATAACAAGACAAATGCTGCGGTAATGCCCATAAGTGCCGCAAGTTGCGCCACGGTAGTCATCACATCCCAAGGACTTTTGAATGCCAACGCCAATACGTTGTCGATATTTAACATAAGAATAATAGCAGTTGTCGAACCAATAAATGAGATTTTCAAGACAGATTTCATTAATTCAATAATTGCTCGCAACGAAAAAATACGTTTAAGTCCTTTAATTGGATCAATTTTCTTCAAATCGAACTTCAGTGGCTCCGTCGTAAACAGTAGTCCAATCTGGAATAAGTTCCCCGCTAAGCCTGCAACAACCGCTGCCAGCATAATAGGTAATAATATAAATGCCATTTGTACTAACACTTCGGAATAGATGAGCATTGCCTTATCCTTATCAAGATGAGTGAGTGGCACATACTCTATAAATGCCTGTTTGAAAAACACGAAAAAGCGGTCCCTCATGAATCCTGCTATAAAAAACAGGAATAGGAACACGGTGAGGAGGACAATCGCACTTGTAACATCTTGACTTTTTAATACTTGACCTTTCTTTCGCGAATCTTGACGTTTTTTGGGAGTGGCCTTCTCGGTCTTTTCCCCTGCAAAAAATTGCAGATCTAGCCGTAACATCATGTTAGCCACCTCCAAGAAGTATCATCAAGTCCCGCATAGCAATTATCATTACTTCAAATAATTTTTTCATCATCTGCACCATAACACCCATCATAATGACTAGCACAAGGAAACTAACGCTAATCTTAATAGGAAATCCGATGACAAATATATTCATTTGCGGTACAGCTCTTGCTGTAATCCCAAGTGCCAAATCGACAAGGAACAATGTCGCAACAACTGGTATCGCCATTTGGAAAGCAATTGCAAACGATGTTACAAATGTTCTAACGACAAAATCTGCCAAACGTTCTTCACCAAAAGCCGGCCATAACTGATCCATCGGGATAAATTGATAACTATAAAAAATTCCATCTAACAACATATGATGACCGTTCAATGCTAACAATAGAAGTATTGCTAGCGAGTTGAAAAATTGGCCAAGAAGTGGAGATTGCGCTCCAGTTTGTGGATCAATTACGTTAGCAATGGCAAAGCCCATTTGGAAATCGATGAAGCCCCCAGCAATCTGAATAGCCGCCATTATGATAAACGCGATAATCCCAATAGATAACCCTGTTACCGCTTCTTTAACAACAAGCATTAAGTATGTCCCATCAATCTCTAAATCGGGTACATCAATTGTATAGATCAGCATCCATGCAAGCAAAGCACCAAAAATGATTCGTTGGGTCGTTGGAATTGCACGATAAGAGAACAGCGGAGCTGTCACAAAAAATGCAGTAACCCGGGTTAAAATAAGTAAGTACGCGGCGAATGAGGGAACTAACTCTTCCATTTAATCACCCGATATACCTAATGAGATTTCCAAAGATATCACCTGCAAATGTCGTTACCCTCGTTAACATCCACGGACCAAAAAAAACAATTGCGACGAGAACAGCAACAATTTTAGGTACAAATGCAAGTGTTTGTTCCTGAATTTGCGTTGTTGCCTGAAAAATACTGACAGAAAGGCCTGTGCCAAGTGCAATGATAAGGAGGGGACCTGATGTCAACAAGACGACCCAAATTGCACTCTCAGCTAACCCTATAACCGTTTCCATCGTCATAATAACCCCTCCTAGAAACTTTGTAACAATGATTTAATAATGAGATACCAACCATCGACAAGGACAAATAACAAAATTTTAAATGGCAATGAAATCATGACAGGTGGTAACATCATCATCCCCATCGACATTAAAATACTCGCCACAATCATGTCGATAACTAGAAATGGAATGAAAATCATGAAACCCATTTGGAACGCTGTTTTAATTTCACTTAATGCGAAAGCAGGGACAAGCATCGTCAGTGGCACATCTTCAAGTGATTCAGGTACATCTACCTGGTTATAGCGAAGGAATAATTCTAAATCCTTCTGTCTAGTATGTTTGCTCATAAACTCTTTTAAAGGCATACTCGCATTTTCATAAGCTTCTTCAAGTGTAATTTCTTCTGCGAATAACGGGGTCAACGCCTGTTCATTCACTTGTTGGAATGTGGGAGCCATGATGAAAAATGTTAAAAAAAGTGCCAGTCCTACAAGTACTTGGTTTGGTGGCATCTGCTGCGTCGCCAGCGCTGTTCTGACAAATGACAGCACAATGACAATCCGTGCAAATGAGGTCATTAAAATAAGAATAGCTGGTGCGAGTGACAAGACTGTCAGAAGGAGCATCATTTTAATAGATGTCGATACATTGGACGCATCACTATCCGAAAAAAACTGAACGAAATCATTCATCTTGGTTTCGCTCCTTTTCTGTCAAGCGGCTAATATGCCGTTTCCTCTCCTCTTTCATCTCATCGAGTCTAGTTTTGAAGATGTCACCAAATTCAGTCGACTCTTCCGTTTGAGTCGGTTGGTCATTTGTAGATTTACCAGTCATTTTTCCAAGAATACGACTAAGCATGCCCGTTGCCAATTCCATATCATCGACCTTGTAAAATTCGACAAGTTTCTCGATTTCTGCAGGATCTGTAATCTCTTTCAACAATCGGATGTCATCTCCGACACCGACTAAATAATAAGATTCACCAATAACAACAAGCTGAATCGATTTATGTTGACCAAGTGAAAGTCCACCCATATTTTTCATGAATCGATTTTTATCGTACAACCGATTTTTTCGGTTCACTACCTTCAAAAGCCCGAATAATAAACCAACGACAAACAATAATGCAACCATTACTTTTATGTAATCACCCACCGATGACCCAACCGCTTTATCGTTAGACGAAAGGTCGGCAGCTGGTTCATCGGTGTCAATTTCAAGTTCGTTTAATTCTATATTATTATCTATTTCTGCATCACTATCTTTGTCAGTCGACCAGTAATCCGATACGGACTTATTGGGATCATCGTCTGCAAAAACAGATACAGGCGATAATGGACTGACAAAGAGTATCATCAAACTGAATGCTAGCACATACTTTTTTACTAGTGATAATTTCATCCTATGATTATCCTAATGCTTTTTCAATTGCTTCAATCACGCGGTCTGCTTGGAAAGGTTTAACGATAAAGTCTTTTGCCCCCGCTTGAATTGCATCTATAACCATTGCTTGTTGCCCCATTGCTGAACACATAATAATTGTTGCCGAAGGATGCTTTTCTTTAATCGCTTTAAGTGCTGCGATGCCATCCATTTCAGGCATTGTAATATCCATTGTCACTAGGTCTGGCTTCAATTCCTCATATTTTTCAACAGCTTGTGCACCATCCGCTGCCTCACCTACAACCTCAAAATTATTTTTCGTCAAAATGTCTTTGATCATCATACGCATAAATGCTGCGTCATCCACTATTAAAATACGTTTACTCATTTCCTATTACCTCCCGATATCTATCGTAAATTATTTAAACGGTCTACTTGGCTTAAAATATCTGTGATACGTACACCGAAGTTTTCATCGATGACAACGACTTCACCTTTTGCAATTTGGCGATTGTTGACAAGTATATCAACTGGTTCACCTGCAAGCTTGTCAAGTTCAATGATGGAGCCACCTGACATTTCCAAAATTTCTTTAACGGAACGTTTTGTCCTCCCTAGTTCAACAGTCACCTGTAGCGGAATATCAAGCAGCATATTCAAGTTATTAGACTCTGCCTGATTTAATGAAGGACTTTCAAAACTTGCAAACTGTGCCTGCTGAACATTTACCTGCGGCTGTTGCGTACGCATTTGCTGCTGTGGCATAGGTTGAGCGTACTCCGGCTGTTGCATGTCTTGAGCTGGAGCTTGTTGTTGATGCGCCGGCATAGGCTGTTGCTGTTTTTCAAGCGGCGGTGCCATTTCAGCAACTGCTGCCACCTCTTCCGCACCTCCTCCTAGAAGAGTTGCAACCAATTCCTTCCCGAATACAAGCGGAAGTAGCTGCATGATATTTGAATCAATTAACTCTCCCACTTTAAGTGCGAATGACACTTTTATCGACAAGTCATCTTGTGGAATTAATTCACGACCTCTTTCAGATTCCATATCCAATAAATCGATTGCAGGCGGTGATATATCTACTTTTTTATTGAACACTGTCGACATAGAGGTTGCCGCTGACCCCATCATCTGATTCATAGCTTCCTGTACCGCACTCAAATGGATTTCTCCAAGGTTCATATCAGGTTCCGTACCATCGCCACCTAGCATAAGGTCTGCAATAATTGCCGCATCACTCTGCTTAATGACAAAAAGGTTCATGCCACTTAGACCTTCTGTATATTCTACTTTAACAGCCACGTATGGATGGATAAACTCTGCTTCCAACTCTTTTCTATGGACAACCGAAATAGTCGGAGTTGTTATGTCGACCTTTTGTCCAAGTAGTGCAGACAATGCTGTTGCAGAGCTACCAAAGGAAATATTGCCAATTTCGCCAAGCGCATCCTTCTCTATTTCATCCAAATAGTCAGCTGTTTCTATACCGTCAGCGGACGAGACGGTAGATTCTTCGGTCCCAACGGGCTCACCACGCAGTAACGCTTCGATTTCTTCCTGCGAAAGGATATTATCACTCATCATCTTCATCCCCTCCTATCATTGTTTCAATTATCTGCACAGCCATCCTATTTTTCAGATGGCCCGGCTGCGCTGTAAACTTCGGTACATCGCCAACTTTTACGACGAGCGGAGCATCGATTTTACGGTCGAGAGAAATAACATCCCCCACTTGTAAGTACAAGAAATCTTCGATCGTCATCTCGCCATGGCCAAGTTCGGCAACGACAGGCAAGGGGGCTTGCTTTAAGCGTCTTTCAAGTATGGCACTTTGCTCAGGTGACGGTTCTTTTATATTGGACTGCATCCAATACCTGACCGACAAATTAGGAACAATTGGTTCTAATACCACGTGTGGAATACAAATATTAATCATTCCACTTGATTCACCTATCATGATATTGAACGAAATGACGACCACCGTTTCGTTCGGCGATATCATTTGAAGAAATTGTGGATTCACTTCCATCTCCGCCAGAAACGGATCTATATCGATAATGCCAGACCATGCTTCACGATAGTTATCAAAAGATCGCTCAAATAAGTTGGTCATAATTTTCGTTTCAATTTCAGTTAAATTATCAGCTTTCCCCGGACTTGTTCCAATTCCACCCATTAGACGGTCAAGCATCGAATAAGCAATGTTCGGGTTGACCTCCATCAAAATGTTACCATCCAGTGGGGACACTTCGAAAATATTAATCAATGTCATATTAGGAATCGACCGAATGAATTCCTCGAATGGAATCTGATCGGCTGATGCGACATTGATTTGAACGTACGTGCGCAGTTGAGCTGAAAAATACGTTGTTAATAGTCTAGCAAAGTTTTCATGGATTCGTGTCAAACTTCGAATCTGATCTTTTGAAAACCGAAGGGCACGTTTGAAATCATATACTTTGACCTTCCGGGGCTCATCTTCTTTCTTCATATCTTCCGCAGTCATCTCACCTGTCGATAACGCGGACAAAAGTGCATCTATCTCATTTTGAGATAAAATATCGCCGGCCATATGGTCACCTCCTCGCATTAGGATTTAGTACGTACAGATTGTCTGTTTATTGAATAATGTGGGAAACGATATAGACCTTTTGAATGTCCCCCGATTGCATCAGTGGATTCAATTGCGATTTTATCGAGTCTTCCAATGCCTGCTTACCGATTTTACCTTCTAAATCTTGTGAAGTCATTTCAGATAATTCTTGGATAACAATATTTTTCACTTGGAAATCTCTTTTTGCTAACTCTTCTGCTGCTTTCTTATTATCCGTTTGGATTTTCAAAGAAATACGGATAAATTGTTTGCCCACGAGATTCGTTGTAATTTCTTCAATATCAACCGAGTTTTCGATAATTTCATCAATCGTCGGTTCTGCTGAAGCGTCACCTTTGTTTAATTGCATAACAAGAATGAGTGCAATCACACCTATCAATGTAATACATACTAGAATAATAAGCGATATTGTCAATACTTTATTCTTCATCTTCTTCACCTCGGATAAACGGATTTGATAACAACTGGACCGCCTTATAAAATTCGATGATCCGGCTGTTTACTACATCAGCCGTATCGAGGACTACATATTTTGTTCCTGTTGTAAGCGTAATGGTCGTATCAGGAAACGACTCAATTTTTTCTATGTACAGTGCGTTCAATGTGAACGTACTGCCATTCAAACGTGTAACTTGAATCATATGTAAGGGGCCGGGCGTCAAGAGCCGGCCCGACCCTCCTTTTCTAGTAACAGCTATGCTAGTTTAGTTGACATGATTAAATTATCGTTTCAAGTTGACAAGTTCTTGCAAGATTTCATCGGATGTTGTGATAATACGTGTATTCGCTTGGAAACCACGTTGTGCAACGATCATTTCTGTGAATTCTTCCGCAAGGTCAACGTTGGACATTTCTAGGAAGCCCGATTCAGTTTTACCAATTCCACCTTCAGTTGCCAAATTTCGTACTGGAGCACCTGAGTTCGCAGATTCTTGATAGTAGTTTCCTCCTACTTTATCAAGACCTCCAGGATTCGGGAATTTAGCCATAACAAGTGTGCCTGCATATTTCAATTCACCATTTTCATCAACAAATGTGACCGTTCCATCTTGCCCAACACTCATGCTTTGGGCAGTCGTCGGGATGACAATTCGGTTATATTCTGCTGGGTCCTGTGCAAGCGCGATGTAATCTTCACGTGGATCCATTAAATCTAAACCTGTTCCATCATCATTTACATATGGGAAATCACCATCATCATAATCCGCAGTTGGATCATAATCTGCTGCCCCTCCTACACCGACCACATATTTCCCGTCACCGTTAACAAGATACCCCAAGTTATCCATATAAAAGTTCCCAGCTCTTGTATACTCTATTTTACTAATTGGACCATCTGCTCCATCTTCATCATATTCCCCGAGTTGGAAAAATCCATCACCTGAAATCGCCATATCAAGTGTATTACCTGTAAACTGTGTCGATCCACCAAGGTGAATGGTGTCAATTGCTGCAATTTGTGAACCTAGTCCAACTTGCTTCGGGTTAACCCCACCACGTGTTCCAGTATTGCCTGAAGCTCCTGCAACTGATTGTGAAATCAAATCTTTAAAAATCGTACGTCCTTTTTTAAAGCCGTATGTGTTAACGTTGGCGATGTTATTACCAATTACATCCAACTTCGTTTGGAAGTTTCGTAGACCTGAGATACCTGAGTACATTGAGCGTAACATAAAATAATTTTCCCCTCTCGGTTTTAAGTGTAGCCGCCTCTATCAGTCAGCGACTCATTGGCATCCTTTACGGTCCTGCCACTGTGTTAGCTCAGCACGATTGTGCCGTCAATATTAGTGAAAAGCTGGTCTTTTGCTTCCATTCGATCCATCGCTGTAATGACTGTTGAGTTCCTTGCACTGACAATCAATGCCGCTTGATCCATTAACACAAGTGATTCTTTCACGCCTTTTACTTTTGCTTCATTGACCATGTCTGTCACACGGCCCCATTCAGCATCCGATATGTGAATATCTCTTTCTGCCAATCGCTCAGCTGCATGTTTGCTTATTTTAAGCGTTGCCGGCTGTCGTGCATTGTTTAAATGCTCCAAAAATGATTGTTTTGGACTTTGTGTCGGTTTAAGTGATTGCCCTTGATGATAAAGTGATTGTGCTGGAATGCGGTGGAGATTTATATTGTCCATCTTCATGGAGTTGTCTCTTCCGATGTTCCCGGTACATCTTCTTGTTTAGCTGGTTCTTCGGATTCTGGAGGCATTTCAGCTTTCGGTATGCCTGTTTCACTAATTGCTGTGAAATTCTTACCTTCAACCCGCGTTCCATCTTCTAAAATATATTGAAGCTTACCATCTTTATTGGAAACAGAGACGACTTTACCTGACTTTTCTTGCTCGCCATCCATATAGCCAACAAATTTACCTATAAGCATACTTGCCTCAACAAGGCTATTTGTTCCACCTGCACCATCCGTCTTCACTTCTGAGATATTACCTGGTGTAATGACTTTATCATTATCTAAGACGAATTTGACATCGCCATTTTCATATTTAATAGAGACGATTTTATTGGTACCTTCCTCGACAACAAGCTTGCCATCTTCCCCGGTAACGGTATTGCCTTGTTCATCTAGCTTTAACTCATGCCAAGCGACATTTTTACCAACAAAACTTGTATATTGAATCATTTGGGCTTGCGTTTGTGCTTCAGCAAACTTTTCAAATGATTTCGCTAAGTTCATCGTTTGTTCAAGTGCAGAAAACTGTGCCATTTGAGCGATAAACTCGTTATCTTTCATCGGATTCGTCGGGTCTTGGTTTTGTAATTGGGCAATGAGTAATTTCATGAAATCATCTTTCCCTAAAACTCCATCACCGGTTTTACGCTCGTCCCGCTTTTTGTTAATGAGATAATCATTGCTTGTAATCGGTTTTTGTCCTTCAATTGTGGACATTATTACACCTCCAAATCAATCATATATTCTGCAAATGTCATTTCTTCTTCATCATTTTGTTGTTGCTGACTTTCTGCTTCTTGCCCTTGTCTTTTGAAATGCTGATTAAAGGCTTGCTCACGATCATTTCTTGACGTGTCTTGCAATGTTTGGGAAACGTCGATTCGCTCTACTTGTAGGTTTTGCTGTAAGAATGCTTGACGAAGCTGATTCAGCTGACTATCCAGCATTTCTTTACCTAGTGCAGTTGACGCAAGAATACGTGCTGTCATCACTCCATTGACCTGTACCAGTTCAATCCGGATTTGTCCAAGATGCTCTGGATACAGTTTAATGAGTAAACGATTCGTTCCACCAGTTTGACCAAGGCCTGAACGCTTAAAAATATTTTGCATTTCACGTACTAGCTCTTCATTTTGTGTCGTTGTCGTTGCGGTAGTTGTTGAAAATTCTCCTCTAGCTACTGCTACATGGCCCGCCACACTACTAATGGTTTGTTGTAATGATTCTTTCGGTGTCGTTGATTCTGGACTTACTTTTACTAGCGCTTCGTCCACTGGTCCCCCTTTAGCACTCGCACCATTCTTCGCCGTTCCTTCATCCGTCATCGCTTGCCCAGTCGTTTCCGTTTGGACAACAAACTGCACAGCGTGTTTTGATGCTGGTAATGGAATCGTACTAGACTTTCCAGCCTGACTAGCTTGGAGCAGTTTTTCGAATTGTTCACCTGCTGCTACAAGATTATTTTGCAGTGTGAAGACCTGCTGTTCCTGCTTCAACAACAAATCCGTTTTCGGTGCAGCTAATTCAACTATTTTCAATAGTGCTAACAAATTAGCCGCCTGTTGTTTTGGCAAATCACCTTTGCCTTCAAGCGCATCCGATAATTGATTGAAAAACTGTGGTGCTACTTGTTCAATAGCATTCAGCACTGCCCATATATCATTTGAATAAGTAACTTCTATCAGTTCTTCTTCACTAAGGCCTGCCTTCTCTAACAAAGACAAAATAGTATTCATCAATTGATCAGGCTCTATTTCTAGCAAGCTCGCTAACTCTTCCAAATTTCCCAGATTTGTTAGGGAAGATAGTTGCCCCCCGGCTTCATCACCAACTAGCTCTTTTAACACCAATTCCAGTTCTTCAACTGACGTTGCATTAAAAATAGCTAGAATTGACTCATCCGAAACTTGACTAGCTGACTGCTGTTGAACTGGAGCTATGGATGCTGTTCCAGCTGAAACGATACTGCTAAAGACCGAACCAAACGTTCCACTCGCTGCTTGGTCAGTTTGTACGCTACTTGACGAAGTTTGTAGATTTTGCCCTGCTATTGCTTGTAGTGCTGCGATATTCACTCTTTCACCTCCCTTCGAATTAATTACGCCTCGGTGTAATTGCGTACGGATTTTGAATTGTGCCCACAGGATGTGGGTATGCAGTCGTTGCGACAGGACGTCGCGAACTTAGACTGCCACAATTCACTCCCTTCAAAATCCGTGACATCCGCCGGAGGCTTTATCTTTATTCAGCAGTAGTTTTCTGCTGAATAAAGATAAAGAACTAACTATCACTGGTCAATAATGATGTATACTTTGCCGCATCCTCTGGTTCCATCTTTTCAAGCACGGCAGCAAGTGTATCCGGCTTTAAACTAGCTAAAATCCGAACCGCTTCGCTATCAGTCATTTTTACAATGACCGGAGCTACTGATTTCGCGGACATCTGTTCATAAGTTGTGATGATGCCTTTGAAATCCTTTTTTGACACATCATTGTCATTGATAAGCTGTTCGATTTCATCGGCAAGTCTTTGTTGCTCTAACAGCAATTTATCCTTTTCATCTACGGACTTATCAAGGTCACTTTGCAGTTTGAACAGCTCAGCTTCTTTTTCCTTGATCTCCGCTTGTAAGGTGACAAGGCGTTCTTCCAAGACAAGATCGATTGCTCCATCGTCGGCTTCTTCTTCATTTTTCTCACTAACGAATGGCAGTTTTTCAGTCCATTCTTTTGCTTTGTCAAAGACATTGATATCTGCAAACTTAGCTAGGATGAGCAAGACAGCTGATGCAAAGAGCAGTGGGATGAATATCCAAAGCAATAGTATTTGGAATATCCCAGTGGATTTTTCTTTTTTCACTTCGGATACAGTGTTCGACTCTTTAGTTTTTTTCACCACATTACCACCCGTTTTCTCTTCTACGGAACTTCAACGTTGCTAATTCATCAAGCTGGATCGCTTCCAGTTGTTCCATTTCAGTACGATGATGTTCATGATCTTTTTCTTTCATTTTTTCAAACTTTCGTACTTCAAGTGTCTTTTCTAATAGTTTACCCTCAAACCAATTCATTTTTGAACGGGCTTGCATCACTTGTTGTTGTGTCACTGCAATCCGCTTTTCTAAACTATCTATGAAGCGAGAATAGTGATGAATTTCATTAATCATAAAGCCAGTCATCATCTTCTCCTGTTGCTCAGCTAGTGTGTCTTCCTTCTTTTTCAGCAATTCATACAATTGGGTGGCAACAACTTCGAATGCATGAACAGCTTCTTTAAACTCAATTTCAGTTTCGGTTTTCTGCTGTTCACGGTACATTAGCACTTTTTCAAAGCGGTATTGGTACTTCTTCATGAAATGCCACCTCCCGCACCAAGTGATACAAGCTCGGCAATACTATCAGCCATTGAAATATTATCTCTAAAGCCTTGCTTCAAAAAATTCGTAATCAGCGGTTCGTATTCGATTGCCTGATCAATTTCTTTTGAAGTTCCCCGCTTATAAGCCCCTATGTTAATAAGGTCTTCCGATTTGTTATACGTGTAATACAAATCACGTAATCTTTCCGCTGCTTTGACATGCTCAGCATCAGCAATGTGGTTCATCAAACGGCTAACACTTTTTAAGACGTTGATGGCAGGATACTGTCCCCTATTGGCTAGCGTCCTGTCTAAAACGATATGTCCGTCGAGAATCCCACGGACTGCATCGGCAATCGGTTCATTCATATCGTCCCCATCGACTAAAACTGTGTAGAACGCAGTAATAGCACCATGTTCATTTGTACCTGTACGTTCGAGTATTTTAGGTAATATTGCAAATACAGATGGCGTATAGCCGCGCGTAGCAGGTGGTTCTCCCACCGCTAATCCGATTTCACGTTGTGCCATAGCAATTCGAGTAACAGAGTCCATCATCAGCATGACGTTCATGCCCTTGTCCCTGAAATACTCAGCAATCGCTGTTGCCGTATAAGCACCTTTAATGCGCATCAGTGCTGGCTGGTCTGATGTTGCGGCGACGACAATAGTCTTTTTCATACCTTCTGGGCCGAGATCCCGTTCGATGAATTCACGAACTTCCCGCCCCCGTTCCCCGATCAGCGCAATAACGTTCAAATCGGCTGTTGTGTTGCGCGCAATCATACCGAGCAGCGTACTTTTCCCGACACCTGATCCGGCAAATATCCCCACACGTTGGCCATTACCAACCGTTAACATCCCATCAATTGCCTTGACACCAACAGATAACTTCTCATCAATCGGTGGCCTGGTCAGTGCATTGGGTGGATCCTGCTCCGTTCTAACAGTTGTTAAGCCCTTTGGTAGTGGACTCTTATCAATCGGATTCCCCATTGAATCAAGCACTTTTCCAATTAAATTCATACCCACCTTCACTTCAAGCGGTTTCCCTGTCCCTTCGACGAGACAGCCACTAGATATATCACGGATATTCATATAAGGCATAAGAATAACGACTTCTTCTCTGAATCCAACAACTTCTGCCTTGATAATTGAATCGCCTGTTCCAGACGTATTCAAATGAATCAGACAGACGTCTCCTATAGAACTTTCAGGACCTTGTGATTCAATCATGAGGCCGACAACGCGGACAACACGCCCAAACTTTTTAAAAGTCTTCACTTTTGGTATAAAGTCGGTTAGCTCCTCCGCTTTTTTCATCGTCAATCCCCGCCTTCCATGATTTCAACGAGCCTTTCCCTTAATTCGTTCAGCTGTTCGTCGATACTGACAACTATCCGACCATGGTTTGTTTCAATATAGCACTCGGTCGATTCGAACTCATCATTGGCAAATATAAGAAAAGGAACATCTGGTGGGAATATAGCTGCAAGTTCCGTACGGTTATCAGACACCAGTTCAAAATGATCGAGTGAAACGTATAATTTAATCTCTTTCATTTCACGTGCTTCTTTCAAAGCCCTTTTCACTACAGATAAATAACTTTCTTCGTCATCTTGCAATGTTTGGCCCATAATCCGTTCAGCTGTAAGCATACCTAGTTCAAGTATGACCCGTTCTTGACTATCCAGATATTGTTGCGCGTTTTTACGGGACTGCTCTGTTGCTTCATTGGCCATTTGAAGGGCACTTGCCATATCTCCTAGCACTTTGCTATGCCCTTCTTCAAACCCAACTTGAAAGCCTTCCTCATAAGCTTGTTGTTGCAGTACTGCTTTTTCGTCCTGCCATGCTACCTGCATAGATGAAATATCTTCTACAGCGGTTTGTCGAAGCTGCTCGATTTCAGCTTTCCCCTGCTCAATTTCATGATGTGCTGCTTTCAACAATCGATCTCGTTCGGCGTGTATATCAGCTTGTGTTAGTTCTACTACTTCGGAATCTACCTCCAGCGGAACGGCCAAGCTACGAATGGTAATTTCTCTCGCTTGCCCTTCGGTAGATATCGTATTGAATGACCGAAATACGTTAGACAATGATATCATCTCCTCCGCCACGTGCGATGATGATTTCACCTGAATCTTCAAGTCTTCTAATAATACCTACGATACGAGTTTGTGCTTCTTCTACGTCGCGTAAACGAACAGGTCCCATAACATCCATCTCTTCCCGGAAGGACTCTGCCATTCGTTGAGACATGTTGCGAAACAGGACTTCTTTTACTTCCTCACTAGAAACTTTCAATGATAGAATCAAGTCTTCATTCTCACAATCACGAACAATACGTTGAATTGAACGGTTGTCCAATGTAACAATATCTTCGAAGACAAACATACGCTTGCGGATTTCTTCTGCCAGTTCAGGATCTTGAATTTCAAGCGCATCGAGAATGGTTTTCTCTGTCGCCCTGTCGACACCGTTCAATACTTCGACGACAGCATCGACGCCTCCAGTTTCCGTGAAATCTTGCGTGACAGTTGAAGATAGCTTACGTTCAAGAACCGCTTCAACCTCACTAATAACTTCCGGTGAAGTTGAATCCATTGTCGCAATCCTCTTAGCAATATCTGCCTGCATCTCCTGCGGTAATGAAGATAAAATCATTCCTGCTTGTTCTGCTTCCAAATAAGACAAGATCAACGCAATTGTTTGTGGATGTTCATTTTGGATAAAATTCAAAATTTGTGATGGATCAGCTCTTCTAGCAAAGTCAAAAGGCCTCACTTGTAAAGAAGAAGTCAAACGATTGATAATCGCTTGTGCATGTTCTTTACCAAGTGCTTTTTCAAGAACTGTTTTCGCATAACCAATTCCACCTTGAGAAATATAATCTTGCGCAAGTGCAATATTATGAAACTCTTCAATAATTTCTTCTTTTACAGATGCCTCGACCTTTTTGACGCTTGAAATCTCAAGAGTCAGGCGTTCAATCTCATCTTCACTCAAATGTTTATATATCGCCGCCGACACTTCTGGGCCGAGGGAAATGAGCAGGAGCGCTGCTTTTTGTTTACCAGTCATTTCTTTTTCTTTCTTAACCAAAGTTCATCCCTCCGTCATTCGTCGGCAATCCATGTACGTAGCAGCTTCGCAAACTCTTCTGGTTTTTCTTTCGCCATTTTTTCAAGTTGCTTCCTACGGACAGTTCCTTCCGTTTCAACATCCGAGTTGATGTCATCCACATCAAATGTGGCAAGCTGCTCTTCAATAATCGTTTCTTCTTCCATTTCTCGTGCTTTCCGTCTACTACGGAAGAACATAAAGATAAGAACCCCGATAATAAGAAGTAATACAGCTACTAAGATATAACCCCATATCGGAATAACAGGTGTTGTTGTTGCGAATTGGTCTGCATTCCCACTGAACGGTTGAACTGTAACAATGATTTTGTTATCTAAGGTATCTTCGAAATTCACGCCAGCCGCTTCTTTATCTACTGATGTGCGGGCGATTGTTTTAAGAATATTTTCTATCTCACCCTTTAACTCTACTGGTATCGTTTCTTCATTACCGTCTACCATCACCTGAATTCCAATGTCACGAATCTTATAGGGACTTTCTACGATTTCCTTTCGAATACGGTTGACTTCGTTATTTATCGTTTCTTCAAGTCGTTCATAGTCACCATTAGACAGTGTGCCTTCCTGGAACGTGGCATTATCAGTTCCATCCTCTGCCATTGGCGTACCACCTGCAAGCGGATTATTACCGGTAAACGTCTCTGTAATTCGTTGAACGCTAAGTGCGATTCCTTCCATACTTTCCTCATCTACAGGCAATACAAGATTCTCTTCCCGATTTTCAAGCTTAAAGTCTATATCTGTTGTCACAGATACAATCACTTTGTCTTGTCCCATCATCGTGCCAAGCATCATTTGGATTTGGCGTTGTAAATCACGTTCAATCGTCTTTTTAACAGTCATTTGGTCGGTAATACTTGTGCCATATGAATTATTTTTAGCTCCATAGTCAAATGACTCCGCATACTGATTAATAATTGTAATATCCTCTGGCGATAGATTCGATACACCATTCGATACTAGATTATAAAGTGCATTAATCTGTGACTCATTAAATTGATGCCCTGGATTTGTTTTAAGCGTGACAGCCGCAGTTGCTTTTTGCGTAGTATCACTTATGAAAACACCTTGTTTTGGCAATGTAATGGCTACGTTAGCATCTTGGACGCCATCAATTGTTCTGAGCAGGTTAGCAATCTCCGTTTGGGTTGCGCCTAACTTAATCATGTCAAACTCGTTATCCGTTGTTCCAAAACCTGCATTTTCAAAGAAAAATGCATAGCCAGGTGTCCCCGTTGCTGGGAACCCCTCCGCAGCAAGGGTTACAAGCAAGTCGTCCACCCGTTCTTGCGGCACTAGTATCGACGTCCCGCCAGGTGCAATTTTACTCGATACGCCTTGGCTATCTAGCTGCTCTTTAATGCGACCGATTTCCGCCCGAGATACATCCGTATAGAGTGCCACATAATTTGTCTTAGACAAATAGAACGTCAGGAAGGCAGCGAATAAAATGACAGCTGCAGCAGAACCCACATATGTAATTTTTTGTTTTTTTGTTCGACCCGACCAGAACTCTTTTACATCCGTTCTGATTTTCGCCATTCGTTCATTCATTGTAATCCCCCGGTCAGCTTACGTAATTCGACTATCCACCACTCGCACGATGCGATCAATTAGACAGGCATCCTAATAATCTCTTGATAGGCTTCTATCACTTTGTTTCGAACTTCCATCGTAGCATTTAGAGCAATTGATGCCTTCTGCGCTGTAATCATGACGTCATGCAGTTCAACGTTTTCGCCCATGACCAGTTTTTGTGTCATCACGTCCGACTCAAATTGCTTCGTGTTAACGTTGTCGATTGCTGTTTTTAAATAGCTGCCAAAATTTTGTTGCGCTTCATACGGGGTCGGTTTCACTTGCGTGTCCATCTCCAACAATCCAGCTGTTGGTGCCACATTAAAAATAGATTGTATAGCCACTTTGATTACCTCCTTATCCTAACTAATTATTTCCCTATTTCAAGTGCTTTCATCAGCATTGATTTATTCGCATTTAACACTGTAATATTCGCTTCATAAGAACGTGTAGCGGACATTAGATCAATCATTTCCCGCAGTGGATCGACGTTGGGCATTTCAACATATCCTTCGTCATTCGCATCAGGATGAGTGGGATCAAAGACAAGTTTAAATGGTGTTTCGATATCTTCCTTAATCCTTGAAACCGTAACACCATACCCTGCTGATCCTTTTATTTGTTTACCCATTGCAACATTTAACATCGAAGAGAATTGACCTTCTCGTGGTTGAAGCGTAACTGTTTTCCGGCGGTAAGGCTGCCATTCCCCGTCAACCATTTTACCGCGTGTCGTATCGATGTTTGCCATATTGGACGAAATAACATCCATTCGCAGACGCTGTGAAGTCAATGCTGAAGCAGATGTATTTAAGCTATGGAATATTGTCAACGTCAGCGACCTCCTTTAATAACATTTTGTAACGTATTAAATTTCCCATTAATACGGTCGACAAGTGCATTATAGTAAATTTGGTTTACTGCAAGATCTGCTTGTTCCTTTTCCATATCGACTCCGTTACCATCGTGTCGGTAGCGAAGATTCGAATAATTAAAAACACCCGAATGTGTCCCATTCGATTTAAAAGCAATATGACGCGCATCCGTTCGGTAAGCTTCTAATGTGTTTGCTTTAACATTTGCAAGCACTTCTTTGAAATTGACATTTTTCGCTTTATAATTTGGTGTATCGACATTTGCTATATTTTGCGAAATTACTTTCCCTTTTGTAGCAGAAAAATCCAGACCGCGCTCCAAATGTGAAATTGTTCCTCCAAAAATATTCATCTTTTCACCTCATGTTCCCTTTACTTGGAGTATCCAAACTCTGTTATTTATTTCCTTACAAACTACCTTTTTCAACACATATCCCTATTGTAGCGGAAGTTGGCGAATCTTGTCTATCAAATACAGACAATATCTCTTAGTCCAAAACAACCTTTTTCTAAATAGATATACTATGGTTACTAGCTGCACAGGTCTTTACTCCCTCTATCCATTTCAGCGGTTTACCCATTAGACCTAAACTGTTGACTAGTAGCTTCTTCTTTCTATCACTCAAAAAAACAAAAACACTTCTTCCCGAATACGGAAGAAGTGTCATATTACCCATTATAAATGATTATGATTTTTGTTTTTCGAGTTCCTCAAGGAATTTACCATTCAATACTTTGATATAAGTACCTTTCATTCCCAATGAACGTGACTCAATAACGCCAGCGCTTTCTAGTTTACGTAGCGCATTGACGATAACTGAACGCGTAATACCTACACGGTCTGCAATTTTAGATGCAACTAGCAAGCCTTCATTACCATCAAGCTCATTGAAGATATGCTCAATTGCTTCATGTTCACTATAAGAAAGTGAATTGATAGCCATTTGAACGACTGCTTTACTACGCGCTTCCGTTTCAATTTGTTCTGATTTCTCACGTAAAATTTCCATTCCTACAACTGTTGCACCGTACTCCGCAAGAATCAAATCATCCTCTTGGAACTCCTCTTTTAATCTTGCCAAAATGAGTGTACCTAAACGCTCTCCACCACCGATAATTGGAACAATTGTCGTCAAGCCCTCTTTGAACAATTCACGATTTTCAACCGGGAATACAGTATGAACGCTATCAACATCTAGGTTTGAAGAAGTTTCTCTCACTTCAAACAATCTGTTTGTGTATTCCTCCGGGAACTTGCGATCTTCGAACATCTTTTTCATACGATCATTTTCAATTTGATGATGAATTTCTAAACCAAGTAATTTACCTTTTCTACTCACGATAAAAGCATTACAATCGATTACCGAGCTTAGTTTTTCAGCCATTTCTTTGAAGTTTACCGGTTTACCTGCTGATCTTTGTAGCATAGCATTAATTTCACGTGTTTTAATTAACAATGACATTTGTTGTTTCCTCCTTGGGATAGTTGCTTGTGTATTTAAAGAATATTCTAAAGGTTTTCAATCGTTAAATAAACTAAAACGATTCAATTACAGTATAAATTGTGATAAATCTTTGTTTTTTGCGATATTTTTCAACTTTTCATCGACATAAGCAGGTGTTATTTTAATCGTTGCAGGTCCAATTTCTGCTGCCTCAAATGATAGCTCTTCAAGCAATTTCTCTAAAATCGTATGAAGTCGTCTCGCACCAATATTTTCGGTATTATCGTTTACCTCAAATGCAATTTCTGCAAGCCTGCTAATCGCCTCTTCTGTAAAGTCCAATATGACATTCTCTGTTTCCAATAACTTCTCATATTGGCGAACAAGAGAGAAGTCCGGCTCTTTTAAAATGCGTTCAAAATCATCTTTTGACAACTTCTCCAATTCAACACGAATCGGAAACCGACCTTGAAGCTCTGGAATAATATCAGATGGCTTCGCTGTGTGAAAAGCGCCCGCTGCAATGAATAAAATAAAATCAGTCTTTACTGCACCATACTTCGTCGTAATCGTTGAGCCTTCAACAATTGGTAAAATATCTCGTTGAACGCCCTCTCGCGAGACATCGGCTGAAGAACCTCCGCCATTTCGGCTTGCAATTTTGTCCATTTCATCGATGAAGATAATCCCCGATTGCTCTGTCAATTCGATTGCACGTCTGGCAATTTCATCATGATCAATCAGTTTGTCAGCCTCTTCCGCCTCGAGCGCTTTACGAGCATCCTTAACTTTCATCTTACGTTTGACTGACTTTTTCGGCATAAAGGAAGACAGTGCATCCTGCATATTCGCACCCATCTGTTCCATACCCGAGCCTTGTAGAGCGTCAAACATCGATGGTTGCTGGGCCGAAACTTCAACAGTGACCATTTGCTCTTCCAATTGCCCCGCCTTGAGGCTCGCTGCTATGTCAGATCGTTTCCGCTTCACTTCGGCCACCTCTGCATAATCAGGCTCTTCCTGCTCTGCTTTTTGTCCGAATAACATTTCGAATGGGTTTTGCATACCGCCACCCATCTTCTTCTTTTCAGGCACAAGCAGTTCAACAAGTCGCTCTTCAGCAAGCACAACAGCATGTTCCTTCACAGCTTCGCGCTGCTCTTGACGAACAATTCGTACACCAACTTCAGTCAAGTCCCGCACCATTGACTCAACATCACGCCCTACATAGCCGACTTCGGTAAACTTCGTCGCTTCCACCTTAATGAATGGTGCGTTAACAAGCTTAGCAATCCGTCTTGCGATTTCTGTCTTCCCAACACCTGTCGGGCCAATCATTAGGATGTTTTTCGGAATGATTTCACTTTTCTCTTCATCAGGAAGAAGACTTCTTCTGTATCGATTACGGATTGCCACAGCTACCGCTCGCTTGGCATCATCCTGCCCGATGATATAACGGTCGAGATGCGCAGTCAATTCCTTCGGTGTCAGTTCTTGTCTTTTAGTCATTCGAGTACCTCCACAATAATGTTGTCATTCGTGTAGACACATATTTCTGCCGCTGTCTCAAGTGCCGCTTTTGCTATCTCCGGGGCAGTCAGTGAATGTCCACTATACTTTTTCAAAGCTCTCCCAGCCGCAAGCGCATAATTGCCACCTGAACCAATTGCTAAAATGCCATCATCCGGTTCGATGACTTCTCCTGTTCCCGATACTAGCAATAACCGTTCACTATCCATGACGAGTAACATCGCTTCAAGTTTCCGAAGAATCCGATCTCCACGCCATTCTTTCGCGAGTTCAACAGAAGCCCGCTCAAGATTACCGTTGTATTCCGTCAGCTTCGCCTCAAACAATTCAAACAATGTGAAAGCGTCAGCTACCGATCCTGCAAAACCCGCCAAAACTTTACCACCAAAAATTCTGCGTACTTTTCTCGCCGTACGCTTCATAACAACCGCATTTCCTACCGTCACTTGCCCATCGCCTGACATGGCGCATGAACCTTCATGACGAATGGCAAAAATCGTCGTTGCATGGAATTCCATCTAATCATCCTCCTATGCTCGCGGATGCGTATTCATATACGTTTTCCGTAAATGCTCTTTCGTAATATGGGTATACACTTGCGTTGAAGATAAATGACTATGCCCTAGAAGCTCTTGGACAGTCCTCATGTCTGCGCCACCTGCGAGAAGATGAGTTGCAAAAGAGTGGCGAATCATATGCGGATAGATTTTGGAGTGGAGCGATGCTCGCTCCATCATCTTGCTTAGTATATGGCGGACGCCTCTATCGGTTAGTGGGTCGCCACGTAAATTGACAAATAACATATCATGCTCTTTCTGTTTCATCAAAACTAGTCTGCTTTTTTCCCGGTAAGCGTCAAGTGCAGATTGTGCAAAACTGCCGAATGGCACATAGCGCTCTTTACGCCCTTTCCCCATGACGAGTACAATGCCAAGGTGATCATCGATATCCTGCACTCTAATCGATAGCAGTTCACTAACCCGTATGCCCGTTGCGTAGAGTAACTCAAGAAGGGCATAATCACGTATGGACTTCTTATCTTGCCCTTCACAGGACGAAAATAACAATTCCATTTCCTCTTCATAAAAAAAAGCCGGAAGCCGTTCTTCCTTTTTCGGATGATGCAGCGATCGGAATGCAATATCATTAATGGCATAGCGGGCATTGGCAAACTTGAAGAAGGAGCGAATCGAGGAAATCTTCCGAGAAATGGACGCCCTCGATAACCCCTTATCATACAGACCCGTCACATAAAGTCTCGCTTCAGAATATGCCACGTCATTCAAATCTGTTATTCCCTCAACTTCAAGAAACTCCAGAAATGCATCAACATCTTTTTCATATTCCAATACTGTATAGGATGAATAGTTTTTTTCTAAGCGTACATACGTAATATACTCATCACGAACATTCGATGGTTGTAGAGTCATACACTTCACCCCTCAGAATGAAAAGCCTCTTATATTATAGCAAAATTACAAGTCATTTGAATAGTGAAACACATTCTCCAGAGTATGACAGTGAAGTATTATCTTGCTAAATAACCATACAATGGCGACT
This sequence comes from Sporosarcina sp. FSL K6-3457, assembly GCF_038007285.1. Classification (GTDB taxonomy): domain Bacteria; phylum Bacillota; class Bacilli; order Bacillales_A; family Planococcaceae; genus Sporosarcina. Next base: position 3,300,888 of record NZ_JBBOWX010000001.1, read on the forward strand.
AATTCAGCAATTCCAAAGTCATCCACGATTCACTATACATTATATGAGGATCATGAAGCAACCTTCTTTCCGTAAGATGTCTGACCTCTTACAATTTGAATGCATTTCTGACACAATTTGTTCATATCTGAAAATTCCACAGGGCACGATTGATATTTTAACGTCAAACAAAGAAGAAGTCCAGGATATTCTCCTTAGACTTCTTCTGTTTGTCTAGTTATTTTCATGCCAAAGCAGTTGGTTGAAATTCTACAATCGCTTTCAGTGCTCGTTCTGCATGTTTTTCTGCCCGTTCAACCTTAGACTTCACACGTTCCCCAAGATCCGGGAATAGACCGAAGTTAATGTTCATCGGTTGGAAATTTTTCGGATCTGCTTCAGTAATATATCTTGCCATACTTCCCAATGCCGTTTCATGCGGGAAGAGGATTGGCTCTTTCCCTAACGCTAAGTTAGCTGCATTGATGCCCGCAATCAGTCCTGAGCCCGCTGATTCAACATAGCCCTCAACACCTGTCATCTGTCCAGCAAAGAAAATATTCGAGTTTGCTTTTAACTGATAAGTTGCATGGAGTACTCGAGGTGAGTTGATGAATGTATTACGATGCATCACTCCGTAGCGTACGATTTCAACATTTTCAAGGCCTGGAATTAGGTTAATGACTTCTTTTTGCGCGCCCCATTTCATATGCGTTTGGAAGCCTACGATATTATATAGTGTGCCCGCTGCATCATCCTGTCGAAGTTGAACGACCGCTTTTGGACGCTTCCCAGTCTCAGGATGCTCTAGGCCGACCGGTTTAAGTGCTCCGAATAACAAAGTCTTTTCACCGCGCTGCGCAAGCACTTCCACAGGCATACAGCCTTCAAAGTAAATTTCTTTTTCAAATTCCTTTAAAGGAACAACTTCCGCCGCAACAAGAGCATTATGAAAACGTTCAAATTCCTCCTCATTCATCGGACAGTTCAGATAAGCCGCTTCACCTTTATCATAACGTGATTTTAAATAAACCTTGTCCATATCAATAGAATCTTTTTCGATAATCGGTGCCGCTGCATCGTAGAAATAAAGGTACTCTTCCCCTGTCAATTTACGAATTTGTTCAGCAAGTGCCGGCGACGTGAGTGGGCCTGTCGCAATAATCGTAATCCCTTCAGAAAGCTCCGTCACTTCCTCATTGACAATTTCGATAAGTGGATGATTGCGAATCGTGTCCGTAACATTGCCCGCGAATTCATGACGGTCAACCGCCAAAGCTCCCCCAGCAGGGACTGCACAGGCATCTGCTGCACGTATAATGAGTGAATCCAGTTTTCTCATCTCTTCTTTAATTACGCCAACCGCATTCGTTAAATTGTTAGCACGCAACGAGTTACTGCACACCAATTCAGCAAATTTGCCCGTGTGATGTGCCGGCGTCTGTTTCACAGGTCTCATTTCATATAAACGAACATTTACTCCACGATTAGCAATCTGCCATGCAGCCTCACTCCCAGCAAGTCCTGCACCTATTACATTTACGACGGGTGTCATTCTATTACCTTCCTTCTCCAATCCCTTTATGATCCAGCTCCAGCGCCTAAGTCGCTTCAGTCTTGCTGATAAAGGCAAAGGACGCCTTTTTCTTCAAGCCTTCCAGTAGGGAGGGATCGAACTTCATCCCTCCTACTTGTCGGGGCTGAACAGACGCTTCCGCTTTTCTTTATTGTTGCGTATCTTCTTTATAGTCACATTCCGTACATTGAATTTGGACGCCTTTTTTCAATTTCTTCTCAACAAGTGTATGTTCACATTTTGGACATGGTCTGGCAACCGGCTTATCCCATGATACATACTCACACTCTGGGTAGCGATCACAGCCATAAAAAATTCGTTTTGTCTTGCTTTTCCGTTCGACCACTTGACCTTCTTTACAAGTCGGACAAGTTACGCCAATCGGTTTAATAATCGCTTTTGTATTGCGGCAATCCGGGAAACCAGAACATGCCATGAACTTGCCGTAACGTCCCAGCTTAAATACCATTGGCAAGCCACATTTTTCACAATCTTCACCTGCGGGTTCGTCTTTAATTTCAATTTTCTCCATCTCAGCATCAGCCACTTGCACATGCTTCTCAAAGTCCTGGTAAAAATTATCAATTACTTCAACCCATTTGATGTTGCCTTCCTCGACATTATCAAGCCCTTTTTCCATTTGCGCCGTAAATTCTACGTCAATGATATCAGGGAAATACTGATTCACTGCCAGATGGACAATTTCACCAAGCTCCGTCGGAATAAAGCGTTTCGCATCCAATGTGACATAACCACGTTTTTGAATAGTATCAAGTGTTGGCGCAAATGTTGAAGGCCGACCTATGCCTAGCTCTTCCAATGTTTTAACTAATCTTGCCTCCGAGTATCGTGGTGGCGGTTGTGTAAAGTGCTGTTTCGGATCGATATCGCTATAAGGCAAACGCTCGCCTTCTTCTAGAGGCGGCAGGATGCGATCCTTTTCTTCTTCCTTATCGTCATCGCCTTCCACATACACTTTCATAAAACCTTGGAATTTAACTTGTGAACCGTTCGCTCTAAAGCGAACATCATTGTTCACAAGATCGACTGTAACCGTATCCAGGATTGCTGGCGCCATTTGACTGGCAACGAATCGTTCCCAAATCAGTTTATAAAGACGTAGTTGATCACGCGATAATACCGTTTTCATAGCAGCGGGTGGTCGCATGACAGATGTCGGTCGTACTGCTTCATGTGCATCCTGCGTTTTTGTGGACTCTTTCTTTACTGACTTCGTTGTCGTAATGAATTCTTTGCCATACATCGTTTCAATAAATGATTGTGCTTCTTCTTTTGCACTATCAGCAATTCGCGTTGAGTCCGTTCTCATGTAAGTGATGAGACCGACGTTGCCCTCTTTCCCAAGGTTGATCCCTTCGTAAAGCTGCTGGGCCAACATCATTGTCTTCCTTGCTCGGAAGTTCAATTTACGGGCAGCTTCTTGTTGTAAGGACGATGTGGTAAATGGTAATGCCGGATTACGTTTACGCTCTTTTTTCACAACGTTCGCAATTTCAAACTCATCTTTGTCTAATTGACTAAGAATTGCATCAACCTGTTCCTTATTGACCAACTTCACTTTTTTCTTTATATCACCGTAAAATACCGCTTCAAATTCCTTGTTGCCTTTTTTGAATTGGCTAGTGATGCTCCAGTATTCTTCTGGGACAAATGTTTGAATTTCATTTTCCCGATCAATGATGAGTCGGAGAGCAACGGATTGGACACGACCAGCAGAAAGGCCTTTCTTAACTTTCTTCCACAAAATCGGGCTAATATTGTAGCCTACGAGTCTATCCAGTATACGACGCGCCTGTTGGGCATCAACCAAGTCCATATCGATAGGTCTCGGATTTTTAAATGACTCTTTAATCGCTTCTTTCGTTATTTCATTGAACACGACACGGCAATCCGATTCGATGTCCACGCCAAGCTGATGTGCTAAATGCCACGCAATCGCTTCCCCTTCTCTGTCGGGGTCAGCCGCGAGAAAGATTTTTTTTGATTTTTTTGCTTCTTTTTTTAAGTCTTGGAGAATTGGACCTTTGCCGCGAATGGTAATATACTTCGGTTCGTAATTATTTTCAGTATCGACACCCATCTGACTGCGCGGAAGATCGCGCAAATGACCGAGTGATGCACGCACTTTATATTTTTTCCCAAGATAACGTTCTATCGTTTTCGCCTTTGCAGGGGATTCCACGATTACTAAGTAATCTGCCATTATTTGTGTGCCTCCTTAAAGAGGTTCCGTATTTATTCTATCAATTATACCTCGGCGTAATTGCGAATCGAACAGCGAAGGGTTCGATTTGCCTTAATTTCTGCGTTCTTTGCAGAAATTAAGGCACTTTTCAGGACGTCACGCACTTAGTCTGCCTTCCTAAAGCATCCTAAAAAATCTGTGACAACCGCCGGAGGCTTTATCTTCGTTCAGCGGATTTTCCGCTGAACGAAGATAAAAGAATATCTGTTGCAAAATGTATAACAGATTTGAGAATAAAGCAACCTTTTCAATAAGAAGACAATTTTTTAACCATTAAAAACGAGTGTTTCAACGATTTGAAAACCGTTCCAAACCGGCTTTGCCCCCTCATCTAGCAGTTTATTGGGGCCAACAGATAAGGCAGAAGTAATAGGTCCTGGAACTGTAAAAATGTCTTTGCCATGATCGAGTGCATGTTCGACTGTACTCATCGTACCGCTCTTATCTGCCGCTTCTGTTACAACGACTGCAGTAGACAAGCCGCTAATAATTCGATTCCGCATCGGAAATGTCCAACGCTCAGGTTTCACGTAAGGTGGATATTCCGTCAGCAATAGCTGATGCTTTGCCATCTCTTCGGCAAGCAAACGATTTTCTTTTGGATATAAATGAAATAATCCATGACCAAGGACAGCAATCGTTTTGCCACCAAATGCAATGGCAGCTTCATGTGCCATTGTATCTGCCCCCTTTGCTAATCCAGAAACAACGGCAACGTCATTGGCTACAAGTGGAGGTACAATAAGTGACATCGCCTGCTTTGAATATGCAGTCGCCTTTCTAGAGCCAATGATGGCAATTTTTAGTGGGGTGGTCAATACTTGATGATTACCTTTCGTATACAGGACGGCCGGTGGATCAATGAGTACGCGTAACTGGTCAGGGTAGTGGGGGTGTGAGAACGGGATTGGGGTAATGGCATGTTGTTCATATAATTTTTCATACGGAGTCGTGCTGTTTTGTTGTAAATTTTCTTTCATTTGTATAGCCTTTGTTAGCGAAATACCAAGTAAGTCAACTAACTCTTTGGGCCGGTACGTGTATAACTTTTCGAGAGTGGGGTCGGTCTCGTAAAGTCGGTTCAATCTGTTCAGCGGCACCGGAAATACATAATGGAGCGCTAGTAGGCGTTTTTCTACATCTGTCAGTTCCATTAAACTCCTCCTTCGGGTAGGTATTACAGTTCATCCCTACTTCATATATATAAAAGATGCAGCGCATAGACCTACACGCTGCATCTTTATATTAATGTGTTTTACACTTTTCGTACAGACCTTTTTCTTTAATTACTTTAATAAGTGTTTCGCCGATAACAGATGGCGTGTCTGCAACTTCAACGCCAGCAGCGTTAAGTGCTTTGATTTTTTCAGCAGCTGTCCCTTTACCACCAGAAATGATAGCGCCAGCGTGGCCCATACGTTTTCCTTCAGGAGCTGTTTGTCCACCGATAAAGCCAACGACAGGCTTCGTCATGTTTGCTTTGATCCATTCAGCAGCTTCTTCTTCACCAGTTCCACCGATTTCACCGATCATCACAACTGCATACGTTTCAGGGTCTTCGTTGAATGCTTTCAATACATCGATAAAGTTAGTCCCATTTACTGGGTCTCCACCGATACCTACAGCAGTCGTTTGACCGATTCCTGCTTGGCTCAATTGGTGAGTAGCTTCATACGTCAATGTACCTGAACGTGAAACGACCCCAACATGACCTTTTGTATGAATGTAACCAGGCATGATACCAATTTTACATTCGTCTGCCGTGATAACGCCTGGGCAGTTCGGGCCGACAAGACGTGTTTTCTTGCCTTCCATATAACGCTTAACTTTTACCATGTCTAGAACTGGGATATGCTCTGTAATACAGATAGTCATATCAAGATTTGCATCTACCGCTTCCAAAATTGCATCTGCTGCAAATGGAGCTGGTACATAGATAACAGAAACGTTTGCACCTGTTGCTTTAACAGCTTCTTCAACCGTGTTGAAAACAGGTACGCCCGCCGCTTCAGTTCCACCTTTACCTGGCGTAACTCCACCGACGATTTTCGTGCCGTATTCAAGCATTTGTTGTGTATGGAAAAGTGCTGTAGCACCTGTAATTCCTTGTACGATAACTTTTGTATCTTTGTTAATAAAAATACTCATCGTTTGTCCCTGCCTTTCTTAACCTACGAGTTCAACAATCTTTTTAGCACCGTCTGCCATTGTATCAGCAGCAATGATGTTCAAGCCTGATTCTTTCAATAGTGCTTTACCTTTGTCGACGTTTGTACCTTCCAAACGAACAACTAATGGCACTTGAAGACCTACTTCTTTTGATGCAGTGATAACACCTTCAGCGATAACGTCACACTTCATGATACCACCGAAAATGTTAACAAAGATTCCTTTAACATTTGGATCTGAAAGGATGATTTTGAATGCTTCTGTCACTTTTTCAGCTGTTGCACTACCACCAACGTCAAGGAAGTTAGCAGGTGAACCACCGAAGTAGTTGATTGTATCCATTGTAGCCATTGCAAGACCCGCACCGTTAACCATACAACCGACGCTACCGTCTAGTGAAATATAGCTTAGGTCATGCTTTGATGCTTCGATTTCTTTTGGATCCTCTTCATCGAAGTCACGAAGTTCTTGGATGTCTTTGTGACGGTAAAGTGCGCTGTCATCAAAGTTAAATTTCGCATCAAGTGCAAGTACGTCGTCTCCACCTGTTACAACTAACGGGTTAATTTCAACGATAGATGCATCTTTTTCAACGAATACTTGATACAATCCAAGCATGAATTTTGCTGCTTTGTTCACAAGATGCGAAGGAATATTCATGTTGAATGCCATGCGGCGTGCTTGGAATCCAGTCAATCCTACTACTGGGTCAATGACTTCTTTGAAAATCTTTTCAGGTGTTGCTTCTGCAACCTCCTCGATGTCCATTCCGCCTTCTTCAGAACCCATTAGTGTGACACGGCTTGTACCACTGTCCAGGACAAGTCCAAGATAGTATTCTTTCTTAATGTCAGAACCTTCTTCGATAAGAAGACGTTTCACTTCTTTACCTTCCGGACCTGTTTGGTGCGTTACAAGCGTTTTACCGATCAATTCTTTTGCATAAGCACGCACTTCGTCAAGATTTTTAGCAATCTTAACGCCGCCCGCTTTACCACGACCACCCGCGTGGATTTGTGCTTTGACAACGATGACGTCCGTACCTAGCTCTTTTGCCGCTTTAACTGCCTCTTCAGGAGAGAAAGCAACAAGGCCGTTAGAAACAGCTACACCATATTCTCTTAGTAACTGTTTACCTTGATATTCATGGATATTCATCTTACATCCTCCAATCGAACTTGTATCTCATAATTTACTTGCCTTAACCATTGTAGTAAACATGTCAAACAATGTCCACAACTGAATGTCGAATCTGGCGATTTGTTGCATAATGTCAAAGATTTTTTTTCTTTTTCAATCCATGCTCGCGATCTACTTGGTAAATGTATGCAAAAACCTCAGATACTGCTTTATATAACTCTTCTGGTATGGATTCATTGATATTCAATTGCCCTAAAATTTCGACAAGACTTGGGTCTTCCTGAATCGGTATAGCATGCGCTTTTGCTTTTTCTACAATATTTTCGGCGATTTTCCCTTTTCCAGTCGCTACTACTTTCGGTGCACTGGCCGAATTCGGGTCATAAGAAAGTGCAACCGCCTCTTTTCGGACGTGCCTCTCCATGGTCATATCCGGAAATCAACTCCTTGTCCATCAGCCGCTATATTCTGTTTCTTTTTCGACAAATTCTTTTCTTCTTCGACAAAGTTCTTGAAAAAGACAGCCGATAGTTTGTAGCCCGCTTCATCTAGTCCTTCTTTCAACTTCTGCTGAAGAGGGGCCCCTACTGTTTTGAGCGTCTCATCGGCATTAAAAATCGTCACCGTAATGACCCGGTTCTGAACCTGCATATCAATGACCGTCTTTTCAATGGATCCAAGATCAAGATAAAACAGAATTCGTGCGAAATCGGGGTCAATTTTCCCATCTTCTTTCATGCGGCCATTCCACTCCAATGTCGCATCGATGCGCTTGCCGAAAAACTCCAGTGGCACTTGCATAACAAGCTGGTGCTGAACGCCATTTTCTCCCGATTGGAGAAGAGGTCCATTCATCCTCATGACAACAGTTTCTGCCGCTTCTCGCAATGCTGGTGATACGGTCAGGTCCTGCATTAATGCTAACAACTGTGGCTTTAACGTTTCCGCAAGACGCCCAACATCAGCATCTTTCCCAAGGAGGCTCGCCTCATAATTGAGACCAAATGACCGGATAACCGTTTGTAATGCCTCTTTTACCGCTTTACCATCGACTGCCGAGGCAACTGCTGCTTCAGCTATTTGTAATGCTTTTTGGATGGCAACATTGTCGGAACGTTCCGCTGCTTGGACAAGTGGCGCTAACTTTTCAGTCCCTTGCTGCGGCAATTGCTGGCCAAGTAACGTGAGTAATTGTTCTTTAGCACCTTGGGACATCGTATCCATACGAAGCGGTGCAGTAACTACGTTCTCAGCTGTTACACGAATGAGCGCCTGACTGAATTCTTGGACTAACTTTGTCGCTGTGTCAGCAGCTGGAAGCGAGCCCATAGGTCGATCAAGAATGGCCATGAGTTCGGATTTCTGCACTGCGTTCATTGTTGGTTCCGCCGCAAGAATTACTTTTAAGGCCTCAATCGGGGCTTTTATTTGCGTTGGAGACATATTGCTCATCTGTTTTAGCACAGCTGTCATTTCTTGCATGGGCTGCGGAAGCACCTGTGGTGTTTGGATACTCACCTTATTTGCCTGAACATCCACTGGAACTTGAGGCCCGCCACTATTATTTGTCAACAAGGAGGTCAGCACTTGCTGCAAATTAGCAAGCGAAGTTTGGGGCGGTAAGATTCCTGCACTCTTCAACATTTGCAATGTAGAAAATCGAGTTTCTGGGCTCTCCGCACTATTGAGTAGCGTCAATAACGATTGACCAAGAAGTGCCCCCCCAGTCGCCTGCATCAATGGTTTAGCCATCTTATCAAGCGCAGCTAGGATAGCATCTTTCCCTTGTAAGGAAGCAGTCGAGTCTGCCAGCAATGCCGTTTTGAGCGATGTCAGAACGGTGTGTAACCCCTCTTTCGTTTCAACACCTAAGAGTGAACGGAAAACTGTTTCGGTTAAAGGTAATTTCAGTTCAACCATCTTTTGGATGGAAGCAAGCGCCTCATTCTGAGCGGCGGCTGGCACACCTTTTAGCATAGCTTCTGCTGCGAGCAAGTTCTCCCTAGTCATCGGAATTTTATTTTTCATGACAAATGCAAGTAGGGCTTGCATTTCCGGTGTCTTAGGCAATTGCATCGCGTCCATAAGGCCACCTAATTTAGGAGCTTGCCCTTCAGCCGTCTGCGTAGGCCCCGATATGATTTTCAATTGTAGTTCCGGCTCCACTGCCTTCACTTGAAAGTAATAAGAATCGCCGGCTTTCATGGGAACTTCCAGTTTAGCGATTAGCTTTTGGTTACCAATTTGAACTTCCGCCATTTGTCCCGGGAAAAGTTGCTTAATCTGCCCGTGGAACATCTGCCCTTCATTCATAACTAGTGGTTTAGTTTGGGCGGCAGCTGTCGTTACCGGATTCGTTATAGGCGTCATCGTTGGAAAGCTCATTGCCTCGTCCTCCCTTCTGCTATCATTGACTTAACTGGTTCAAAGGTTGTACGGTGGTGTTCGCACGGCCCATATATTTGTAAGGCTTTAACATGTTCTGCAGTTCCATAACCTGCGTTTTTTTCAAAATGATATTCAGGAAAATCAGTATGTAGCTGGTCCATAATCGCATCTCTTGTAGTTTTTGCGATAATGGAGGCAGCCGCGACTGCTAAACTCTTTGCGTCGCCTTTGATAACTGATTCTGTCGGATAATCTATGCGAAGTGCCATCGCATCCACAATGACAAAGTCCGGACGTACAGCAAGTGCTTTTACCGCCTGTTCCATGGACTCCCTTGTCGCTGCGTAAATATTCAATTCATCAATGCGACGGGCTGATTGGATATGTGTCGAATAGGCAATTGCGACGTTGCGGATTAGTGCAGCAAGCCGTCGCCGTTCCGCCTTTGAGATAGTCTTCGAATCATCAAGTCCAACTAATTCCGGCACTTCCTTCGGCAACACAACGACAGCGGTTACTACAGGACCCGCTAACGGGCCTCTCCCCGCCTCATCGACCCCAGCGACCTTAGCTCCCTGAAACGGCGCAAACGACTCGTCAAACGCTATTTTAGCCACATGCTCTTGCATAATCATTTCTTTTTTGTGATATTGGCGTTGCCATCGAGCCAATGCATTTTTTACGCCAGCCCTCGAATCATGCGCGAGTTCCTCTATCCACGGTGCAGGCTCTTCCGCCGTCCGTAACATTTCCACAATCTCTTTAATTGTTAGCAGTGTGCTCACCTTCCGCAACTCGATTTCCTGTTACTCTACTACATATATCGGCTATTCACAGCTTGTTTCTACCCATATATTCAGGATAATAAGAAAAGCCGATACCCTCGGAAAAAATCCGTATCGGCATCGACTTAGTCATTTTGAAGTTGTTCGGCTGTGAAGTCAAATGTCAGTTTACCAAGGTATTCGTTACGTATATCACGAACGATTAACTCCGCCACTTTATCGTACTCGACTTCTCCGCCAGTTGTGTATACCTTGCGTAGTGAACCGATTTGATTGAAAACTTGCAGAATATCGTCGCCAACCGTTGTTAAACCATATCTTTCCGACAATCGGCTCGGATAATGTGCTTCAAGAAAACGCAGCCCATAAACAGCTAGGTCCTCCATGTTGACGATGGAATCTTTAATAGCACCGGTCAACGCTAGTTTATAGCCCGCTTCTTTGTCTTCAAATTTCGGCCATAGAATCCCCGGCGTATCAAGCAACTCAAGTTCTTTTTCAAACTTGATCCACTGCTGAGCTCTAGTGACACCCGGCGTGTTTCCTGTCCTAGCAATATTTTTCTTGGCAAGTCGGTTAATCAGCGTAGATTTTCCGACATTCGGGATCCCGACAATCATTGCGCGGATTGCACCTGGACGAATGCCCCTACTGCGCATTCTTTCTAGCTTCGGTTCTAAAATCTCTTTTGCAGCCTTAATGACCGTCTGAAGACCTTTTCCTTCAAATGAATTAATGGCGACGGCACGATCACCTTGTGCTTCAAAATAGTGAATCCAACGCGCAGTTTCCGTTTCATCAGCGAGGTCCATTTTATTCAAAATAAGCAGCCTTGGTTTTTGATGGATAACCTCGTCAATCATTGGATTCCTAGATGACAATGGAAGCCTAGCGTCAATCAATTCAAAAACGATATCTACCAACTTCAATTGTTCAGTTACTTCTCGGCGCGCTTTCGCCATATGTCCTGGAAACCATTGAATCGTCATTGATGAACACCTCTCTTATTTAACGATACCGAAATCTTCGATTGGCCAAAATACAATGCTCGTATTGCCGATGATTTCATCGATTGCTACAGCTCCAATATGTCTGGAGTCTTTACTTCTTCTTCTATTATCCCCAAGAACAAATACATGACCTTCTGGGACCGTTGTACGTTGAATTTTCTCTTCAAGTGTGAAATCTTCCGTTAATGGACCGTCTGCAACCTCTGCCTTGTTTTGATCAAGATAAGGCTCTTCGAACGATTCCCCGTTAATATACAAAACGTCATCCTTGTACTCGACTGTATCGCCAGGAAGCCCAATGACTCGTTTGATATAGTCCTTCTCTTCAGGCGCATGGAATACCACGATATCAAAGCGATCCGGTTTACCGATTGTATAGCCGATTTTGTTCACAATCATCCGGTCACCATTTTCAAGCGTCGGCATCATGGACTCTCCGTCAACGACAATCGGTGTAAATAAGAATACACGAATAATTGCTGCGAGCCCGAACGCGATTAACAGCGCCTTCATCCATTCCCATGTTTCGTTTTTCTTCTTCTCTTCATTCATCGTCAAAGCCTCCCGCATACTTCTGTCCTTATTGTACAGTCTATTCATTTTTGAGGCAAAAAGAAAGGAGGCCGTTTTGTTGGCCTCCTACAATCTTTGTTTTATCGAAGTTCTTTGATACGTGCAGCTTTTCCGCGTAGACTGCGAAGGTAGTACAATTTCGCACGACGTACTTTACCACGACGAACCACTTCAAGTAGTGTAATTTTTGGTGTGTGTACAGGGAATGTACGTTCAACGCCAACACCGTTTGAGATTTTACGAACTGTGAAAGTTTCACTGATTCCGCCACCACGACGTTTGATAACAACGCCTTCAAATAGCTGGATACGCTCACGCGTTCCCTCAACGATTTTTACGTGCAAACGAACTGTGTCTCCCGCACGGAATGATGGATGATCTGCACGAAGCTGATCTTTTGTAATGTCTGCAATAAGTTGTTGCATATTTTTTCTCTCCTTCTCCACAGACGCTCATGCACTCTTGCCTTTGCAGCGGAACATCAGTCAATATGTACTCCCCATAGAAGTACATAGTAAATAATAGCACAAAGGACGAGTCGGTGCAAGACACGACGTTTATTTTTGTTGATGATTTAATTGCTTCAGTAATTTGCGTTGATGGTCGGTCAGCGGCGCATCCTTGAGCAAGTCCTTTCGACGTTCAAATGTCCGAAGTAGGGATTGCTCTTCACGCCATTGATCAATTTTCCCATGGTTGCCGGATAATAATATCTCGGGCACTTCTAGGCCGTTGAAACTAGCCGGTCTTGTATATTGCGGATGTTCGAGCAATCCAGTTGAAAACGAATCGAGCACAGGCGAGTCGGCATTGCCCAGTACGTTCGGCAACAATCGGACGACACTGTCTATGACAGCCATCGCAGCGATTTCTCCACCTGTTAGAACAAAATCACCAATCGATACTTCATCCGTTACAAGGTGTTGGCGTATCCGCTCATCATAGCCCTCGTAGTGACCACAAATGAAGATGACATGCTCTTCAGTTGCTAGCTCTTCTGCTTTTTTCTGCGTAAATCGTTCTCCTTGTGGACACATGAGGACAACACGCGGCGGGTTTTCAAGCCCCTCAGATAATGCTTCCACTGCGGCAAAGAGCGGTTCTGGCTTGAGCACCATCCCCGCGCCACCACCATACGGATAATCATCGACTTTATGGTGTTTGTCCGTGGAATAATCGCGGAAATCGGTCACTGCAAAGGATACCGCGTCATTGGTTTGCGCTTTTTTCATGATGGATGAATGAAGGACCCCTTCAAACATTTCTGGAAACAATGACAGGACATCGATTTTCATCATGACAATAGACCTTCCATTGGATCGATAACGATTTTTTTATTGTCAACATCAATTTCTAGAACGATGTCTTCGATATATGGAATGTAATGAGGCTTGCCTTTTTCCGGTGTCACCGTCCATACATCATTCGCACCCGTTTCAAGAATCTCCGTCACTTTACCAATGTCGATACCTTCTGTTGTAAAGACTGTACAACCAACGATTTCATGGTAGTAAAATTCGTTTTCATCCAGTTCACCTAAGTCATTTTCTGATATTTTGAAAACACCGTCACGGTACTTTTCAACATCATTGACATTAAAGTGATTTTCAAACGTTAGCAAATCAAAGTTTTTATGTTGACGATGACTAGCCACAACTAAGTAAATAGGCGTTTTACTGTTTGGCATGAATAGAGCAAGCTTGTTACCAACTGTGTAGCGTTCTTCTGGGAAATGCGTGCGAGAAATGACACGAACTTCTCCACGAATACCATGTGTATTGACGATTGTCCCTACGTTAAACCATTGCATACGTACACCGTCCTTTATTTTTAGAGTAATTGCTCATATATATTGATATGAAGAATCTTATCGATAACGCTCGGCGCTTAGCTCGTATGTCTGGCTTATATAATTGCTTGAACAAAAAAGGAAAGGAACATAGGCTCCTTCCCTTTTCATATCAATCTATAATATCGATATAGACTTTTTTGCCGTGGTGACTGCCTGCTGCTGAATAAACAATAGTGCGTATCGCTTTCGCCACACGCCCCTGCTTGCCGATTACTTTTCCCATATCTTCAGGATTTACGGCAAGTTTGTAGATGACACGATTATCGTGCTCATCCATTGCAACCCGGACATCCCCGGGATAATCGACTAACGGTTTGACAATTGTTTCAATCAGCTGCTTCATGTGCACCCCTCCTGATTACTTACCGTGTTTAGCGTTATGGAATTTCTCCATGATACCTTGGTCAGAAAACAGATTACGAACTGTATCAGATGGTTTCGCACCATTCTGAAGCCATTTAAGCGCTAGTTCTTCGTTGATTTTTACTTCCGCTGGTTTTGTAAGCGGGTTGTAAGTACCAACTGTTTCGATTTGACGACCATCACGTGGTGAACGTGAATCTGCTACAACAATACGATAGAAAGGAGTTTTCTTTGCTCCCATACGTTTAAGACGAATTTTTACTGACATTTTTACTTGCACCTCCGAATAGTTTCACACAAGATAGTATATTATCAAGCTTTTTGATGTTTGTAAAGTGTTTTTTCTTAACACCTTGAAATTCTTTTTAAAAACAGGGTTTTTGGAGCGATTTTATCAATTACGCCTTGGCGTAATTGCGTCCAGACTTTTTTCCAGCGAGCTCGAAAATCTCCCCTAAAAAGTCTGTGACATCCGCCCGAGGCTTTAAATGAATTCAGCAGGGTTTGAGCACTGCTGAATTCATTTAAATAAAGAGTCGAATCCAGGCATTTTATTTTTCTTTTTACCTTTTTGCATGCCTGTCATTTGTTTCATCATTTTCTTCATATCTTCGAATTGTTTGAGCAGTCGGTTGACATCTTGAATTGTCGTCCCAGATCCTTTGGCAATTCGCTTGCGCCGATTTGCGTTGATGATTTCAGGGGTATTACGCTCTGCTGTTGTCATAGACTGAATAACTGCTTCGACACGTCCCATCTGACCTTCATCGACTTTGGCATTTTCGAGCCCTTTGATTTTATTGGCGCCCGGCATCATTTTCAATAACTCGTCGATCGGACCCATTTTCTTCACTTGCTGAAGCTGATCAAGGAAATCGTCGAGCGTAAATGATTGCGTTTTAAACTTTTGCTCAAGTTCTTTCGCTTTTTCTTCATCCACATTCTCTTGTGCTTTTTCGATGAGTGACATGACGTCGCCCATACCAAGAATTCTGGATGCCATGCGCTCTGGGTGAAATGGTTCAAGCGCATCCATTTTTTCGCCCATCCCGACAAATTTAATAGGCTTTTCAGTCACTGAGCGTATAGAAAGTGCCGCACCACCACGCGTGTCTCCGTCCAATTTCGTGAGGACAACACCTGTGATGCCTATTGTCTCATTGAAGCTTTGTGCGACGTTGACAGCATCCTGCCCTGTCATTGCATCGACCACAAGGAACACTTCTTCCGGCTTACTGAGATCCCGGATATCTTGTAGTTCTTGCATCAGCACTTCATCGACATGAAGGCGCCCAGCCGTGTCAATGATGACAACGTCATGGTGTTCCTTTT
This sequence comes from Sporosarcina sp. FSL K6-3457, assembly GCF_038007285.1. Taxonomy (GTDB): domain Bacteria; phylum Bacillota; class Bacilli; order Bacillales_A; family Planococcaceae; genus Sporosarcina. Next base: position 3,316,321 of record NZ_JBBOWX010000001.1, read on the forward strand.
CTGCCTCAGCAAGCGCCTGGCGAACGATTTCAACAGGAGATATATCCGTCCCGAGTGCAAAGACTGGCATCGTTAGTTGCTTGCCAAGTGTTTCCAACTGCTGAATCGCAGCTGGCCTGTAAACGTCCGCTGCCACAAGCAGTGGATTTTTGTTGTGACGCTTCCGAAGAACCGTTGCCAGTTTCCCAGTTGTTGTCGTCTTCCCTGCCCCTTGTAAGCCGACCATCATAATGACCGTTGGCGATTTCCTCGCAAACTGAATAGGGTTTTGTTCTCCACCCATCAAATTCGTCAGTTCATCTTTAACGATTTTGACGACTTGCTGGCCTGGTGTCAGACTTTTCATGACATCTTGACCGACAGCACGTTCACTTACTGTTTTAACAAATGATTTGACAACTTTTAAATTGACGTCCGCTTCAATGAGTGCAAAGCGCACTTCACGCATCATTTCTTTGACGTCCGCCTCGCTGATTTTACCTTTGCCCGTTATTTTCTGTAGCGTCCCTTGCAGGCGCTGGGCTAAACCTTCAAATGCCATGCACAGAGCCTCCTCTACTCATGATCTTTTAGTTCAATCAACAACCCTCTAACGATTGTTGATTGTTCGTCCGTATCAGTGATGAGCTGTTCTAGACGGTCAACAATTTCTAACCGCTTTTGAAATTTCGAAAACAAATTCAACTTCATTTCATAGTCTTCGAGCATCGCTTCCGTTCTACGAACATTATCATAGACAGCTTGTCGTGATACGCCGTATTCCCCTGCAATCTCGCCGAGCGAAAGGTCTTCCAAGTAATACAATTGCATATACAGTCTCTGTTTATCCGTCAAAAGCGACTGATAAAAATCAAAGAGGAAGTTAATGCGTGTTGTTTTTGCAAGCACGATAGGTCTTGCCTCCTCCGCTTGTTTCTTCCTATGTCATCATAGTATGACGCCTGTAGACTGTCAAGCTAAATTACTTGTCTGATTCATCCTGCTGCTGTTCCTGTTCCTGTTCCAATTCCAAGCCATCCGCAAATAGGCCATAGACATACTTTTCCGGATCGAACGGCTGTAAATCATCTACTCCTTCGCCAAGACCGACGAATTTCACTGGGATATTCAATTTGTGACGGATTGCAAGGACAATACCACCCTTTGCCGTTCCATCAAGCTTCGTCAATACAATACCTGTAACATTTGTCGCTTCTTTAAATGTCTGGGCTTGGACTAATGCATTTTGACCTGTTGTCGCATCAAGCGCAAGAAGTACTTCATGCGGTGCACCTTCTACTTCTTTACTAATGACCCGATGCACTTTTTCCAATTCATTCATCAAGTTGACTTTGTTTTGAAGCCTACCTGCCGTGTCACAAATCAAGACGTCAACGTTACGATTTTTTGCAGCGCGAATCGCATCGTACATGACTGCTGCCGGATCGGATCCTTCCGATTGGCGAATCACTTCAACACCGGCTCGTTCTCCCCACACAACAAGCTGATCGATAGCTCCAGCCCGGAATGTGTCACCAGCTGCCAGCATAACCGTCTTACCTTCTGCCATTAGTCGGGCAGCCAATTTACCGATGGTAGTCGTCTTGCCGACACCATTCACCCCAACCATTAACACCACAGTCAAGCCATCTGCTTGAATATTTAAATTGCTATCAATCTCTTCTCCAGCTTGATAAATTTCAACCAATTTTTCTGAAATGACCGATTGAATACCTGCTGTATCTTTAATATTTTTCCGTTGTACTTCGAGCTTTAGTTGGTCAATCAACTCCATTACCGTTTCAAAGCCAACATCCGCTTGTAACAGTAATTCTTCTAATTCCTCAAAAAACTCCTCATCGATTTCACGGAAACGTGCAACAAGATCATTTACTTTAGAGGTAAATGTATCACGTGTTTTCGCTAAACCATCCTTAAACTTCTCTGTTACTGCCTCATTTGTACCTGTGATTTTCTCTTTTAATTTCTTGAAAAATGACATCTTCACTCGCTCCCTTACATAATAGCCTCTTCCGGCACCTCGGATAGTTTGACCGAAATAAGTCTAGAAACACCTGATTCCTGCATCGTGATACCATACAGTACATCGGCTCCCTCCATCGTCCCTTTACGGTGTGTGATGACGATGAATTGTGTTTTTTCTGAGGATTTCTTCAAGTATTTACTATAGCGTATAACATTCGCTTCATCGAGCGCCGCCTCGACTTCATCAAGAATACAAAACGGCACAGGCCGGACTTCGATAATCGAGAATAGTAAAGCAATCGCCGTCAATGAACGTTCGCCACCTGACAACAAGCTCAAATTCTGCAATTTCTTCCCGGGTGGACGCGCGACGATTTCTACACCTGTTTCCAACAGATTATTCGGTTGTGTGAGGATTAAATCTGCATCCCCACCTCCAAACATTTCTTTAAACACTTGACGGAAACGGCTTTGAACAGCGTTAAATGTCGTTGAGAAACGCATTGTCATTTCCGTATCCATTTCAGACATTGCCTCGTGGAGCGTATTTTTCGCTTCAATTAAATCATTGCGTTGCTCATTTAAGAACGTATGCCGCTCAGACACTTCAGTAAACTCTTCGATAGAACCGGGATTGACCGGGCCTAAAGCTGCTAGTTGGCGTTTCAAATCCTCAACTTTCACCCTTGTTTGCTGCTCATCAAAATCGGCAGAGACGCTGTCATTCGGATGCAATCCGTAGTCATCCAAAAGACGTTGTGTCACCGCCTCGTATTTCACTTCAAGCCGTGAAATAACTACAGACAATGCATTCAACGTAGAAATCACTTCACCTAAACTCTCTCTAAGCTGCCGCAGTAACGTGCCCTTTCCTTCAAGCTGAATAGAAAGTTCCGAACGGGTTTCTCTGCTCTTCATAATCGCTGTTTCAATGAAATCTTTTTCAGCAGACGCTTTGTCGATTTGGACAACAATCTCTTCTGCTGTTAACTCTCGACCCTCTTCACTTCCTGCGAAAAATTGCAATTGATCCCGCAATGAAATCAGTTTATGTTCCACTTGGCCAGCTGCACGTTCCATCTCATCAATCGATAATTGTTGATGCACCTTTTGCTCACGTAAAACAGCCGCTTGCTCCCGCAATTCATTATAGCGACTTGTCAATGTGGCTTCTTCGTTTCTCCAATTGGAAGCAAGGCGTTCGAGTGTTGCCACCTCTGACTGAATCGTATCCAACTTCGTTTTCACCTGTGCATGATTTTCTAATAACTTCGCTTTCTTATCCAATAATTCAGAGCCTGTATGTTCAGCACCACGTCTTCCTAAATCAGTGGATGCAATATCTGCTTCAACGGACTGAATGGCAATTTCAGACTCACGAATACTTGATTCAGTTGTTGCAATATCGATTTGTAAACTATCTGTTATTTTTCGCAGTCGATCTGCTTCATGTAGCTTTTTTGCCACATCCATTTTCGTATCGCCGATGGTCGTTGTAGCAGATTGGATGGATTCAGCCATCCGAACAAGTTGCGTTTGCAATGTTTCCAACTCTGCTTTTCGTGTAAAAACAGAAGCCTGCCCTTTCACACCGCCCCCCGTTAATGAACCACCTGCGTTCACTATATCGCCATCAATCGTTACAACACGGAATCGATAACCTAACGCTTTCGCAATCGCTGACGCACCTGCAAGTGTTTTAGCCACTATTGTATTGCCGAGTAAGTTTTCAGTAATGATTGTATAAGCTGCATCTGCTTGCACAAGACGATCCGCAGTGCCAATAAATTCCGGATGTTGCTCCACCGCACGCAGTGACGATGGCTGAATCTTCCGCGACTTCATGACATCTCTTGGTAAAAACGTCGCTCTTCCGGCATTCTTGGCCTTTAAATAAGCAATCGCCTTTCTTGCTTCCAGCTCAGTCGCTGTGACGATATGTTGCATGGCACCACCAAGTGCTGTTTCCACCGCTTTAATATAGTCTTTATCGACGGAAATTAGTTCCGCTACCGCTCCATCAATCCCTACTAATTTACCGGACTTCTTTGCAACAAGCACTTCTTTTACGCCTGAATAAAAACCAGAAAAATCCGCTTCCATACTTTCAAGCGCATGCACTCTACCACGCATCTCATGTTGCTTATTGAGCGCTTTTTGCACAAGTTCCTGTTGCGCATGAAGATCAGCTTCTGTTTTCCGTAATAGCTTGGTTAATTCACGATAAGCCACATCAGCTTCCTTCAATTCCCGCTTCAACGCAGCTAACGCAGCTGCCTTTCCAGCCTTTTCTTTCGTGAGCTCTTGAAATTTCTCCTTCAGAATAGACGTCTGCTGCGAAATTTTCTCGGATGAAGTTCTTTCTCCTTCAAGCCGCTCCCCGATATGCTTCAAGTCATTCCGGATGGTCGCTTCTTCATTGAGCAGATCAATATAAGTCGATTTCAACTCTTCAATTTGTTGTTCTGTCTCTTTGACGGAGCGTTTCAAAATTTGAGAAATACCATCCATTTCGACAGTTGTTTTGCCATATTCGGTTTCTGACAAAGCTATTTTCTCACGAGCTATTGTCAATTTTTCCGACAATGACAATTTTTCCTTGTCAGTTGCGACAAGTTCCAGTTGGATTCTCTCCAGCTGTTGGTCACTGTTACGACGTTTTTCTAATGATAAAAGACGTCTTCCTTCCCACTTCTCTGCCTCGGCACTTGCCTCAACGAGTTGTTTTTGTAAGCCATCCAACTGTTCGTCAATCAATGTAAGCTGTTGAGTCAAAGTAGCAGTCGCTTCTTCCGCTGTGCCTATATCAGCTTCAAGCCGCCCTCTATCCTGTTCGAACTTGGCAACATCCCCTGATTTAACGACGATGCCATCTCGAAGGTTTTGTGCATCGTAGTTGAGTAAGTAGACGTCTGCTTCACGCGTTTCTTCCGATAACACTTGATGCTTCTTAGCCGCTTCTGCACTTTCCCGTAACGGGCCAATTCTCGAATCAAGCTCCTTCAAAATATCAAGGATACGATCGAGATTATCTTCCGTTTCAAACAGTTTATGCTCCGCCTTCTTTTTTCTTGTTTTATACTTGAGCACTCCAGCAGCCTCATCAAAAATACTACGACGATCTTCCGGCCGACTATTTAAAACTTCATCGACACGCCCTTGTGAAATGATGGAGAATGCTTCTTTTCCTATTCCCGAATCCATAAAGACATCATTGATATCTTTTAATCGGCATTGCTGACCGTTGAGCAAATAAGCACTTTCCCCTGAACGAAATACGCGTCTGCTGACACTTATTTCTGTATAATCCAGCGGAAATAATCCTTTGCTATTATCCAAAATAAGTGTCACTTCCGCAAAGTTCAGCGATTTCCGTGAATCACTACCTGCGAATATAACATCTTCCATTTTCGCACCACGGAGTGATTTAGCAGACTGCTCGCCAAGTACCCAACGGATAGCATCTATAATATTACTTTTCCCACTGCCGTTTGGACCGACAACTGCTGTTACACCTGGAACAAAATCGACGCCAACCCGCTCGGCAAACGATTTAAATCCCATGATTTCAAGTCTTTTCAGAAACACAATCAGCTCTCCCCTTCGGCCTGTCGACTCTTAAGTTCTTGAATCGCATGACGGGCTGCTTCTTGTTCCGCTTCTTTTTTCGATTTGCCAAGACCCGTTCCAAGCTCTGTCTCACCGAGGCGAACGACAGTCACGAATTTTTTAGCGTGAGCAGGACCCTTCTCCTCGATGATTTCATACTGAAGCTGACCATTATTTTTCTGCTGAACGATTTCTTGTAGACGACTTTTATAATCCATCACATGCGAAAAAGCACCGAGACTGATTTTAGGAAAGACAACCTTTTCAAGAAACGGGACGACAGCTTCCATTCCCTGATCTATGTACAACGCACCGATAAACGCTTCAAATACGTCTGCTAGAAGAGCTGGGCGCATCCGTCCCCCTGTTTGTTCCTCACCTTTTCCTAGGAGAATATAGTCACCAAAATTAAGCTCACTAGAAAACTTAACAAGAGAAGGTTCGCATACAATCGCAGCCCTCAATTTCGTCAGCTCTCCTTCACTCATACCAGGCTCTGTCGAATAAAGGAACCGTGACACGCCAAGTTCTAGTACTGCATCTCCTAAAAATTCAAGCCTTTCGTTATCAGTGAAATTTTTTCTCCGATGCTCATTCACATAAGATGAATGCGTGAACGCATTGTATAATAGCGCATGATTAATAAAATGAATATCCAGTCTTTTTTGTAGCTCATCAAATTTATTGCGTATTGCGATTGGAAGTGTTGCCGTTGTAGTTCTACCATTATTTCGTCTACTGTTCATAAGCGATTCTGCCTTTCAAAACATAATGATTTAATTTTACCCTTTTCGGTGCCTTTGTGCAAAAAAGATTCGAAAAAAATGATAAAGAGACTCCTTCACCCTTTGTAAAAAGGACGAAAAAGTCTCAATCGGAATGACTATTAGTTGATTTTCGATTCGATATACGAAACTGTGTCTCCTACAGTCGTTACCTTTTCAGCATCATCATCAGAAATTTCCATTTCGAATTCATCTTCTAATTCCATAACCAATTCTACGACGTCTAGTGAATCTGCGCCTAGATCATCACGGAAAGAAGCTTCTAATTTAACTTCACTTTCGTCGACACCGAGGCGATCGACGATTACTTTCGTTACACGTTCAAGTACTGTTGACAAATTTGTCACCTCCCTTCAAATGAAATGCGTAGGCGGCCTGGTAGATGCGACAGGCGCTGGAGGGCTTGAAGATAAAGGCGTTCTTTGCCTTTATCAGCAAGACCGAAGCGACCCGAGCATCTGGCCGCCGAAGCTAGACACCGCAAATGCACAAGCACCTTACTTACATTACCATTCCACCATCAACATGGATAGTCTGTCCTGTAATATAAGCAGCGTCATCTGATAATAAAAACATAACTGTCTTCGCTACGTCTGCTGGACTGCCTAACTTACCGAGTGGTATGGCCGATAGCATTTGACTTTTCACTTCTTCATTCAACGCATCTGTCATATCTGTCGTGATAAAACCAGGAGCTACTGCATTGACATTAATATTACGTGAAGCAAGCTCTTTGGCCGCCGTTTTCGTAAAGCCAATGACCCCTGCTTTCGCTGCAACATAGTTCGCCTGGCCTGGATTCCCCGAGACACCAACGATCGATGCAACGTTGACAATTTTACCAGCACGCTGTCTCATCATTTGGCGTGTGACACCTTTCGTGCAGAGGAACACACCTTTTAAGTTGATGTTAATGACATCGTCCCACTCATCGTCTTTCATCCGCATAAGCAGATTATCTTTTGTAATCCCTGCATTGTTCACAAGGATATCAATGGAGCCAAAGGTTTCAAGCGTTTGATCAATCATTGCCTTTACGCTGTCCGCATTGGAAACATCTGCTTGGATAGCAAACGCCTCTCCACCAGACGCTGTGATTGCTTGAACGACCTCATCGGCCTTGTCCTTACTCCCACTATAGTTAACCGCAACGCGTGCGCCTTCTTGCGCAAGCAACAATGCGATTTCACGACCAATTCCGCGTGACGCGCCTGTAACTATGGCTGCTTTCCCTGCAAATTTCCCCATTACGACCACCCTTTCGAAGCTTCGATGACAGCTTGTAACGTTTCTTCATCATACACCGGCAGTATTGTAGCACTACGATCTATTTTCTTTACGAGCCCGCTCAATACTTTACCCGGGCCACATTCGATGAAATGCGTGACGCCCAGTTCAAGCAATGCCCGAACAGAATCTTCCCAAAGTACAGGTGAATACAGTTGTTCAACGAGCAGGCCTTTGATGACATTCGAATCGGTGACTGCTGATGCATTCACATTCGCAATGACTGGAATCGTTGCATCTGTCATCGTCACTTTATCCAACGCAGCACGTAACTTCTCTGCCGCTGGCTGCATAAGTGATGAATGGAATGGCCCGCTAACATCGAGTGGAATGGCTCTTTTCGCGCCCACTTCTTTCAGCTGAACGCAAGCCCTTTCGACGCCTGCCTTTGTGCCAGAAATGACAATTTGCCCCGGACAATTCAAGTTAGCCGGTTGAACGGCAAAGCCCTCAGCTGTAATCGCATCCGTCACTTCTTTCAGCTTGTCACCATCAAGCCCAAGAATTGCAGCCATTGCCCCTTCACCTGCTGGAACTGCTTCATTCATAAATAATCCACGCTGATGAACGACAGAGACACCATCTTCAAACGACAGTACCCCCGAAGCAACTAACGCTGTATACTCTCCTAGACTGTGACCGGCCGTATAATCTGGTGTAATACCAGCGTCTACTAATCTTTCCGCAATCATCGAGCCAACCGTCAGCAAAGCAGGTTGCGCGTTATAAGTAAGCGTCAATTCATCTTGTGGGCCTTCTGTAATCAATTGACTCAGTTGAAAATCAAGGACATGGTCTGCTTGTTCTAAAAATTGTTGACTGCTGTCATAGGTTGCTGCTAATTCTTTCCCCATCCCTACTATTTGTGAGCCTTGCCCCGGGAAAATGAATGCCACTTTCGTCATTGAATGTCCACCTTTCCTACTGTTTCACGAATTGTTCCACAAACATCATACTGCGCCATCGTTCTTGCTTGTCGGATTGCATTCAAGATAGCATTGGCATTAGATGATCCATGTGCTTTAATGACAGGCGAATTTAAGCCAAACAAGCCTGCTCCACCATACTCTGTATAATCCATTTTATTTTTCAAGCTACGTAAATCATTTTTTACAAGTGCCGCAGATAATTTCGTTTTCAATGAAGCACCATATACTTCTTTTAACATCGAAAAGAAAGCACCCGCAGTCCCTTCGATGGTCTTTAACACAACATTACCTGTAAAACCATCCGTTACCACGACATCTGCTACACCAGTCAATAAGTCACGTGCCTCCACATTACCGATAAAGTTGATTGGTGCTTCTGACAAAATAGCAAACGCAGCTTTCGTCAGTTCATTACCTTTGCCCTCTTCGGTTCCAATATTGAGCAAGCCGACACGCGGATTATTGATGCTCCGTACTTTTTCAGCGTAAATGCTGCCCATCACCGCATATTGCCCAAGCTGTGACGGTTTCGCATCTGCATTTGCACCAAGGTCTAACATGACAAAGCCTTTGCCATCAACCGTCGGAAGCGTAGGTGCAAGAGCCGGGCGCTCAATACCATCAATCCGCCCTACGATGAACAAACCCGCCGCCATCAGCGCGCCTGTATTACCTGCCGACACACATGCTGCCGCTTCCCCGTCCTTAACCGCTTGCGCCATTCTCACCATAGATGCGTCTTTTTTCCGACGGATCGCTCGAACTGGTTCGTCATCCGCTTCAATTTTCTCCGTACAGTGAATCACCTTTAGACGCTCATGTTGCTGTAAAAATGGTGACATAGCCTGCTCATCACCATAAATATGTATATGTATATCATCAAATGCAGCGAGACTTTCCAATGCACCTGCGATCATTTCACCCGGTGCATGATCTCCGCCCATTCCATCTAGCGCTATAATCATATGGTTTCTACCTGCTTCCTATCTGTCGTCCGGAACATATAAAACTCACCCGTAAACACGGTTTCATCGCCAACCGTTGAAACAACTTCAACAAGTGTTCTTTTTTCTACTAAGCTTTCTTTCTTCACTTCAGCACGCGCGACAACCCTCTCCCCTGCTTTCACAGGCTTCAAGAAGTTAATCGTCGATTTCACCGTCAACGCCAAATCATCATCCATAACTGCAACTGCGAGTGAATTAGCTTGGGCAAAAAGATGATGTCCACGCGTGATACCATTCCGTTGAAAAACATGATCTGTCGTTACATCAAAAATGGATAAAGCTCTTTTATCAAGTTCAATATCAATAATATCTCCAATAACCTCATCAGAATGAAGCGACTTCACTTCTTCCTTCATCGTGCGTGTGGCGACGGTTTTTAACCGTTCCCTTAGTTCAGGTATGCCACCTTCCAAACGATCCAATCGAATTGTTTGCACACTCACGGTAAAATGTTCCGCCAATTCTCCATCTGTTAAAAATGGATTTCCCTCAAGCAACAATCCAAGCTGTTGTTGCCGTTCCTTTTTAGGCATTCTCAATCGTTTCACCTTCCGGATTAGCACTTGGTACTAATAGTAGTATATAAAGATGGAAAAGAGAATGCAAGTATAGAAATGCGGAGACGCTTTGGATACTGTTAAAGGGGAATAAAACGGACTTTTGAACAGGTCAAAAGTCCTGATTCGCCAATAAGTGGCCGCTAAGCGCCAATAACTGACCAATAAACGCCAATATCAGACTGAACACCGCCAATAACCGACGACAAACGCCAATAAAACAGCCCCAAGCGCCAATATCGTATCGTCTAGTCTAATCTCTCCATACTCAACGCTCCCGATTGCTCCAGTTGCGACTTCAGAATGGCATACTCGGGATCTTCCCAGAAATGATTGGATACCAACAGTTGCTCCGCATCTTTTCTCGCAGTTTCAAGTGCCCTATAATCGTGGACAGGATCGGCCACTTTAAATTCAGGCATACCACTTTGCTTTCTACCAAAGAAATCGCCCGCTCCTCTTAATTCTAAATCCTTTTCCGCTAAGACAAAACCATCATTCGTTTCGGTCATGATCTGCATCCGTTCTTTGCCCTCTTCTGTTTTCGGATCAGCTAGTAGGACACAATACGACTGATCTGCCCCACGGCCCACACGCCCCCTCAATTGATGGAGCTGGGCAAGTCCAAATCTTGTCGCATCATAAATGAGCATAAACGTCGCATTCGGTACGTTCACACCGACTTCTACGACGGTTGTCGACACAAGGATATTGATGTCCCCGTCACTAAATTCTCGCATAATCGCATCTTTATCGTCCGCATGAAGACGCCCATGCATGAGTCCCACTTTGTATTTTCCGGTAAAATGAGTGGACAACTGACCGTGGACATCTACTGCATTTTGAACATCCAGCTTATCGGACTCCTCAATCAATGGACAAATGACATACGCCTGACGTCCCGCACTCAGCTCTTTTTCCATTTTGCGTAAAACGGGTAGTAGCGAATCTTCCTTTAACCAATGCGTCTCAATTTTCTTCCGCCCAGCAGGCAATTCATCCAAAATCGACACATCCATTTCACCAAATGCAGTGATGGCAAGCGTTCGCGGAATCGGGGTCGCTGTCATGAATAAGACGTCTGGATTTAATCCTTTATCTCGTAATATACGCCGTTGTTCGACACCGAAACGATGCTGCTCATCCGTGATAACTAAGCCGGGATTGCTAAAAATGACATCCGGTTGGATCAGTGCATGCGTACCAATTAGCAAATCAATTTCACCTAGTTCTAGCTGTTCAAGCAAAGCCCTTCTTGCCTTTGCTTTTGTAGAGCCTGCTAAAAATGCAACTGTTACACCATGGGGCTCTAACCATTCCGCCAATGAAGTCGCATGCTGCTCAGCTAGGATTTCCGTCGGCGCCATCAGCGCTCCTTGGAAACCTGCCGTGATGGCCGCATATAAAGCAATGGCTGCAACAACGGTCTTCCCTGATCCAACATCCCCTTGCAACAGACGATTCATCCGAGTTGGACTTTTCAATTCTGCACATAATTCATTCACAACTCGCTTTTGGGCACTGGTCAGCTCAAATGGCAAGCTAGTGATAAAGGCTTTCACCTTGGTAAGATCATAGTCGACGGCAACGCCTTGTTCTGCTTCTTTTCGTGCTTTTTTCATGCCAAGCATTTTCAATTGAAACATAAGTAGTTCCTCGTAGACAAAGCGTCTTCTCGCATGCTTAACATCCCCGGGACTGGTTGGAAAATGAATCATTTCAAGCGCCTGTCCAATTCCAGGCAAACGATAAGCCTCACGAACGTCCACCGGGAGTGATTCTTCATGCTGCCCAACAACCGCATCCAACGCGTTTCGCATAAAACGACGAAACGTCTTTTGATGCATAACACCTTTCAAACTATACACCGGTTCAAAATCAGCTTGTTCTGTCTTTGGTCCATCTTTAAAGTTGCTAACATTAATAACTTGTCTACCACGGTCCCATTTCCCTGTGACCGTCACTATCATGCCAGGCGCTAGACGATCCTTTAAATAATGTTGATTGAAAAAGACCGCCTTCACAAGATGCCGGCCGGCAAGAAGACGGATTTGCAGGCGGGATCTGCTTTTCCCTAAAAAAAGAACGGAAGGCTCACTTTCGACCCTTCCTTCAATCGTCACCCGTTCGTTATGTGGTGTTTCAGTCAGATCTGTCAATCTAAAATCCTCATGACGATACGGGAACGTCATGACAAAGTCGTAAATCGTGGAAATCCCGAGCGCTTCCAGTTGTTCACCCGTCGATTTCCCAACTCCTTTTATCGTCGTGACAGCATCATATATTGACGATGTCACTGTCTGTCTTGTCCTTACCGAAGATTTTAGCTTCCAACGCTTTGCCTGTCGGCGTTGCTGCCAGTCCACCTTTTGCTGTTTCCCGTAGTGCAGAAGGCATGGATTGACCAATTTTATGCATTGCTTCAATGACTTCATCCGTTGGAATACGGCTAACCACACCCGCAAGCGCCATATCCGCTCCAACAAGCGCTTTAGCTGCTCCCATCGCATTACGTTTCACACATGGCACTTCCACAAGTCCGGCAACCGGGTCGCAAACAAGACCTAGCATGTTTTTCATGACAATCGAAAATGCTTCAGCACTTTGTTGAGGTGTCCCTCCCGCCATTTCCACAATAGCAGCTGCTGCCATTGAACCTGCTGATCCCGTTTCAGCCTGACAGCCACCTGCTGCACCTGAAATCGATGCGTTATTCGCGACGACAAAACCGAAAGCGCCGGACGTAAAGAGGTAGTTAATCATTTGCTCACGTGTTGGATTCAATTTATTTTTCACAGCAAACAATGTTCCTGGCACAATGCCCGCAGCACCAGCAGTTGGTGTTGCACAAATTGTTCCCATCGCCGCATTCACCTCATTCGTGGCGACTGCTTTGCTAACTGCATCCAACAGCAAATCGCCGGACAAACCTTTGCCTGTTGCTATATAGTTTTGAAGAAGAACGGCATCGCCACCCGTTAAGCCCGATGTCGATTGAACACCTTGAAGGCCTCTGTCGATGGCGTTTTCCATAACCGTCAAATTGTTATCCATCTGTGCGATAATATCTTCCCGCGTGCGTTTCGTAATAAGCATTTCTTGTTCAATCATAATTTCTGAAATAGGCTTCTGCTGTGACTCCGCAAGCGCTACAAGCTCTTTAACCGAACCAAATAAAATTTCCATATATGTTTTCCCTCCTCAATTCGCTAACGTTGAAACTTGTGTGACGTGAGATAATGATTGCAACTCATGAAGCAATGTATCGTCAATCACCTGATCGACTTCGATGACCATGAGTGCCATTTCCCCTTTTTCTTTCCGACCGACTTCCATATGCGCAATATTCATGCCCTGCTTCGCAATCACGTTGGAAACGCTTGCAATAACACCCGAACGGTCATCGTGAACAACAAGAAGTGCTGGATAATGTCCTGATAATCGTAGCGGGAAGCCGTTTAAATCGACCACTTCCATCGTTCCTCCGCCAATTGAAATACCCGTCAGCTCCATTGTACCTTCGCTATCCCCAATCACAAGTCTTGCTGTATTCGGATGATCCGCTTCTTCCTCTTCAGCTATAAATTCAAATGTCATCCCCAATTGTGCAGCTTCTTCAAATGCCGTTTTAATACGTTCGTCAAATGTGTCGTAATCTAACAATCCCCCAATAATTGCTACATCCGTCCCATGACCTTTATACGTTTGTGCAAATGAACCATACAAATGGATTCTTGCCCATTCAGGCTGACGACCGAAAAGTGTACGCGCGACACGACCAATTCTTGCTGCACCGGCAGTATGTGAAGAGGATGGACCAATCATGACCGGTCCAATAATTTCAAAAACGGATCTAAATTTCATTGTATATATCCCCTTTAAATTGAAGTAGTACCTTCATTCATTTTACATGAATAAATGGTTTAAAACAAAAGATGTTGTATTTCGATAATATCACTAAAGAAGCAGTACACCTCAAATACGGTGCACTGCTTCTTTAAACATTATTCAACTGAAATGATATATGGATATAACGGTTGTTTCCCATCATACAATTCAACTTCTGTGTGACTAAAGTTATTCTCCACATAGTTTACAATGGAAGAGGCATCCTCTTTACTGACATCTTCACCATATAAAATTGTGACGATTTCATCGTCTTCATCAACTAAAGATGTTAGAAGGGCCTTCATTGCTTCGTCAAGTGAAGGTGTCGAGATAATAATTTTCCCGCCTGAGATACCCATGAAATCATCTTTTTTAATATCCACACCATCAATGGATGTATCGCGTACAGCATGTGTAACTTGTCCCGTTTTTACGAATGATGCCGCTTCCTTCATGGCACTTGCATTTGCGGACACTTCAGCTTCAGGATTGAACGCTAGAATAGCCGCTAGTCCTTCTGGAACTGTCTTCGTCGGAACAACTGCTGCTTCGATACCAATTACTTCAGCTGCTTGTTCAGCTGCCATGATGATATTTTTATTGTTCGGTAAAATGAGGACACGTTCAGCACCGACTTCCTTAATCGCCTGAACGATATCTTCCGTCGATGGATTCATCGTTTGTCCACCCTCAATAACAGCAGACGCACCAACACTTCTCAATAGGTCAGCAATACCCGCTCCCATTGCAACTGTGACAACTGCATAAGGATGTTTAACTGCTTCTTTTTGCACCGCGTTTTGTGTCGAATAATTCTCCCCGACGATTTCCATATGTTGTTCACGCATATTTTCAATTTTAATCTTGATTAGCGAACCGAATTGTTGCCCATAATTCAATGCGTCGCCCGGTTCTTCTGTGTGAATATGTACTTTGGCAACTTCTTCATCGGAAATGACAAGTAACGAATCACCATATTGGCTTAGGCCTTGTCGGAAATCAGATTCGTCATATGGATTCGTTGCTAATTTATCGGCCTCAAACTTTACCATAAATTCCGTACAATAGCCGAACTCAATATCTTCCGTATTCATAAATCCTTGAACGCTACGGTGATGCTCAGCATTCACTAAATCATCCATCGAGCTAGCGATGGTTCTTTCTGGTAACTCTTCACCTTTTAAGCATGCTAAAAAACCCTCGTATACATAAACGAGACCTTGACCGCCACTATCTACGACGCCTACTTCTTTTAAAACTGCCAATAAATCCGGTGTCCGCTCAAGCGAAGCTTTTGATTCTTCGACAATCGCTTCCATTACTGTGATGATATCATCCGTTGTTGCAGCTTTTTCCACACCAACATTTGCAGCATCTTTGGCAACCGTTAGAATTGTTCCTTCAACTGGCTTCATCACCGCTTTATAAGCTGTTTCCACACCATATTTCAAAGCAGCTGCAAATTTCTCACCATCGACTGTCGATTCATTTTCAACAGATTTTCCAAAACCACGGAATAATTGTGACAAAATAACGCCTGAATTACCACGCGCGCCCATAAGCAAACCTTTCGACAATGCATGCGCAGTCTGACCTAGGTGGGCAACGGCGTTTTCTTCCGTTTCTTTAGCTCCTGATGACATGGACAAATTCATATTTGTACCCGTATCACCGTCTGGCACTGGGAAAACGTTAAGCGAATCAACATAGTCAGCATTTTGATAGAGATGGTGAGCACCCATCTTGATCATTTCTGCAAACTTTAAACCATCTATGGACTTCATTAAAATTACTTCCTCCTTCTACAGGTTAGTCACTCGGACTCCCTGGACAAAAATATTAACCGATTTAACAGTCATGCCAACGGTCTTTTTCAATGTATACTTTACCTTCGATTGAACTTGGTAGGCCACTTCTGAGATTTTAGTACCATATCCTACAATGACATACATATCAATATGCGTATCTTCTCCAACGTTTCGGACAATGACGCCACGGGCAAAACTTTCTTTCCGAAGAATTTCTGTCAGTCCATCTCGAATCTGATGCCTTGAAGCCATACCGACAATGCCGTAACATTCAATCGTCGCTTCGCCAACTACTTGAGCGATAACATCGTTTGTAATATCGATTTTGCCATATTCATTTTTCACTTCGATTGACATGGTTAGGTCCCCCTTGCATCTTTTCTCACTTACCACCATTGTACTATACCTACTATCATAATAAAAGAAAGCATTCGTATTCTGAATAAAGGCATCGTTTTTCACTGGATCATTTTCGGTTCACTGTCGGCGAATTATTCATGATAAAATTTCCGTAAGAATAAATAGGCTCGCCCATTCTTCTTACTTTCACAGTAGGCGTGTACAAATGGGCAGCAATTCCGTGCATTAACAAATTCCAACATAATATATGCATTCAGTTTAATGAAGGTAACAGATACATATAGCAACCAGTTTCCTTAATACACTGTGCATAACTTCGAACTTAAATAGCGTGTAAAGGCATTTACCTTGAAAGATGTCGTAAAAAAGGTTGCAACACCGTATATCATATGTTACATTATTATGGTATGCGAATAACAAGTAAATCGCTTAATCATCATTCGCAAGGAGGTACTAACTATGGCTAAAGAATGTGTTATTACAGGTCGCAAAGCCCGTACTGGAAACACGCGTTCACACGCGCTGAACTCTAGCAGACGTACTTGGGGTGCGAACCTTCAAAAAGTCCGTATTCTCGTTAACGGTAAACCTAAACGTGTATGGGTCTCTGCAAGAGCCCTTAAATCAGGTAAAGTTCAACGCGTTTAACTTAAATCAAATTTAGCCTCCGGCGGATGTCAGGGATTTTGAATTATGTATTGCACAATTCAAAATCTCGACGTAATTACGCCGAGGCGCAATTGATTTCTAGCGTCTTTATACTAGATACGAACGGGAAATAAAACACCAGGCTGAATTGCTTCAGCCTGGTGTTTTTTCTTTTCTCTTTTTTTTAGGTTTGTTACTTGCAGTAGCTTTTGCCGGTTCCTCTTTTTGAAAGACAACCAAGCACTTCCGAACGAAACCACTCACAACTTTTGGCATCGTAAATGTATAAACGCGCAATTCCCCACTCCTTTCAGGAATCTGAACTCCTTACCATTAAGCATATGCCCTGATGGAATGAGATAGTACAGACTTCTGCCGCGGTTTCATTACTCGTAAATCTCGTCATGCCTGTTTCTAGTCTAGCATCTAGTGTTTCGTATTTAAAACCAGTGAGTGTTAGACCTAAAACATCTCCACCAAAAGGAAAAAAAGATATGTAGGGGAAACGCTCATCACGTGCACACGCATGATTGCCTGTAGTAAGGATGGATAACTCATTTGTCGTATTGCGTATCGAAAATCGAATCTCTTTATGCTTCATCTGAAGCCGGTATAACAGGTGGAGAGCTGATTCCATATGATCCAGCCTTCCGCCCGTAACACCTGTTAAAATAACGCGTTCAGGGTTATATGTGAGCGCACAGTCAACCGCTAGCTCCGTGTCGGTTTCATTCTTCTCTGAACGAAACCGTCCAACCTTATGAACAGCCGCGACAATTTGATTGTATTCATTAATTGTTACTGAATCGAAATCACCGACAGCTTCATGCGGAGTAATCCCTTGTTGCAACAGGTGTAAGGCTCCTCTGTCCGCGCCGATGAATACCGTGTCCTCTTGCAAAAATTCCTTCATATCCACAATTTCCGAGTGAGGCCCTCCCGCACAAATGACGGCAACTGTCATTTTCTTAGCGCACCTTCACCCGCTAACTTGATGCGCTGTAGAGCTGCCGCACGGTCAGGCGCATTAAAGACAGCCGATCCCGCAACAAGAATGGTTGCTCCCGCTTCGACACATGGAATAATCGTTTCTTCATTAACACCGCCATCGATTTCAATTTCAATCGACAAATTACGCTCACGAATAATATCCGCTAATTGTTTTACTTTCGGAAGGACGGAATGGATGAATTTCTGACCGCCGAATCCTGGATTCACCGTCATAAACAACACCATGTCTACTTCTTCAAGAACATGTTGAATCGTTTCAATTGGTGTATGTGGATTCAATACGACACCCGAGTTGACGCCTAGCGATTTTATGAATTGCAGTGTGCGGTGTAAATGCGGACACGCTTCCACATGAACCGTGATGTAATCTGCTCCCGCTTTCGCAAATTGCTCAATATACGCGTCAGGGTTACTAATCATCAAGTGAACATCTAACGGTAATTTTGTTACCGGTCTAAGTGCCTCTACAACAATTGGCCCCATTGTAATATTTGGAACAAAATGGCCGTCCATGACATCGATATGAATCAGCTCTGCTCCTGCTGCTTCTACTTCTCTTACCTCGTCAGCAAGTTTTGAAAAGTCTGCTGCTAAAATGGAAGGTGCTATTTTAATCATGCTTGTCGTACCTCGGCTTCCTGTCTAATATTTCTTGCATAAATTGCAAGTAGTTTTCATAGCGGTGACGCGGCATTTCGCCCGCTTCCACCTGCTCTTTCACTGCACACTTAGGCTCTTTTACATGCAGACATCCTCGGAATTTACATAGCGCAGATAACTCATCCATATCCACAAAGTAATGGGATAATTGCTCCTTGTCAATATGATCAAAATCGAGCGAGCTAAAGCCCGGCGTATCCGCAACAAGCCCCCCTGCAACCTCCAGCAACTCGACATGTCGTGTCGTATGCTTCCCACGACCAAGTGCTTCTGAAATCTCACCGGTTTTTAATGCAAGCATCGGCAACACTGTATTTAATAAAGTCGATTTACCAACACCTGACTGCCCCGCCAAAACGGTTGTTTTGCCTTCTAAATAAGGTCGAAGCATTTCCGAAAGGGACTCATCATCAATAAAGGTTTCTATCACATCATACCCGATTTTTTCATAGTAGGCTGCAGTTACCGCGACATTTTTAAGTTCTTCCTCATCAGCAAGATCCTTTTTCGTCAAGCAAATCACCGGCTTTACGCCAAATGATTCAACGACTACAAGAAATCGATCCAGCAGATGCGGGCTAAATGTAGGCTCTACCATCGAAAAGACAAGTAGCGCCTGGTCAATATTCGAAATCGGCGGACGCACGAGCTCATTGCGACGCTCATGAACAGCTGTAATGAGCGCATCATTATCACCGTCCGGCACATATGTGACAATATCTCCAACGAGAGGGTGGATACCACGTTTTCTGAACACCCCACGGCTCTTACATTGAATCAATTGCCCATCCTGTTCTACATAATAAAATCCGCTAATCGCTTTTCTAATTTGTCCCTCTGGCATCCAATACCTTCTTTCTATTGTTCGTCATTGTATTCGACTGATTCTTCAATAATAATATTGCCATCACGTGTAATCATATAAGCCCCAGACTGACCTTCTTCTAGTTCAATTTTAATCTGCTTCGTTGTATTCTCCATAATTGTGAAAACCTCTACGGGTTTAGCCATATTATTCGACTTATCTTGAACATAGATTTTAACCTCTTGTGGGACTAGTTCAGGTTCTATCCAATTGCCCTCTTCATCGACTTCGTACTCGTCAACCTCTTGAGGTGTATAGTCGATTGTAACCTTATAGTAAGTGGTCTTCATTGGCTTTTTCTCTTGGCCTTTCGACAAAGCAACTTCCACTTCGGCTCCCTTTTCCATATCAGCTCCCTGTCGAGGACTTTGTCTAATCACTTGCCCCGCAGGCACCGTGGCATGATGCTCTTCTTTGACGGTAATCTTGAACCCAGTTGCCTTCATGTAGTCATTCAATGCTTGTTGATCGAGTCCTACTAGATTGTCAAGCTTTAGAAGTTCTTTCCCTTTACTAATCGTAAACAGTACGCTCGTTTCCTCTGGCACTACTTCAGTATCCGCTACCGGATCCTGTTCCAAAATGGTACCTGGTTCTTCATCCGCAAATATTTCTTTAGGGTCAGCTACTTGAAAGCCTTGTTTCGACAAAAAGTCAGCCACTTGCTCATAGCCTTGCCCTCTATAATCATTAAGTGTAGTCATTTGTTTTCCTGTACTAATATATAAAGTAACCGAGGAACCGACCTCTTGGCTCTTTTCAGCTTCTGGGAGGGTGCGAATGACTTGCCCCTTGTCAAATTCTTCCGATGGCTCTTCATTTCTTTCATCCACTTTAAAGCCTTTTTCCTCCAGCATCTCTATTGCTTTCGCTACTTCTTCCCCTGTTACATCTGGAATAGTCTCCATTTTAGGGCCTAATAGACTTGGCAACAGCAACAATAGAAGAGCTAGGATAACTGCCCCAGCAATTCCCCCGACGATGAAAGGCCATTTTTTGCGCTTTTTGACAGGTGCTTGAGGTGTTTCAACGACAACTGGCTCTATTTTTTGAACCTTTTCAACAACTTCAAATTTGGATACTTCTTTTACAATTGGAATAGCTTGTGTCCGATCATCATCAAATGGCACGCTAAATTTCGGTTCTGTTGCCCGTTCCGGTGATAATGCTGTCAGTAAATCATCATACATTTCATCCGCCGAACGATAACGATGCCCAGCGTCTTTTGTTGTCGCTTTCAAAATAATATTTTCAACACTTTGCGGAATGGACGGGAATAACTCCCGAACAGAAGGCGTTTCTTCCTGTAAATGCTTCAATGCAATCGCAACAGCTGTCTCCGCCGAAAACGGCAATTCACCCGTCAACAATTCATAAAAAACGATGCCTAGCGAATAAATATCGGATTTCTTCGTCGCCATCCCACCGCGTGCTTGCTCAGGGGATAAATAGTGGACTGTACCAATGACTGAATTCGTTTTCGTATGTGCCGTTGCACTCAGTGCCATCGCAATTCCGAAATCGGTAATTTTCAAATTACCTTCTGCATCCATCAAAATATTTTGCGGCTTAATATCACGGTGAACAATACCATTATGATGGGCATTGGAAATAGCTGAAACGAGTTGCCGCATAATTGGCAATGCCTGTTTAGGCGCTAATGGACCGTTTGTTTGAATGAACTTCTTCAATGTCTGTCCCTCGACATACTCCATCACGAGATAAAGAAGTTCTCCTTCTTCCCCTACATCAAAAATATCGACGATGTGTGGATGCGTTAGACTTGTCGCAGAAAGTGCTTCCCGCTGAAATCTACGTTTCAGCTCTTCTTCATTAGCAAAATCATAGTTCAAAACTTTGATGGCCACATCTCGATTAAGAATCATGTCGTGCGCTAAATAGACTTTCGACATGCCTCCGTCACCAATACTTTTCAGTATCTCATAACGTTCTCCGATTCTACTTCCAATCATGGATGATTCACCTCCATTTTAGTAGAATCAATCAAAATGACGGAGATATTATCTTCTCCTCCCATCTGATTTGCTAAATCTACTAGTTTTTTCACTTTGTCACGTAGTGTTGTATCAGCTAAAATAACTTCTTGTATTAACTGCTCATCAACTTTATTGCTGAGACCATCTGTACATAATAATAAATAGGATTTATCATTCAATTCAATTGAATAATGATCAGGTTCAATGGTCTTTTCAGAACCAATTGCTTTCATAATCCAATTTTTTTGAGGATGAACTGCTGCTTCTTCTTCAGTAATCTCCCCACTATCCAGTAGAACATTGACATAGGAATGGTCACGTGTCACTTGAAGAATTCCATTATCATTGATGGCATAAACACGGCTATCACCTGTATGGGATATTAAACAGCTTTGCTCACGTATAAGCGCCGCCTCTAATGTTGTGCCCATCCCTTTTAAATCCTCGTTTTCATTGGCTTCGTTATAGAGTAATCTGTTGACATGATTGACAACTTCTCGAAGCCATTCCGCCCAGTGCTGCTCTTCTTCGAAGCTGGTGCTGTCAAGCTTCATAAATTGTTCACCAATTACTTGAATGGCTGTCGAACTTGCATAATCGCCTCCGAGATGACCACCCATGCCATCTGCCATAACGGCAAGAATAATGCCATTTGGTAGTGTGAAGACGGCGGCACTGTCCTCATTGACTGTTCTTTTCCTACCTACGTCTGATAAGATTTCGAATTGCAACGTCCATCCCCCCTTGGTTGTTTCGAGTTCTCTGCGAAATTAAGTGATTCCATTGAAATTCGCTCGACGCTTGGGGATGCCTCCCGCGATAAGCCGGCCAGAAAACCACTGGCAGTCTTATCGCTTCGGCGACCCCAGTAAGGCGCCTTCGTTAGAAAATAATTACAAATCAAACATTCAACATACTTAGTGTTATTTTTTACGGAAAGCGGCTACGAAGAATCCGTCGCTGCCGAAGTGTTGTGGTAGTACTTGGAGTGTGTTGTCTTCGATTGCTAATTTGTCGATTTCATTCAACTGAGCCAATGGGATTTTTTCCATATCCGAATGGCGTGCCAAGAAACGTTCGACCATGCCACGGTTTTCCATATACTCTACTGTACACGTACTATAGACGATGATGCCATCTGGTTTGATTAATTTACGTGCGGTGTCAAGTAGGTCTGATTGGATTTGTACGAGACCGTTGAAATCAGCTTCCGTCTTATTGTACTTAATCTCAGGCTTCCTACGAATAACGCCTAGACCACTACATGGTGCGTCGACGAGAATGCGGTCGAAGGAAGCTGCCTCGTATAGCTCTGTCAGTTTTCGGCTATCGCCACTTTTCGCTTGAATGGATGTTAGGCCTAGTCGGTTAGCGTTGGCTTCTATAAGTGCCAGCTTATGTTCGTGGATATCATGCGCGAACACTTCGCCCGTATCGTTCATCTTCTCAGCAATATGTGTCGTTTTCCCTCCCGGTGCTGCACACATATCGAGTACTTTCATGCCGGGCTGGACATCTAATGCTAATACCGGAAGCATGGAGCTTTCATCTTGAATGGTAATCCAGCCCTTTTTAAAGGCATCTGTATTCGCCGGATTACTATTGATGGAAACGATACATTCTGGGACAACTTCACCTGTTCCCACTTCAATGCCCTCTGCTTCAAGTGAGGCAATCGCTTCAGCGACTGTTATTTTGGCTGTATTGACACGAACCGTCATTGCAGGTGGATTATTGTTTTCGTGTGCCATAATCGCAGCTTCCTCTTCGCCAAATTGTTCACTCCAGCGCTTGATGAGCCATTCAGGGTGACTTGTTTCAATCGCTGTTTTTGCGATGCCATCCGACATATCATCCAACGAACGAACGCCTTTCCGTAAAACGGAACGAAGAATGCCGTTGACCGTTGGTGCAATGCGTTTATGGCCGCGTCTTTTTGCAATTTCTACTGCTTCATGAACAACCGCATGTGGTGGAATTTTTGTTAAATAAACAATTTGATACAGCGACATTCTAAGTAATTCTCGTACCCAGCCATCCAGTTTCCCACGGACAAAAGGTTCAAGATAATAGTCAAGCGCCATACGATGTTGCAATGTACCATATGTCAATTCCGTCAATAACCCGCGGTCTTTCGTTTCAATACCGTATTTCTCAATCGTTCGATGTAGCAATAGATTACTGTATGCTTGGTTATTATTGATTTCCATTAAAATAGATAGTGCTGCGTCACGGACATTGCCGTTCCAGATTTTCTTTTTCGGTCTACTATTCATTCAAATCGGTCCCCTTCGTTCCATTTCGATCCAGTTCCACGAACAAAAACATCTGCTGGCATCCGTTTTTTTCCGGCTGGTTGGAGATCCGTTATCGCAATCGCGACGTCGTCACCTGCTTTGACGATAATTCGATCGGGTTCAATCTTAATAATTGTGCCTGGTTCTGCTTCTACTTGTGTAGCAACTTTTTCGCTCCACCATACTTTGACGTTCTCACCTTGAATCGTCGTATAAGCAACTGGCCATGGATGAAGTCCACGAACTTGATCATAGATGGCTTTACCGCCTTTTGACCAATCAATGCGTTCTTGTTCGCGAGAGATATTGCGCGCAAATGTCACCAGTGATTCATCTTGGACCGTTTTGTTATTTGTGCCGTCTACTATAGAAGGAAGTGTTTCTTGTAAGAGCTTTGTTCCCGCCACAGACAATTCCTCAAACAGCAGTCCCGTGTGGTCTGTATCTGCAATCGGCACAACGACTTGTGAAATGATATCGCCTGCATCTAATTTTTCAACCATATACATAATCGTCACACCTGTTTCTGTTTCCCCGTCCATAATCGACTGATGGATGGGTGCGCCGCCGCGATATTTTGGCAATAAAGAAGCATGGACATTAATGCAACCAAGCTTTGGTACTTCCAACAATTTCTTCGGTAAAATCTGACCAAAGGCTGCGGTGACGATAAGATCTGGTTTGAGTGCAATAATTTCTGCTAATTCACTTGAGCCCGTTAATTTTTCAGGCTGAATAATCGGTAAGCCGAGTCGAAGTGCCTCTACTTTTACAGGTGGAGGCGTCAAAACACGTTTACGTCCAACTGGTCGATCGGGTTGCGTGACAACCGCCGAGATTGTATGACCTTCATTATGTAGCATCGTAAGTACTGACACTGAAAATTCAGGGGTTCCCATAAAGACGATATTAGTCATGGTCACTCGCCTCCTCTTCCTCATCCATTTCTTCGAATTCAGCTGGATCGACGATTCGGATAATTTTCGAATCGAATAACACACCATTCAAATGATCGACTTCATGAAGAATCGCTCTCGCTTCATAATCTTCCGCTTCAATTTCGTACAAGGAACCATCCCGCTCCTGTGCTTCCACACGGACAAAAAACGGTCTTTCTACTTCGCCATATAAACCTGGGAAGCTAAGGCAGCCCTCAATTTCAACTTCAGAACCTCCGATAGCTGTCACAACAGGATTGACCATTTCAATGACGTCCTGTCCTTCGCCCATATCAACAATGGCAACTCGTACTGCCTTGCCAATTTGTGGTGCGGCGAGTCCTACGCCATCCGCCGCGACCATCGTGTCATACATATCATCTAAAAGGTTTGCTAGCTTCTTATCAAATTTTACAACTTCTTCACACATTTGCTTAAGCACCGGTGCTGGATGCTCCACAATTTTACGTATTGCCAATTCAATTCCTCTTTTCACTTTAATAAATAGACACTGGTTCAACGTCAACGGTCATTATTAAACCTGCTTTAATCCAGTCTGTGCGGTAGTATTTAATGAGCTGTTGCAGCGTTTCTGTCAACTTTGGCTCTTTTTTGTATTTTATCAAACATTGGTAACGATATCTATTATTGACACGGCTAATGGCAGCCGCGGTTGGACCGATAATGACGGTGTTTGGCGATAAGTTCCCTTTTAGGAACCTAGCCCCCTTATCCGCAAAGTCAGCTACTTTCAGCAAATCTTCATGCGTGAACTGGACAAGTGTAAAAAAATAAAAGGGCGGGTAGCCATATTGCTTCCTTGCCGCCATCTCCAAATGATAAAAGGGTTCGTAGTGTTGGGCTTTTGCCAACTCGATAGCGTAATGCTCTGGAGAATACGTTTGAATAAAAACCTCTCCAGGCAATTCATGGCGACCTGCTCGTCCACTCACTTGCGTCATGAGCTGAAATGTCTTTTCCGCAGCACGGAAATCGGCTAAATGTAGCGTCGTATCAGCCGCCAGTACACCAACTAAAGTAATATTCGGGAAATCGAGCCCCTTGGCAATCATTTGCGTCCCGAGTAAAATATCCGCCTGTCCTTCACTGAATTGCCTTAACAACCGTTCATGAGATCCTTTTTGCCTTGTCGTATCAACATCCATCCGAATGACACGTGCTTCTGGAAATAGTTTCGCAATTTCTTCTTGCGCTTTTTGTGTACCAGTCCCAAAAAATCGGATATGATCACTTTTACATTGTGGACATTCAAGGGGTACATGCTCCTCATGGCCACAGTAATGGCATTTCAGCCGTTCATTCGCACGATGATAGGTCAGCGATATATCACAGTTCGGACATTCCACAACAGTTCCACAGTCCCTACATAACACGAAGGAAGAAAACCCCCGCTTATTGAGGAATAAAACCGTCTGTTCCCCTCTCGCCAAGCGAATACGAACCGCTTCCGCCAATGGCAATGAAAACATCGAGCGGTTGCCATTTTTTAATTCGTCTCGCATATCGACGACTGTTACCGCAGGAAGTTCCTGGTCTTTTGCTCGTCTAGTCAACGTCAGCAATGTATAGACACCTTTCGATGCCCGCGCATAGGATTCCAATGACGGTGTCGCACTTCCTAAAATAACCGGACAGCCAAAGTATTCCGACCGCTTAATGGCGACATCTCGCGCATGGTAACGTGGTGTATCTTCTTGCTTATAGGTCGATTCATGCTCTTCATCGAGAATAATGATACCGATATTTTCAAACGGAGCAAATATCGCCGATCTTGCGCCAACGACAACCTTGACTTCGCCTCGTTGAATTTTGCGCCACTCATCGTATTTCTCCCCAGCAGATAATCCACTATGCATCACTGCAACAAGCGGTCCGAAACGTTCTTTAAAACGCGATGTCATTTGTGGTGTCAAGGAGATTTCCGGGACAAGAACGATTGCTTCCTGGCCTTTATCCAACACATGCTTAATAGCTCGTAAATAGATTTCCGTTTTTCCACTGCCTGTGATGCCGTGTAGAAGGAACGTCTCGGCTTTTTGCTGATCTGTAGTATTTCTAATCGCCTCAAGCGCAATACGTTGCTCTTCGGTCAGTTCCACAGGAATAGCTGTATCTTTCAACTGTGGTGCTTCCGGCTCCCGGTATACTTCAGCGTATTCTTCTGAAGCAGCCCCTCTTTCAATAACCGCTTTTAACACAGCAGGCTGAATACCCGATTGCTCCATCAGTTGTTTCGCCAGTATCACCTGTCCCGCATGGTCTTTCATCCAATGCAGCAATTCAATTTGCTTTTTCGCATTGGCAGAAATGGTGTCGAGCACCGTTTGCAGTGTTTCATCACTCGCGATTTGAATCATGCGTACTTTTTTGACAGCCGTTTTTTGATTGACAGTTGTGTCGACTGTAATAATGCCTTGTTCAGCATAGTGTTTCACTGTTTTTAGCAGACCTAATTGGTCGGCTTCTTTCAATGAAACTCGTTGCCTCCCTGCAAGAAATTGTCGAAAATCCTCATCTTCAATACGCTCTGGTGCCTCAACAACGATGAATTTTTCATATTTCGCACGCATAGCGGCTGGTAGCATCACCTGTAGCGCATCAATTTCATAGGCCAATGTTTGCGTTGCTAACCAACGTGATAAGTCTAGTAGCTCCGCAGAAATCACTGGTTCTAAATCTATCAATTCATCAATCGGCTTCAATTTGGCTACATCAAGTCCGCTCTCTTCTTTTAATGCAGTCACATAGCCTAGCACTTTCCTCGGGCCAAACGGTACTTTCACACGGATACCCGCTTCAATGACAGCTACCATCGTGTCGGGTACAAGATAATCGAACGGCCGATCAATCGGATAAGCCGACACGTCGACAATGATTTCAGCGATCATTGAGCTGTTCACTTTCTTCTTTCAGAATCGCTTCAAATAGCACTTTTGCCAATTCTTTTTTTGCCATCGCTTGGAATGGTTGATGTGTACCACGTTTGGATAACAGTGTAACAACGTTTGTATCACTGCCAAATCCTCCATTCGGGTCCGTGACATCATTGACAATAACGTAATCTAAGTTTTTACTTTCTAATTTCCCCGCACCATAGCCAACTGCATTCGTCGTTTCCGCAGCAAAGCCTACGAGAATTTGGTCAGTTTTAATGCCACCCATTGTCTTTAAAATATCAGTCGTTCGTTCGAGCTCAATGACCGAGTCTCCCACTTGCTTCTTCATCTTTTCTGGATGAATATCTTTTGGGCGATAATCAGCAACAGCAGCTGATTTCACAACAATATCGGCATTATCGAATTGTGCACGCACTGCCTCCAGCATTTCGGCTGCACTTTCTACGTCGATAACCGTCATACCAACAGGCTTATCCAGTCCAACTGGTCCAGAAATAAGCACCGTTTCTGCTCCAAGGGCTGCAGCTGCT
Source organism: Sporosarcina sp. FSL K6-3457 (assembly GCF_038007285.1). Classification (GTDB taxonomy): domain Bacteria; phylum Bacillota; class Bacilli; order Bacillales_A; family Planococcaceae; genus Sporosarcina. The sequence continues at coordinate 3,344,380 of NZ_JBBOWX010000001.1, forward strand.
TCTGCCATCGCATAGCCCATTTTGCCACTAGAGAAATTCGATACGTAGCGAACCGGGTCAATCCGTTCACGTGTCGGACCAGCAGTGACAATAACTTTTTTGCCAGACAACGGCAGGTTTTTCGTTGTTGTAAATCGTTGCGTAATCAGTTCCACAATTTTTTCCGGCTCTTCTAAACGCCCTTTACCTACATAACCACATGCCAAAAAGCCCTCAGATGGTTCGATGAAGCGGTAACCGTCCTCGTGCAAAGTATTTATATTGCGTATAACCGCTTTATTTTCATACATATGAACATTCATAGCAGGTGCTATCCACACTTCAGCTGTTGTCGCTAATAATGTCGTCGTGACCATATCATCCGCAATGCCGTTTGCTAGTTTCCCAATGACATTTGCTGTTGCCGGAGCAACCACAACAAGGTCAGCCCAATCAGCCAAATCGATATGCGCAATGACACGAGAATCTTTTTCATCAAACGTATCAATAAATACATCATTGCGAGACATCGCTTGGAAAGTCAGCGGCGTGACAAATTGCTGTGCCGACTCCGTCATGATTACCTTCACATGTGCCCCTGCCTGCGATAACTTACTCACAAGTGCAACCGCTTTATAAACCGCAATTCCACCAGTAACACAAAGGAGGATTTTTTTGTTTACTAACACTGTCCTCATCCTTTCTAAAATGACAAACTCCCAAAGAAAATTCGTTTCTAAGGGAGTATGACGTATGGCTATTTTAAATAGAAAAGCGTAGGGCGTCTGGCGCCCGGAGCCTAGAGAAAAAAATTCTATTATACTTCGTCTTCGTAAATGATGGAGTCATCTTGTTTTGCTTTTGACAATACGCCAGCTGCAACTTCTTCAAGTGCTTTCCCAACGTTTTTATGTGATTTATATGAAGTGAGAAGTCGTGTTCCCTCTTCCTGCATTTCACGTGCGCGTTTTGAAGCAAGTGTAACCAGTGTGTATTTAGAATCGACTTGTTCTTTTAATGAATCGAGTGTTGGTGTTAACATAATTTATTCCCCCTCCAGCATAAGTAAGTAGCGTTTTTCTACACGTTCTCTACGGCAATGCTCTGCTAATACAATGGCATTGACTCGATCACAGGCATTTGAAACTTCATCATTTTCGACAACATAATCGTATAAGTTCATCATTTCAAGTTCTTCTCGCGCCTTCGCAATACGAGTCGCAATAACATCTGCTGCCTCTGTTCCCCTACCTACAAGGCGGTCTTCCAGTTCAGACAAACTCGGCGGCGCCAGGAATATGAACAGACCATCTGGAACTTTCGCACGTACTTGTGCTGCCCCTACTACTTCAATTTCAAGGAAAACATCTCTCCCCGCATCTAATGTAGCATTGACATAGTCAAGCGGCGTGCCATAATAATTGCCCACATATTCGGCATACTCCAGCAGCTTGCCTTCTTCAATGAGTTGCTCAAATTCAGCTCTCGATTTGAAGAAATAATCAGCTCCATCCACTTCACCTTGACGTGGACTTCGAGTCGTCATCGATATGGAGTATTCATAGTTCGTATCTGGTTGAGAAAAAAGCTCTTTGCGCACTGTCCCTTTCCCTACACCAGAAGGGCCGGACAGAACAATCAAAAGCCCACGTTTTTTGTACATGCAATCCCTCTTCTTATCTAGTCTGTTTTGCGGTGATCATTCGACGCAAACATGCCTGCCCCGATCTTTTCGATCAAAACAATTCTTAACGTATTATACCATATCACACGCATAGAGTGGTAAAATGGGACAAAACGAATTGAAAGAGGAATCAGTATGGCATTTGACGGTTTATTCACCACGGCGATGGTGCAGGAATTGCAGGTTCTGAAAAACGGCCGCATTTCTAAAATTCATCAGCCGAACGCACAAGAAGTCGTATTTCTAATCCGTTCAGGCGGTAAAAATCATAAACTTCTTATTTCTATCCATTCATCCTATTCACGTGTTCAACTGACCGAAGAGGCAATTACAAACCCTTCAGAGCCTCCGATGTTTTGCATGGTATTGCGCAAGCATCTTGAAGGCGGGACGATTACAGCCATTGACCAATTCGGCACAGATCGAATTATTACGTTCGATATTCAGGCTAAAAATGAAATCGGTGATGATATTAGTCGAAGATTGTATGTTGAAATTATGGGCCGGCATAGTAACTTACTAATCGTCGATCCAGATCGCGACATCATCATCGATAGTATGAAACATTTACCACCATCGGTAAACAGTTATCGAACAATATTACCTGGGCAGCCTTTTATACCTGCACCGCCGCAAGACAAAGTGGATCCATTTAGCGTGGGCGAGCAACAATTTGGTACGCTACTGCCACAGTTTGACAGTGCTCGCGATGTCGTCGGTACTTTTTCAGGGTTCTCACCTATAAATGCAGAAGAATTATTGTTTAGAATGAAGGACGTCCCTGCGAATGAAAAATTTGCTGTGTTTACAGCGTTCCTTGCTTCATTTAAAGGTACAGCTAGCGCACCAAATATTGCAGAAATCGGGACGAAAACAGTATTTTCCGCCGCCGCGTTATCACATGCGGATAAAACAATTGCAGAGTACGGCACACTTGGTGATTTATTGGATAAAGTGTATTTTGCACGGGCTGAAAGAGAGCGCGTCAAATCGCAAGCGGCAGATTTGGAACGCTGGCTTGATAATGAAATTGCCAAATTGAATTTGAAAGTGAAAAAGCTATCAAAAGAACAAGAGGCTGCTGGGAAACTGGATACGTTCCAGCTGTACGGCGAATTGTTGACCGCCAATAGTTATGCTTTACAAAAAGGGATGACAGAGGCAGTTGTCAATAATTATTACGAGGAAGGAACGACGGTGACTATACCGCTCGACCCAAGAAAAACACCCATTGATAACGCACAGCGTTTTTATTCACGTTATGCGAAAGCGAAAACGGCACTCATTATGATTGCCGAACAGCTAGAAAAAGCAGCCGAGGATATTGCCTACTTTGAAATGATTAAACAGCAAGTCATGCAAGCCTCTCCTGAAGACATCGAAGAAATACGTGAAGAGCTCGCGGAACTCGGTTTCCTGAAGGCGCGCAAGCTGAAAAAGAAGAGTAAACCTAAGAAACCAGCACCGGAAACGTATATCTCATCTACTGGTGTGAAAATTTCAGTTGGGAAAAATAATAAGCAAAATGATTATTTGACGTTCAAGATTGCTGCACGCGATCAAACTTGGCTCCATACGAAAGATATTCCCGGATCACACGTCGTCATTCACGATACGAATCCTGATGAAGAAACGATTCGTGAAGCGGCGATTTTATCAGCCTATTTCAGTAAGGCGCGCGGTTCGTCATCTGTACCTGTTGACTATACCGAAGTGCGGCATGTCAAAAAGCCGAACGGATCGAAGCCCGGATTTGTTATTTATTTCGAGCAGAAAACGATGTTTGTCACGCCTGATGAGGATGTTGTCATGAAATTGAGGAAGTGACTGGGGCGGTGATTCCGGGCGAGTCGCTGGTATTTTGCGAATAGTCGCCGGTAAATTCGGAAATTCGCTAGTGTTTTGTGAAAAGTCGCTGGTAAATTCGGAAACTCGCTCATATTTCCTACACATATACGTATCTTTCTAAAAAAGTGCCTAGTCTACAACAATTCAAAGTTGTTATAGACTAGGCACTTTTATAGCGGATATAAAACTTTATGGCAATGATCAATTTGTTCACGTAAAGCTGCTGATGCACAATCATATAAAACGAGATCAATTTTCAAAAGAGTATCCAACTCATTTTCCACTTGCTCTGCTAGTAACAGCCATTGCATCTCCCATTGACACTCCCCCTGTCCCGATACTATTTCCACCTATTACAAATTCTTTTGATAACAAACTTCTTCTATGGTTTAATAATAAGAAAAGTTTAACTTGGCAGAAAGCAGGTACATAACATGACAACCAGTATTGAATTAAAAAACCTATCCATCGGCTTACCGAAGAAAATGAAGTATGGTAACGACAAAGAACTTGAAACGGCTATTTGTAAAGAAACAGTAGAGGAAGTCTTTCTAGCAAAAGAAGGCTTTCGAGGAGATGGCGTGGCTGATTTAAAACATCATGGCGGGCTTGACCGCGCAGTTTGTGTTTATCCTTATGAGCACTATGCACGTTGGGAGCAGGAGTTTAACAATCCCCTTCCACGCGCAGCTTTCGGAGAAAATATAACCGTGACGAATATGCTCGAACAAGACATTCATATCGGGGATGTTTTTCGTCTTGGAGATGCTGTGATCCAAGTGACACAGGGCCGAATTCCATGCAGCACGATTACGAAAAGAACTGACCTGCCTCCCCTTATGAAAGGGATGGTTGATACAGGATTTACGGGTTATTTGTGCCGTGTACTTGAAGAAGGCATTGTTCACGAAGATTCGACCATTACATTAGTCAAATCACATCCACAACAAATTTCTATCCTTTTTGCCAACCAACTTTATTTCCACCGTCCAAAGGACATTGAAGGTATTCAAAAAGTGCTGGCTGTTCAGGAGCTTGCGCAAGATTGGCGGGAGAAGTTGACAAAGCGATTGGAGAAATTAACAAATCCCGTATGAAACTTTTATGTGTTACAAAATATCAATGAAATGTAAAGGACTATCCCGAAAGTTTATCCTGATTGACTTCCGGAGTAGTCACTTTTCATGTCATCCAATTGCCACAATATCAACTCCATTGCTAAGATTAACAATGATACAATTAGAAGTAATTGACTTTTAAGGAGGGTTTCGATGTCTTCACAATCACTACTTAGTTTAAGCAGTACAGCACTTTATATTTCATTTTTCGCGTATTTAATTGCCATCATTCCTTTTGGCTTATCGGTAAAATCGCCGAAGAAGATTTTTTCAAGAATAGGTATTGGCTTGACGACTATTGGCTTTGTATTACAGCTCGTATATTTTGCAACAAGATGGTATGTTGCTGGACATGCGCCCGTCAGCAATATGTATGAATTTATGACGTTCTTTGGCATTATGCTGATTGGTAGTTTCTTGATAATGTATTATTTATATCGTCAGAGTGTCATTGGACTTTTTGCCCTACCGATTGCATTGCTCATTCTCGGCTTTGCTAATGCTTTTTCAAAAGATGTAACACCGCTGATTCCAGCGCTACAGAGTCATTGGTTAACGATCCACGTTATCACAGTTGCTTTTTCTAGCGCTGTGTTATCTATCTCCTTTGTGACAGGTATCATATATTTGTTAAAAACCGTGAATCCGAATAAAAAAAATAAGCAGTCATTCTTTTTGGAGCTTGTGATGTATTTCATGGTAATTGTACTTGGTTTCATTGGCATGACAAGCACATTCAGTGCAATGGATTATACGAAAAGCCTGCAATTTGAAAATCGGACTGCTGAGATGGAAGTGTATACGTACAAGTTGCCAGCGATTACGGTTCCAAAAAACGCAACCATTGTGGAAGCAACTGAAGTTACCAGTCAAAAAAATGGGCTAATCGAAATTCCTAATACCATTCATGCACAGAAATTAAATACAATTATCTGGTCATTTGTAGCCGGAACGATTCTTTATTTACTCATACGTCTGATTACAAGGCGTACAATTATTGCCTTGCTCAAACCGCTGACCAACAAAGTGAATCCGGCTACAATGGATGAAATTACGTATCGTTCTGTCGTTATTGGCTTTCCTTTATTCGCGCTCGGTGGGCTATTATTCGCCATGATTTGGGCGCATATGGCATGGAGCCGATTCTGGGGCTGGGATCCGAAGGAAGTGTGGGCTCTTATCACATTCTTATTTTACGCCGGCATGCTCCATCTACGAATCGGCAAGGGATGGGAAGGCGAAAAAACAGCTTGGATGGCAATTATCGGCTTCGGCATTATTGTTTTCAACCAAATATTTGTCAACTTGATTATTTCAGGGCTACATTCTTATGCTTAGTAGAATATTTCGCTATATATGTTGAACTTATGATTGTGACATAATCACCAGCGAAGGCGACTACTGGGGTGGCCGAAGCGATAAGACTGCCAATGGTTTTCTGGCTGGCTTATCGCGGGAGGCATCCCCGAGGAAGGATGTAGTTCAATCCTTCCCTAGCGCCAAGCGGTTTTAGTAGGATTCTTTAGTTCAACTTATATAGTGAAAAAAGCGACTCAACATGTATACAAGTTGAGTCGCTTTTTTCATTTCAATAATCTAGCTCCTTTATCAATTAAAGATGGGAAAGTTTTTTAGGCTCTGAACAAGACTCGACGATCATTCTTCACGAAGGGAAATAAAGGAAATAAAAAAGTGTGGTAAGCTTGTATTGGGTAATGAATGGCTGATGGTGAACAGTCCAGATCATTAGGGATTTACATGTAGTTAATTTGCGGTTTGTTGAACACATATCATTATCATGAGGGGGCTAGTATCGATAATAGATAACTTACTATACAATGCACGCCGCTCAGCATGAAAGAGGCTATTGTTTTGTTGGAAATAAAAAAGGGAATTGTCAACCATTTGTATGGATGCACGAAAAGACGAATGTACAGTCATTCTTCGCTAGAGAAACTCCCCATACTACAGCAAATTCTTTATCCGATGAGGCTATAAAGAATTGCCTTCTTTGTCATTCTTCTTTAATGAGAGAGGCACCATGCCCTCTCTTCTGGTAATTTCTGCTTACACTATTGCGCTTACTTATACCCGATTAATTTTTAATCCATATCATATATGGAAAAATTGAGGAGGAAATAAGAACATGACACTTTTTAAAAAGGTAACTGGAATTGGAACGGCTGCACTGTTGGCACTAGGACTTGCAGCGTGTAGTAGTGACAACGATGAAGGTAAAGCAACTGAAACAAACGCAGCAGTCGGTGAATCCGTAGACCATACAATCGTAGGGATTGACCCTGGATCAGGTCATATGGAATTAACGGCGAAAGTACTTCAAGAATATGATCTGCCAGATTGGAATGTAACTTCGGGGTCAGGCGCCACTATGACAGCTGCTTTGAAAAGGGCCTATGATAAAGAAGAACCCATTATCATAACTGCTTGGAGTCCACATTGGAAATTTTCAAAATTCGATTTAAAGTATTTGGAGGATCCAAAACTAATCTACGGTGACGCTGAAGAAATCCATTCCATTGGTCGGATTGGATTGAAAGAAGATTTCCCCCAGGCCTATGCGATTTTCGAGCGTTTCAAGTGGGATATGGATGACATGGCCGAGATTATGATTGCTATTGAAGATGGTCTCAAGCCTGAAGATGCCGCACGAACTTGGGTTGATAGCCATCCGGAAAAAGTCGCAGAATGGACAGATGGAGTCGCTACCGTGGACGGAGATACAATCAAGCTTGCCTATGCGCCATGGGACAGCGAACTTGCAAGCCATAATATGATGAAAATCGTCCTCGAAGATATGGGTTATACTGTCCAATTAACGATGGTTGAACCAGGTCCAATGTTTTCAGCTGTTGCTGATGGAAGTGCAGATGCAACATTCGCCGCTTGCTTACCGAATACCCATAATACATATGTAGAAAAATTCGATGGACAATTGGACGACATCGGAGTGAATATGGTAGGTGTTAAACAAGGATTAGCTGTACCGGCCTATATGGATGATGTTAACTCCATTGAAGATTTGAAAAAGTAATCATTTCGAATGCTAGGCACCATTTTCTTTTTGTAAGTTTTTTCTATGTACTAACATAAATCTTTACAAAGCATTTTAGTGCGAAGGACTTGGATGAAAAAAAGCGATTTCACATGTATTTCATGTGAAATCGCTTTTTGAATTCAACAAACCAGCCTTCAATTTCCCATTATACTGTCACCAAACCAGTTCGACCAACTGCTTCAGTGCAGAAGGTTTTGTTTCCCCGGTCTCCTTATCTACTAGAGATGTATAGAGATGAGGAATAACAATTCCCGCACCATTTTCGAGACATGTTTGTACGATTTTATGAACATTTTCGAGAGTGATACCGCCTGTTGGCTCAATGATTTGTATACCTGCTTTTGACGCCGCCTGAGTCATCACCGCTAATTCATCCAAACGCTCATCACCTTCTATAGAATAAAATTTCACAGAAGGTATTCCTATTTCAGCAATCATCGCCGCAGCCAGATCACAAGTAACAGTCTCGCGATAAGCAGAACTAATCGGCCCCGTCGTAATATACACCTGGCCCGGGATACCTGTTGGTTCGACCAAGGCGTTAATCACAGGTACTTTTTCTATCGTTTGCTCCATTCTGCCAAGTGTATAACCTGTTGCCGGGAATACTTGATTAATATGATTCGGTAGGGCTGCTACAGATACATTCGCCACTTTTTGCCACATTGCAGGATCCCCTGCGCCCAACCCTACTGAAACGGGGATATTATTTTCTTTATACTCTTTTATGCGTTGAATAGCATCCTCTTCCATCGGAAAATCCTTGACCATCACGCCGACTAAAACGCGATCTCCGGCAATTTCCACAAGTTCTTGAGCATTTTTTAAATCCTTCGCCAATACGTTAAAAATGACTTGATGGTTGAAGTACATTATTTCACTCCTCGAGCTAAAATTAGTTTGATGGTTTCTGCGATAATAGCCTCCTGCCCCTTTAGCAGAGGTCTGGGATCAACGGATAATATTCCGATATTCACATAGTGATGGCGTAAAAAGATGGCGGGATTCCCCAATTCTAAAGCGTGTAGCAATTCCTCCGCAGTCATGCCTGCTTCCTTACTATCCACTTCGATATTTGCACGGTAAATTTCCCGCCCCGCCTCATCTTGTTTAATCGAGCATGTTAGCCCAGGAACTCCCTCTAACCCCTCACAAAGCTGTTGCATCCTACTAAGCTGTCCCTCAACATCGACATCCCTACTGGCATATTGCTTTAGCGCAACAATCAAACCAGCCATTCCTTCTTTGCCAATTTTCATCGGACGACCGATTCCCTTATATTGCATCCGGCATGCTTCCATCATTTTTTTTCTACCGCAAATAAATCCTGATGTTGGACCTTCTAATGCTTTACCACCGCTATAGATGACGATGTCCGCACCCATCGCAATATATTTTTGAAAATCTTCTTCCGCAGCAGCATCTATAATAAGTGGAATTTGATGTTTTTTTGCGATTGCAATCATTGTTTCAATCGGCTGCATCCCTTTTTGCACAGCATGATGCGATTTAATATACAGTAACGCAGCTGTCTGTTCATTGATTGCTTCTTCGATATGTTGTTGCTCCACTTTATTTGCCTGACCGACTTCAACCACTTTTCCGCCGCCCATACTAATCATTTGTGCAATGCTTGCACCAAAATGGATTTGCTGCCCCTTTTGAATAATCACCTGATTTTTCATTCCATCTGAATTCGGCAACCGCTCAATATACGTCAAATTTTCACCTGCGATGACTGCGGCAGTACTAATCGCAATTCCTGCCGCGGCACCATTTGTCGGGCAACCATCCTCAGCCCCTGTTACATCAGCAATAACTGTACCTGCAAGTTCCATCATTTCATTAATATCAACATAATCTTGTGAAGCATCCTTTAATGCTCGTGCAACATCCTCACTTACAGCCGATGCACCAAGCGCTGTCATTTTGCCACTTCCATTAATCACTTGTGTAAGTCCAAGTCTTTTAAAAATAGTCATAAGTTCCTCCTCAGTCTAACGTAATTGGAAAAATTGCTCCTAATAGCATAGCGCCTAAAATAGCACCACCGACAATCGGTTTTTTCCAAGCATAAAAAATGGCTGCTCCCGTAACAGCACCGACACCGATTGGAATAGACGCAGAGGCAGCTGAAATAATAATTAGAGGTCCTAAAAACCTTCCCGATGCATTCCCAGCTCCCATCATCACGTCTGCTCCAAATGTTGAGTTCGACTGCCCCACTGTCAATTTACGAATCAAAATGACAATGTAGCCGATGGCAAGACCTAAAATCGCTCCAGTTAGCAAAGAAAGTGTGAAGTTTTCAATCGGCGCAGTCATTCCCGCAGCCAGTAACAATGCAGGTACACCAATTCCAATCCCTGTTTGAATGGCACCACCAATGTCTAAGATACCGACAAGAGAGCCCTCCAAAACACGCGCAAACAAGAAACTGGCTCCGAATGCAGCAGCTACACCATAGCCGCCTCCTTGTAATCCCACTTCAAGCATCGCAACAATCGCAACATCATTAAAAGCCCCAATTTTATAAACATAATACATATGGGTCCCCGCGAACACACCCGATGACAACAACGCTACTAATAAGGGAAATGACCAATCTCCATACCAAAAGCTCTTTACATTGATTTCACTTTGCCCACCCATTTACTTCACCTCATATCCGATTAATTTGTGTAAATTGATCAACCATTCAGGTGCTTGAAGATTAAATCCTTGGAGAAGCTGAATATCGAATCCACGGAAAAATCCACTTAGAATAAACAGAAGAATAACAGAAATCAATAATGTCTTCGTAACCTTGTTCCAACCACCGTCATCGACACCTTTACCGATTAAAATTCCGAGCACGACACCAGGAACTGCATTTCCCATGACCATATGGGCAGCCCCGCCAAAAATTGTTCCCCAAATGCCAGAACGTTTACCCGAATCCAAAGCTGCGAGCCAGAAGATGACTGGCATGACCGGATTGATAAGCAAATTCGCTGCTGGAACTAATACTTTTAATGCGATGGCTTGCAATGATTCTGGAATTGCCGAAGCCGTTGAATTTAAAAATGTAACAACAAGTACGCCAATAATCGCTCCTGCAATCGCCATCTTCTTCGGATTATGCAAAGTATCTTCTGGACGTTTTCCCTTTCTCATTAACACAGCTGCAGCCCAGTTCGGGATGATTCTATGATCAACGTCTTGCGTGAACGCCCCTGCACCGACAGAAGAAGCCCAAGCATTAAAGAAAAATCCTAAACCAAACGAAAAGTGTGACGCCGCATCTCCCGCACAGGCATTTAACTCACCCAATGTTCGAAATGCACCCATTCCCTGTGAGGTTGGTGCGTGGAACATCCGAGCTGCACCAGCACCAACAGCAAAGCCAACAAATCCTCCAATGATGATTGACTTAAAAATAATTGTGAGCAATTCCATCGATTATCCCCCTCTTATTTCAAAAAATGACTCCCCAACACTTGCTCCTTCACGCCGTTCCCTTGTTCATTTTTTTCAAAAGTAATTTGCCCAACATCCAAAAGAAATAAGTTTATTTCTACATCTAATACGACGGAGTATTTACTTCTTTGTCGTGGAAAAAAGAAAAAGAAAAAGCGCTCTATATAAGAAGTTTCCTTCGCTTCAATCACATTAACATTGACAGGCTCTATACGAATAATCATGTTTCCCTTATAATCTTTCATGACTTTTTTCTGAATATTTCCTAGAGCAATACTGAGTGCTTTTTCTTTCGAATCCCCTTTCCCTTCGATACGAACTGTCGTTTCAATGACCCTTTTCATAACATCAACCCCTTATTTTCATGAATTCTTCCGTAAGTCTTCTTCCTAACTCTTCAGAGTCATTAAAACCAAAGCCAAGAACTGTTTTACCTTCCCTAAGCGCTGTTAGCCCCTCCTCAACAGATCGCATCCCATAGCGTGCAGGATATCCATATTTTGATTGTGCCGTAATAGCGCCCGCTCCTCCGCTACCACAAAATGATATTCCCATGTCCGCTTTTACCTCATTCATCATATCGCCAAGTTTCATATCGGCAGCCATCCCGCTAATAACAATCGCCTTACCCCCTGCTGCCTCTACTCCTTTTCCTACATTTTGTCCCTTTCCTAACCGATCGCCAATCACAACAATAACTTCACTCATCACACATTCCTCCTATTTTTTAATTCAGTTTAGCCGTTTCAAAATGAATCGATAAAAGATACTTTTCATCGTCTTGCAAATGGTTCAGTTGCCGACAGATTGTGCTTGCCAAGAGAATGGAATCTTGGGAAACCTCTCCGAATATTTCCTTTTCAATGGGTGGAAGCGCTTCCTTAAAAGTCGAGCGATAGACCATCCCAGAAATATGTGAGACAAATGACAGCCATTGAACTTCTGTCATAACTATACTGTTCTCTACTAAAGCATTTTTTGAATAACTTAACACAGCTTTACATAGATTTGGATTCCCGCTTCTATCAATTATCTCTTGCTCATTTAGACCTTGTTGACTCATCTTGGTACACTACCTTTCCATCCCTCAAAACCAAATACGGTGTAAGAATTTGCTTCGCTTCTAGCTGTCTTCCTTCTGAGTCTACTAGTATTGTGTGCTGTTCTACTTTCTTAAATAGTGTAATATCAGCCTTTGCTCCCCATCTAAGCGTTCCTTTATCATGTAATCCTAGCGCCCGTGCAGCTTTCACTGTAACCGACCTCACCACCTCCATAAATGGCACACCTAGTTCCAATAGCTTCGTCATCGTATGCATCAAGCTACAAACCGGGTTTTGATAATTCAAACGATACAAATCAGTACTAGTTGTAAATGGTTCATTATATATCTCTCGAAATTTTAGTAATGTTTCATAGCTAAAACTAGAGGTACCATGTCCAATATCGAATAATACACCTCGTTGTAAAGCGGCTGTAGCTTCTGGAATAAGAACACCTTGTGCATTTAAAATGCCGTATTTCTTGCCATGAAATGCATGGGTCACGATATCTCCTCTACGTAAAAGCGGAAAAATCTCTTGTAAGTTGGGTGGTGGATTACCGATATGAACCATAATTGGGACGTTCAATTGATCAGCTAGTTTACGCGCATGCTCAAGAGGTTTAATACCACTTTCTTTGACAACAGACCCACTCATCCGCGCCTTCAGTCCAACGATGCTTGGTTCCTTATTAAAAATCTCTTCGGCCTCTTCCATCGTCATTAAATCTTCCAAATCAGCAAGTTCAGAAAGACCATTCGTTAGGCCATGTCGTGAAATATTTAAAAATGACAGCACCTCCGTTTGACTTTGCTTAACCACTTTCTCCTTAAAAGTTGCATAATCCGAACAGCCTACACTTCCCGCATCAACAACTGTCGTCACTCCCTGCTCGATACCAATCAGATCAGTATCTATTCCAAGTTCCGTATGCTCCGTGAAAATATGCACATGGATATCGATAAACCCCGGTGAAACATAGCAACCTTCAGCATCTATATAGGTTACATTTGTAACATCCATCTCTTCAGGTGCCACTAAAAACCCATTTTGTATAGCAATTTCTTTTATCTCAATCGTCTGCTGTTCTGGATCAATGACATAACCATTTTTAATGATGACTCCGTCTCCCATCGAAACACCCTCTAACTTCTTAAATATTGCAGAATGGCAATGACTTCAGCTTCATGTGCCTGCAACTCATGCGCATACAAAATTCCCCTAATCCTCATAATTTTTTCTTCACTATGAGAATAGCTGCTAGAATAAGCATAGTTATCATATTGTTTATCGAAATAATAACGATGAACCATTAAAAAAATGTGTAACATCAGTGCCTGTTTCTTGGATCCTTCAATTTCGTCTTCAAAAGCTAGCTGAATTTCCTGGTTAATCTCAAAACCTTTTAAAATAATTTCTTGACTGACAAATTCCGAATCCCGACTACTAACTTTCTCCTCAATACTTTCTACCGAGTTGTTATATTGAAAGTTTTTTTCATGAAGCAATTCTTTCACCTTATGTTTAATCGCTTCGATATCTTTTTTACTAGGTAACGGGTCTACAATTACGACAGGAAGATCTATTTCAATTGGGAAAATACTAATAATAAAATCGACTTTTTCCCGACTACAAATTTCACCAACTTCCATAATCGAACAGTTCTTGACAATTTCAATATCAAAAATTTCTCTTTCCACTCGGTTTTTAATAAGACGCGCTACACCTCTTCCAGTCGAACAGACATATAAAGTTCGAATTTTCCCCTTTTGATTAAATTTCTTTTCATATGAGACGATAAAATGAAGAACAATTAGTGACACAAACGAATCGGGTACCGAAACTTTTTGAGTTGCTAAATACAGATGGCAAGCCTTTTGAATAACTAAAAACAATTCCAGGTACTCTCTCTTTAATTCCTTCGTGAAGGGATTAATTTCAATAAAATTAATTTCACCCCTTTGAAAACGAAGCGACAAATGGGCAAAGAGGTTATTGTATAGTTTTGGATCTTTGTGATAATGAATTCCTTGTACATCACTCACATATTGAATGATTTCTTTTGTCACTTTAACAATATCAATTTGATTAAGATTATTATCCATCTCGCCCGAGACATAGCGGTACTCCTCTTCAAACAATGGATACTGCATCTGCTGATAGACATTTTCCATTAACTGCACCGTTAAATTAGTCGGCTCTGGTCTAGTGAAAATACGATAATCCTTCATCGTAAATCCCGCTTTCATACGCGTAATGGAAATCGTTAATCGAAATAGAATTCTTAATACATCCGATTCATGGAGCTCGTGTTTAGCTGTTGAAGATAATAACTTCGCAATCTGATTTTCAACAATTTGATAATAGGGCAGAATATCCGTAAATAGCATTAGCCCTTCATCTGATGTATCACGATTCGTCACATGACTCATAATTTTATACACTTCGTTATTCGTCAAGTTCGCATGGAGCAAATGCTCAAACAGTAATCGCAGTGAAAGTTCTTCTCCCACAAGCTTATAACCTGTTCGATGCTTTCTTTCCAACTCAATTCCCCAAGGTTGTAAGTACTCAGTTACTTGTTTAATATCGTTCAAAGATGTATTTCTACTGACATCTAGCCGCTCTGAAAAAGTAGATGCCGTTATATAGTCCATGTCGACAAGCATATACATAATCATTTTTCTTACCCTTGCTTCTTGATTCAGATAGACATTATTTCGCTCAATTTCCGGCAGGGTATGCATAATAGCTATTCGTCTTTCCTTATCACAATCAAGCCAAATCCCTTTCGTTGGCTGTGAGAACACCTCAATGCCTTGCTTATTCAACCAGCTTTTCACATCGTCCAAGTCATATTTAATCATTCTTTTACTGACTTCAAATTCTTCGGACAAATCCTTCAAGGACATAGGACTTCCCGCTTCAAGAAGCTTTGTCAATAGTTGAAACCCTCTAACAGTAAGCAATTTTATCACCTCCATTTATGGATCAATGTTGTTAGTTTGCTCATGGATTTAACAAGCAACTAGCACTGGGTATTTTCTTCAAAGAGGATCTTTCAACACATCTTATACTTATTACTTTAAACTTTCAGTCAATTAATATAAAGACAAAATCCCTTCCCCATAGATGAGGAAGGGATTTGGAGATGAAAAAAGCTCACCGATTAGTCATATCGAGTGAGCCTTCTATTTTTCACAATCAAATTATTAGTTAACCAACAAACCAGCCTTCAATTTCCCGTGCCACTCCAATAAACTACCAATCGACTCTTCACTAATCGCACCGCTTTCCTGTGCCGCTTCAGCAAGAGCGCCAAAGTCAGTCAGGCTCGTGTACGTCAGTCCTGCAGATGCGAACGTTTCGTCAGCGCTTTGGAGTTCGTATGTAAAGATTGAAACAACTCCTGTTACTGCGATGCCTTCTGAACGAAGTGCTTCTGCCGCATTTAAGCTACTACCACCAGTAGAAATCAAATCTTCAATGATGATTGCTTTATCAGCAGCATCAATTTTCCCTTCGATTTGACGGCTACGACCGTGGCCTTTTGCTTTCGAACGGATATAGACCATTGGCAAGCCAAGAATATCTGCTACCCATGCTGCATGTGGAATACCCGCTGTTGCCGTTCCAGCAATCACTGTTGTTTCTGGATATTGTGTACGAATGATGTCCGCAAGTCCTTGTGCAATTTGTTTGCGTCCAACTGGATCAGACATTGTCAAACGGTTATCGCAGTAAATCGGTGATTCAATGCCGGATGCCCATGTGAATGGCTCATTCGGGCTTAATTCAACCGCCCCTACGTTTAATAGAATTTTAGCGATGTCTTTTTTCTGCATCATCATTCTGTCCCCTTCCACAATGCATTGATTTGTTCATAGGCCGTACGCGGATCTGCCGCCTCTGTAATTGCGCGTCCCACAACGATATGAGTTGAACCCGCCAGGCGTGCTTCTACTGGTGTTGCAATACGTTTTTGGTCATGCGCGCCACCGTCTGCCAGACGAATACCTGGTGTAACTTTGAAAAACTCTTTGCCGCAAAGCTCTGTAATAATTGCTGATTCATGGACAGAACACACGACTCCGTCTAGTCCCGCCTCTTTCGTCAACTTCGCATATTGTAAAACAGATTCTTCCAATGAAGCCTCAATTAGCTGTTCTTCACGTACTTGGCGCTCGTCAGTTGACGTCAATTGTGTAACCGCAATGATCGAAGGACGTACAATGCCGGATGGTGTGCCTTTATCCAATCCTTCAAGTGCCGCCTCCATCATCGTTTTGTTGCCTGCTGCATGGACATTGACGAGGTCAACGCCGAAGCCCGCGAGCACTTCCATCGCTGACTTCACCGTGTTTGGAATATCATGCAATTTCAGATCAAGAAAAATGTCATAGCCAAGCTCTTTCAACCGAGCGATAATGGCAGGTCCTTCTTTGTAATAAAGCTGCATGCCGACTTTGACGTTGACATTTCCATCAAACGCACGAAGGAAGTCAAACGTCTTGTCAGCTGAATCAAAATCGAGTGCAATAATCGGTGATGTTTTCATAAACGGTGGCTCCTTCCGATTAGTTCAGATATATGATTGATCCCAAGCTCATCTAACTTCGCTGGTAATTCCTCAATGATTTGCGGACAGATAAACGGATTGACAAAGTTCGCCGTGCCTACTGCCACAGCACTTGCACCCGCAGATAGGAAGTCGATGACGTCAGCTGTTTCTGATACGCCACCCATGCCGATAATCGGAATATTAACCGCTTTGCTTACTTCATAAACCATTCGAATTGCCACTGGCTTCACTGCTGGTCCAGACAAACCGCCTGTACCATTAGCGATAACAGGGCGACCTGTTTTCTGATCTAAGCGCATACCAACCAGCGTATTAATCATCGTGATACCGTCCGCTCCACCGGCTTCTACCGCTTTAGCAATCTCAACGATATCTGTAACGTTTGGAGATAGTTTCACATAAACAGGTACTTGAGAAACTTCCTTCACAGCTCTTGTCAGCTCTTTAGCCACTTCAGGATCTGTTCCGAAAGTAATCCCACCTGCTTTAACGTTCGGACAAGAGATATTCAATTCTAATGCTTTAACGTTTGGTGCCTTGGACACTTCTTTCGCCACTTCGACGTAGTCCGCTGTTTCTGTACCTGCAACGTTGGCAATAATCGGCACATCAAACTGTTCAAGCCACGGCAATTCGCCTTCCAACACGCCTTTTAGACCCGGATTTTGCAGGCCAATTGCATTGAGCATTCCCGAAGCCGTTTCCGCCACGCGCGGTGTTGGGTTGCCGAGTCTAGTTTCCAGCGTTGTCGCTTTAATCATAATTGCGCCAAGCAACGATAAATCGTATAACCCGCCGTATTCTTTACCAAATCCGAAACAACCAGATGCCGGCATAATCGGGTTTTTCAATTGCAAGCCAGGTAGTTCAATCGCTAGTCTATTCATATGGCCACCACCCCTGCCTGGAAGACAGGACCGTCTGAGCATACTTTAACGTACGCCTTGTCGTTCCCTTCCGTCGTTTGACAAACACATGCGAAGCAAGCGCCAATACCGCAGCCCATTCGTTGTTCGAATGATAGGAAGCCCTTTTTACCCGCATACATTTTTTCCACAGCATTCAACATCGGCATAGGTCCGCAGCTATAATACGTTGTAAAATCATTACCTAACTTCTCCATAACAGTCGTGACGAATCCAGCAGTTCCAGCCGTCCCATCGACCGTCACGATATGTGTATCGCCAAGTGCCGCAAACTTTTCTTCATAAAATACAACATTTTCCGATTGGAATCCTAACACATGGACGCATGTTACGCCTTTTGCTGTTAGTTGCTTCGACAATTCATAAAGGGGCGGGACACCAATGCCCCCACCAATTAAGATTGCCGTCTCTCCCACTGACGTTTCATTCACAGGAAAACCGTTACCTAGTGGACCGAGTACATCGACTTCGTCGCCAGTACGTTTTTGTGAAAGAAGGGTTGTTCCACGCCCTTCTGCACGATAAATGATTGTCATTTCGCCAGCCTCTTTATCAATGGACGCGATTGAAATTGGACGTCGTAACAGTGGCTCAAATGAGTCGGCCACTCGGATATGGACAAACTGGCCCGGGGAAGAAATTTCCCCGACCAATTTTCCTGACAGTACCATTTCAAAATTATTATGGGCAATTTGCCGTTGTGATATGACCTTCATACGATCCTGAATAATCATAGCTGTATCCCCATTTCCTCCGTTTGGAACGTCATTGATTCGATAACACGCAGCATTGCATCTGCTGTATCAAGTGAAGTGAAGCAAGGAACGCCATTTTCAACCGATTCACGGCGAATTCTAAAGCCGTCACGCTCTGGCTGTTTGCCTTTTGTCAACGTATTGATGACTACTTGTGCCTCTCCTTTTTGAATCACGTCAAGAAGAGTCGGCCCTTCAGAACCAATCTTGTCGACAACTTTCACTGGAATACCTAGATCTCTCAATACTTTCGCTGTACCTTCTGTTGCCAAAATACGATAACCGATTGCAGTAAAGCGTTTTGCTAGACCAATCATTTCTTCTTTATCTTTATCCGCTACTGTCATGAGCACGGAGCCGTATTCTTTAATTTCCATACCCGCTGCTACAAGGCCTTTGTACAATGCTTTTTCAAGTGTTATATCTTTCCCCATAACTTCACCAGTCGATTTCATTTCAGGTCCGAGTGTAATGTCAACCCGACGCAATTTCGCGAATGAAAACACCGGTACTTTGACATAAACGCCTGCTGGTGCTTGTGCAAGCCCATTTTTGTAGCCTTGTTCAATGATTGACTGTCCGAGAATCGCTTTTGTTGCGATGTTCGCCATCGGGATATCCGTAATTTTACTTAAGAATGGCACTGTTCGGCTCGAACGTGGATTCACTTCGATGACGTACACTTGCCCTTCTGAAATAACGAACTGGATGTTCAACAAACCAACGATTTTCAAGCCTTTTGCCAAGCGTGTCGTATAATCCGTGATCGTTTCCATTTGAGAAGCCGACAAGTTTTGTGGTGGATAGACCGCAATCGAATCCCCTGAGTGGACTCCAGCACGTTCAATATGCTCCATGATGCCTGGAATTAACACGTTTTCTCCGTCACAAATACCATCAACTTCAATTTCGATTCCTGTTAGATAACGGTCAACAAGAATTGGATGGTCAGGGCTTGTTTCTACTGCATGCTCCATATAATGAAGTAACTCTTCTTCACGATAGACAATTTCCATCGCACGTCCGCCAAGTACATAGGACGGTCTAACGAGTACCGGATAACCGATTTCATTGGCAATGACGACTGCTTCTTCTACTGACATAGCTGTCTTGCCAAGTGGTTGTGGAATGCCGATTTCACGGAGTGCACTCTCGAACTTATCGCGATTTTCTGCACGGTCAATGTCCTCAAGAGATGTACCTAAAATTTTCACGCCACGTGCTTCAAGCCCATCTGCCAAGTTAATAGCTGTCTGTCCACCGAACTGAACAATAACACCCTCTGGCTGCTCCAAATCGATGATATGCATAACATCTTCAATTGTTAATGGCTCAAAGTATAATTTATCGGAAATCGAGAAGTCCGTTGATACCGTTTCTGGGTTGTTGTTGATGATGATTGCTTCGTAACCTGCTTGCTGAATCGCCCATACAGAGTGTACCGTTGCATAATCAAACTCAACACCTTGGCCGATTCGAATTGGGCCTGACCCTAAAACGATGACACTTTTCTTGTCAGATTTAACGGATTCGTTCTCATCCTCATATGTGCCATAGAAATACGGTGTATCCGACTCGAATTCACCCGCGCATGTATCTACTTTTTTATATACGGGAATGAGTCCTTGCTCTTTACGCCAGTCATAGACAGCACGCTCATTCGTATTCCACAGTTCTGCAACCGTTACGTCGGAGAAGCCCATACGCTTAGCTGTACGTAATGTAGCAAAATCGAATGGATTCGATTGGAGTACCGCTTCAAATTGGACAATTTTCTCTAACTTACGTAGGAAAAACACGTCAATCTGGCTCCACTCATGAATTGCAGCAACCGTTACACCTCTACGGAATGCTTCGCCGATGAAGAATAGTCGTTCATCCCCCGCACGACGGATGCGTTTTTCAATCCATTCGTCTGTCATATCCACACCATTTTTCAACGATAAACCAAATTGTCCTGTTTCAAGTGAACGCACTGCTTTCAAGATAGACTCTTCAAATGTGCGACCAATCGCCATCACTTCACCAGTCGCTTTCATTTGCGTACCCAAATTCCGTTTCGCTGATTCAAATTTATCGAACGGCCAGCGTGGAATTTTTGTCACGATGTAATCAAGTGCTGGTTCGAAGCAAGCGTATGTTGTTCCTGTGACAGGATTCATCATTTCATCTAACGTTAAACCTACTGCAATTTTCGCAGCCAATTTCGCAATTGGATAGCCTGTTGCTTTCGATGCTAGTGCAGATGATCGGCTGACACGT
Source organism: Sporosarcina sp. FSL K6-3457 (assembly GCF_038007285.1). Taxonomy (GTDB): domain Bacteria; phylum Bacillota; class Bacilli; order Bacillales_A; family Planococcaceae; genus Sporosarcina. The sequence continues at coordinate 3,365,112 of NZ_JBBOWX010000001.1, forward strand.
GGATTTACTTCAATGATGTAGTAATCGAAGCTATGCGGATCAAGCGCAAGCTGGACGTTACAGCCTCCTTCGATGCCAAGCGCACGAATAATTTTCAAGGAAACATTACGCAACATTTGATTTTCACGGTCTGTCATCGTCTGGCTTGGTGCCGCAACGATGGAGTCACCTGTATGGATACCGACTGCATCGACGTTTTCCATATTACAAACGACAATGGCGTTATCTGCTGAGTCACGCATCACTTCATATTCGATTTCTTTAAAGCCCGCAATTGATTTTTCCAGTAGACATTGTGTCACCGGGCTATATTTCAAGCCACTTGCGACGATTTCTTCAAGTTCTTTATCGTCATGACAAATCCCGCCACCTGTACCACCAAGCGTAAATGCAGGGCGAACAATAACTGGATAGCCAATTCTTTCAACGAATGCATAGGCCTCTTCAAGGTTATGGATAATATCACTTTCTGGCACAGGCTCGCCCAGTTCGTTCATCAGCGTTCGGAATAAATCACGGTCTTCCGCCTGATGAATGGCATTGAGCTTTGTCCCTAGAATTTCAATGTTCAGCTCATCTAAAATACCTGATTCATGCAATTCGATTGCCATGTTTAAGCCCGTTTGTCCACCGAGTGTCGGCAGTAATGCATCCGGGCGTTCTTTGCGTATGATACGGCTGACAAATTCAAGTGTAATTGGTTCGATGTAAACTTTATCGGCTACTTCTGTATCTGTCATAATCGTCGCAGGGTTCGAGTTAATGAGAATAACGCGGTAGCCCTCTTCTTTTAAGGATAGACAAGCTTGTGTTCCCGCATAGTCAAACTCAGCGGCCTGCCCAATAACAATTGGACCTGACCCGATTACTAGTATAGTTTCAATATCTTGACGTTTAGGCATTGAAATTCTCCTTTCGGCTGCTCGTTTTCATGCTATCTGTAAAGCGATCAAACAGGTGGTTCGAATCCTCCGGTCCAGGTGAAGCTTCTGGATGGAATTGTACCGAAAATGCTTCGTACTCTGTGCTCTTGATCCCTTCAATTGAACTATCATTTAATGCTCTATGTGTAATTTCCAGATTCGTTCCTTCAAGTGATGCTTCAACAACTGCGTAGCTATGCCCTTGAGAAGTCAATTCTGTACGGCCTGTCGCCAAATCTTTGACAGGGTGATTTCCACCATAGTGACCGTTTTTCAATTTAACTGTACGCGCACCACATGCTAGTGCTAGCAATTGATGACCAAGACCAATTCCGAAGATTGGTGCTTTGCCTAGTAATTCTTTGATTGTTACTACTGCACCTTCAACATCCTCAGGATTCCCCGGTCCGTTTGACAGGACAATGCCATCTGGGAATAAAGATAGAATGTCTTTTGTAGACGTATTATATGGGACGACAATGACGTCGCAATCACGTTTATTTAATTCGCGTAAAATACCGTGCTTCATACCGTAATCGATGAGAACAACACGTTCTTCACTACCTGGACTTGCATACGATTTTTTCGTGGATACCCGTGCAACAAGATCAGTTGGTAACGTATAGTTAGCTGCCTCTGCAATCGTCTCTTCAACATTTACTTCTTCACCTGCTGCTGTCAAGATGCCTTTTAGCGGCCCTTTGTTACGTAATAGACGCGTCAGCTTTCTTGTGTCAATTTCTTGAATACCCGGAATTCCTTTTAATGTCAACAATTCATGCAATGTCATACCGCTACGGAAGTTGGATGGCTCGTCTTCCAATTCACGAACAACAATGCCGCTTGCTACTGGCTCAATGGATTCATAGTCATCTCGGTTAATGCCATAGTTCCCAATCAGCGGGTACGTCATAACGATAATCTGTCCACAGCCTGATGGATTTGAAATCGTCTCCTGATAGCCTGTCATGCCTGTTGTAAAGATTGTTTCTCCAATTGAAGCTGCGTCAGAACCAAATGCGATTCCTTCAAAAATCGTACCGTCTTCTAAAATGAGCATGCGTTTTTTCATCATTGTCCATCCTCCCAAACGACTTGTCCGCCGAAAATTGTTGTTACTGGCCAGCCAGTACATGCCCAGCCGTCAAACGGTGTATTCTTCCCTTGTGATACGAATGTTGTACGGTCAATCTTTTGTTCTTTAGTTAAGTCGATTAATACTAGATCCGCTGTTGCGCCAACTTCAAGTTTGCCATATGGCAAGCCGAATACGTCCGCTGGTTTTTGCGTCATCCAATCGATCAGTTGCTTCAACGTCCATGTCCCTTTTTTCACAAAGTTTGTATAAAGCAATGGGAATGCCGTTTCAAATCCTGTAATGCCAAATGGTGCTGTTTTCATGCCATTCGCTTTTTCTTCTGCTGTATGTGGAGCGTGGTCTGTTGCGATGAAATCGAGTGTTCCATCAAGCAAGCCTGCGCGTAGTGCCTCAAGGTCTTCCTGTCCACGAAGTGGCGGGTTCATTTTCCAATCTGCATCGTCACCTGGGATATCATTTTCACATAGTAGAAGATGATGCGGACTCACTTCTCCTGTTACATGGATACCCGCTCTTTTCGCATCGCGAATGACACGAACCGATTCTTTCGTACTAACGTGACACACATGGTAATGCGCGCCTGCTGCTTCTGCTAATAAAATATCCCGTGCGATATGAACTGATTCTGCTATCGATGGAATTCCCGGTAAGCCAAGCTCTTTGTTTTTCTTACCTTCATGCATAGCACCGCCGTAAATCAGCGTATTATCTTCACAATGTGCTACAATCGGCATCCCAATTGCCGCTGCATCTTGCATCGCTTCGTACATCATGCCTGCTGCCTGTACACCGACACCATCATCCGTAAAAGCAAATGCGCCATGTTCTTTTAATTCAGCAAGATTTGTACGTTCTTTACCCGCTTCTCGAATCGTAATGGCTGCGTAAGGAAGGACGCGGACGCGAGCATTTTTCTCTATCAATTCATTAACAAGTGTTAAATTTTCTTTTGTATCCGGTACAGGTCTTGTATTCGGCATTGCACAAATCGTTGTGTAGCCACCTTTTGCAGCTGCATGCGTACCACTTGCGATTGTTTCTTTATGCTCGCCACCCGGTTCGCGTAAATGCACATGCACGTCGATGAAACCAGGTGCTAGAAATAACCCGTTACCTTCGATGATTTCTGCATTGCCCTTGTCCAGCCCGTTACCAATTGCTGAAATTTTGTCACCGGTGATTTTAACATCCCCCGTGATCAATTCGCCTGCTTCGTTTAACATTTGTACACCTTGAATCAATTTCTCCATGTTAATTCCTCCCTTTCAAAATTGCTTCCAATACGGCTGCCCGTATGAACACACCATTTTCCATCTGTTTAAAAATTCGCGATTGCTTACATTCTATTAGACTGTCTGCTATTTCAACACCCCGATTAAAAGGACCTGGATGCATAATGATTGCACGTTCTTTCATCTGTTCAGCTCGCCGCTCGGTCAATCCATACTGTTCATGGTAGCTTTCTTTTGTAAAGAGCGCTTCTCCCTCATGCCTTTCATGTTGGACGCGTAGAAGCATCACAACATCACTTGTTTCAATCACTTCATCCCATGAATCAACGCTGCGGAATTCGCCTGCCCACTCAGTCGGACAGAGGAATGTCACATTGGCGCCTAATTTCTCTAGAGCATCTGCATTTGAGCGCGCCACACGACTATGTACAATGTCTCCTGCGATTAACACATTCAATCCTTTGAATGAACCAAACTCTTCTTTTATCGTAAATAAATCTAATAGTGACTGTGTCGGATGCTGACCTGAACCATCTCCGCCATTAATGAGAGAGATGCTTGTCCGACCGACGAGTTCCTCGTAGTAACCATCCTCAGGATGCCGGATAACAAGTGCATCTACACCGATTGCCTCTAGTGTTTTCACCGTGTCATATAATGTTTCCCCTTTTAGCGTACTAGAGAAACTAGATTCAAATGGTAATACGTCGAGACCAATTTGCCGTTCTGCCATTTCAAAACTCATTTTCGTTCGAGTACTCGGTTCGAAAAATAAATTACTAACCGTATATTTCCCGGGAAATTCCCGCACACCAAATTTTTTAAACGTTTCTGCTCGCTCAAGAAGTGCCATAATTTCTTCTTCTGATAGTTGCTTCATTGATACTAAGTGATCCATTATGCGTCCTCCTCTAATGTGCGTAACGCTATATAAATAGAGCCTTCCCGACAGGCGGAAAGGCTCGTTATATATGACAATCCGCATTCTTTACTTGGTGTAAAGAACGGGCGTCAAACGAACCTTTCCTTGCCTCTCTGGACAATTTTAAAAGGTACTTATTTTGTTTCTGTTTCATTTAATCAATTACGCCTTGGCGTAATTGCGTCCAAATTTTGAATTGTGCCCGCACAATTAACTCCCCTCAAAATTTGTGACATCCGCCGGAGGCTTGCCTTGACTTGAATCAGCTGTGAACTTCTGCTGGTTCAAGTCAAGGCTGTCCTTAGTTCTCCCTGGCAATACGAGATTGAGCAGTACTCCAACGATCGCTGCCAATGCCATTCCTTCAATTTGGAAGGTCTCGCTTATCTCGATGGATGCGCCACCGATACCAATAACCAAGATGACGGATGCAATGACCAGGTTGCGCTGATGACCAAAATCAACTTTATGATCCACCAGCATGCGTAATCCAGATGATGCGATAATTCCGAAGAGGAGGATTGACACACCTCCGAGGACCGCTGTCGGAATCGTTGCGATCAAGGCCATTGCTTTTCCTAAGAATGAGAAGGCGATGGCGAATACTGCTGCGCCTAGAATAACGTAAACGCTGTAAACACGTGTCAGTGCTAGGACACCAATATTTTCACCGTAGGTTGTTTTCGGCGGACCACCAACAAGTCCACTAATGAGTGTACCGAGTCCATCACCAAGAAGGGAGCGGTGTAACCCAGGACTTTCTATGTAATCCCTTTCCACAATTCGTCCTAAGACGAGCTGATGTCCGATATGTTCTGAAATCGTGACAATCGCGATGGGCACCATAACCACAAGGAGTGTAGGTGTTATCACAAAGTCATAATCAATGCCTGGAATCAGCATTTTCGGAAACTCGAACGTCTTTGCTTCTAGTACTTGTGTAAAATCAAGAATGCCGATTGCTGCTGAGTAAATATAGCCGACGATAATACCGATCAGGATTGGCATTAAGCTAATCATACCTTTGAAAAACATCAGACAGATGATGGCAGTTGCTAAAGTTACTAGTGCTGCTGAGAAATGTAGCATACTGTAGACTGATTCGCCGTCAACCGTGATTGTACTCGCCATGCTAATCGCTGTCGGTGATAAAGCTAAGCCAATGACGATAATAACAGGTGCTACAACAATCGGCGGCAATATTTTCATAATCCAATTATGGCCTGTTTTCCATATCACCAAGGAGACGTTTCCGTAAACCAATGCGACGAACATACTACCAATCATCGCACTGCCGATACCACCTGTTTCAGTTGCCACCTGAATCGGAATGATAAAGGCGAAAGAGGAGCCTAAGTACGCCGGAACCTGAAAGCGTGTCACGAGTACAAATACGATGGTTGCAATTCCACTTGTAAGTAGCGCAATTGCTGGGCTTAATCCGACGAGTTGTGGAACTAAAATCGTGGCGCCAAACATGGCAAACATATGTTGCAAACTCAGGATAAGCCATCTTCCTGCTTTAGGCTTTTCATGTACATCCAATACTTTTTCAGTCATTATTAATTTCCCCCGTGCTGCTCTTTTTATTTCGAATGAATTGATACGCTATCTTTGCCATCAGTCTCTTGTACACTAACGACAACGCGCTCTTCGCTGGATGTCGGAATGTTTTTCCCGACATAATCAGGACGAATCGGTAATTCTCTGTGACCTCTGTCAACAAGTACTGCTAGTTGAATGGATGCCGGTCTACCTAAATCCATGACAGCGTCCATTGCCGCACGTACCGTTCTGCCTGTGTACAACACATCATCGACGAGGACTACTTTTTTATCTGACACATCATGCTTAATGTCCACTTGTTGGACAAGAGGCTCTTCATTATCATGTTTCGGCACAAGGTCATCGCGATACAATGTAATATCGAGTTCTCCTGTCTTAATAGCTCTGCCTTCGATTTGCTCGATTTTTTCAGCGAGCCTTTTAGCGAGATAAGCCCCCCTTGTTTTAATGCCGACAAGAATGCACTCGTCGATTCCTTTGTTACGTTCAATTATTTCATGGGCAATCCGTGTGACTGCTCGTCCAATTGCCTGTTCATCTAAAATATTTGCTTTTTCCGTCATTAGTCTGTCCTCCATTTCTACTCATTCAGTCTAAGGAGGTAGGGATGGACATAAAAAACCCTCCTGCCTTAGACGGCGGGAGGGTATATGTGCAGAAAAAACTGTACAAAGAAACTGCGCGCAGCAGTCCTACTGTACTTCCGTGCAACCTTCCCAGCCTCTCTGGACTGATGTTAAAGGTATCGCTATTCAATTTCTTTGTTCAGTATAGCCTTTACTCTTCTATTCTGTCAACGCTTTTTCGAACTTTGTCAATCAATGCTTGGAAATCTTCAGGCACAGGACTTGTAAACTCCATATACTCTCCAGTTGAAGGATGATTGAAGCCGAGCGTTCCCGCGTGCAGTACTTGTCCACCGAATTCAAGCGTTTTTTTCGGACCGTATTTCGGATCGCCTACAAGTGGATAACCAATATACTTCATATGGACACGGATTTGGTGTGTTCTCCCCGTCTCCAGTCGACATTCAACAAGCGTATAATTGCCGCCAAAACGTTCAAGCACTTTAAAATGGGTCACCGCATGTTTGCCTTTATCGACAATGGCCATGCTTTGGCGATCGCGTTGATCACGACCAATTGGTGCGTCAATTGTTCCATTATCATGTGGAATATGCCCATGAACAAGCGCCTTGTAAACACGTGTCACTGATTTGGCAACGAGCTGGTCTACCAATGATACGTGAGCCTGATCATTTTTTGCTACCATTAACAAGCCCGATGTGTCTTTGTCAGTACGGTGGACAATACCCGGGCGCAGTACTCCGTTAATGCCCGATAAGTCCTTACAATGATGCATCAGACCATTAACGACTGTTCCTGTTGCATGCCCGGGTGCTGGATGCACGACCATACCGCGCGGCTTGTTGACGACGAGGACGTCTTTATCTTCATAGATAATATCGAGATTCAGATCCTCCGCAACGACATCGAGTTCTTCTGGTTCTGGTTCATCGACTGTGATTGTATCGCCTTGCTTTACTTTATAATTAGGTTTGACTTGGATGCCACCTACTAGGACTAAGCCATCCTTCAACCACTGCTGAACCTGCGTTCGTGACCAATCAGAGTTGACTGTTGTCAATACTTTGTCAATACGGCTATTTGCATGTTCTTCTGTTATATCAATTTCAAACTGATCCATTAGGACACCTTTTTCTTATTCTTTTTTTCATCCAGAATGACATGGATGATGATGAGGACTACACCGACGGTCAATGCGGCATCTGCTACATTAAATATCGGGAAATCATAGTTGATAACCGGGATGATAACGTCAACAAAATCGACGACCTCTTTGCGCAACAGACGATCGATAAAGTTACCAATCGCACCGCCAAGTAGGAACATTAAACTCAAGCCGAAAAGGACAGATCCTTTCGCTTCTTTATGAAAAAAGTAGATAATGCCTGCCACGACGACAACTGTGACGATATAAAACAACCACATCTGTCCTTCAAGCATTCCCCACGCCGCTCCTCTGTTTCGATGAGAAAGCAAGCCCAAATAGGGATCTGCGATACTAATTCTTTCGCCAAGCTCCATGTTTTTAACGACAAGCCATTTCGTCCATTGATCTAAAAGGATCAGAAATGCTGCCAATCCATAATAAATAAACAATCATACTACCTCCGTCCAACAGGTTACGTATTATTTTACCACATTAGGGGGCGAGGGTGTCAGTAACTAGTAAGCTGACGTTGTGATTCTTTTCAAAACCGCTCTACGCTTAAGGAAGGATTGAACTACCCCCTTACCCGATGCCTCCCGCAATAAGCCTTCGCTGGAGAGTAGATAGAAAAAATGGCTGTGACAAGTCTTTTATTAGACTGTCACAGCCATTTCTAAGTTGAATTACTTAAGCGTAGTGCTTTTTCACAACGTCTGCACAACGTACACATAGTGTTGCATGCGTGTCGTCTTGACCAACCGTTTCGGAAATTGTCCAGCAACGCTCACATTTTTCACCGTCTGCTGGTTCAACAAGGACGCTGACTGTATCTAGCTTCAATGTTCCTTCAGGCATGTTGGCAACATCGCCTTCCGCAAATTGCGATACGATGAAGAATTGAGCAAAGTCAATATCCTCTGCCGCAAAGATACCTTGTAGGCTCTCAGGAACTGCAACTGTCACTTTTGCTTCCAGTGATTTACCGATGACCTTGCTATTACGTGCCTCCTCAAGTGCTTTCAACACATCATCGCGGACAAGCATTAGTGTTGCAAAACGTTCACGCAGTGCTTGCGCTTGCTCCCCAAGATCCAGCGCTTCCGGCATATCAGTCAGCTGAATACTCACTTCATCCTTATGCTCAATATAGCCCCACATCTCATCTGTTGTATGCGGCACAATTGGTGTCAACAATTTTAACAATGCCATCAATGTATCATACATAACCGTTTGCATCGCACGACGATGTGGATGGTCAACACCCTCGATATAGACAACATCCTTCGCAATATCCAAGTAGAACGAGCTCAATTCACCTGTACAGAAGTTGTTCACTGCATGGTAAACCGTTGCGAATTCATAATTGTCATATGCCACGCGTACTTCTTTGATCAAATCCTGTAATTTCACATAAACAAATTGATCTACCGGACGCATATCTGCGAATGCGACTGCATCTGTCGCAGGATTGAAGTCTGATGTATTCCCGTGCAAGAAGCGCAGTGTGTTACGGATTTTACGGTACACTTCAGATACTTGCTTGAAGTTTGAATCCGAAACCCGCACATCCGCTGTGTAATCAACAGAAGAAACCCAGAGACGAAGAATGTCTGCGCCAAGCTGGTTCATCACTTTTGCCGGAATGATTACGTTCCCGATTGATTTACTCATTTTACGTCCATCTTTATCGAGCGTGAACCCATGGCTTAGCAAACCTTTGTAAGGTGCGTGACCATTAATTGCAACACTTGTCGTTAAAGATGAGTTGAACCAGCCGCGATATTGGTCAGATCCTTCTAAATACAAATCAGCTGGGTACACAAGGTCATCTCTTTCGACGAGTACACCTTGATGCGTTGTACCTGAGTCAAACCAAACGTCCATAATATCCGTTTCTTTTGTAAATTCCCCATTCGGACTTCCTTCATGCGTAAAGCCTGCTGGCAGAAGATCCTTCGCTTCACGTTCAAACCAAACATTTGAACCGTGCTCGCGGAATAATTGTGCAACATTATCAATCGTTTCATCTGTAATGATTGGCTCGCCATTTTCTGCGTAGAACACAGGAATTGGAACACCCCAGACGCGTTGACGTGAAATACACCAGTCGCCACGGTCACGAACCATATTATACAGACGCGTTTCACCCCATGATGGCGTGAATTTTGTATTGTTGATGGCATCTAGCAACTCTGTACGGAATGATTCGATAGAAGCAAACCATTGTGCAGTTGCACGATAAATCACTGGTTTTTTCGTACGCCAATCATGTGGATACGAGTGTGTGATGAATGATAATTTCTTCAGTGCGCCTACTTTTTCAAGCGCTTCTGTCACGGCTTTATTGGCATCTTCATAAAACAGTCCTGCAAAGCCAGGTGCCTCGTCAGTCATGACACCACGATCATCGATTGGCGATAATGCATCAATGCCGTAAGCTTTCGATACATAAAAGTCATCTTCCCCGTGACCAGGTGCCGTATGGACACATCCAGTACCCGCCTCAGCTGTAACGTGTTCGCCTAGCATGACAAGTGAATCGCGGTCATACAATGGATGCTTTGCAACAACGCGATCTAGCTCAGAACCTTGCAATTCACGTTCAACAACGTAATCTTCCCAGCCGATTTCTGTTGCTACAAATGTAAGCAAATCTTTAGCAATTAAGAACTTTTCTTCTCCTACTTTAACAATAACGTATGTGAATTCCGGGTGAACTGAAATCCCAAGGTTGGCAGGAATTGTCCATGGAGTCGTTGTCCAGATTAGGAATTGAACATCTGCATCAATAACGCCTAACCCGTCTTTGACAGGGAAACCAACATAAATAGATGCTGATTTTTTATCTTGGTACTCAATTTCTGCTTCTGCAAGCGCTGATTCACTTGATGGTGACCAGTAAACAGGCTTCAAGCCTTTATAGATGTAGCCTTTTTTCGCCATATCACCAAATACTTTAATTTGACGCGCTTCAAAAGCAGGTTTTAACGTAATATAAGGATTATCCCAATCACCACGTACACCAATGCGTTTAAATTGTGAACGCTGGCTGTCGATTTGACTATACGCATAGTCCTCACACATTTTACGGAACTCAGCCAATGAGTGTTCTTTACGTTTGACACCTTTGTTGACAAGCGCCTGCTCAATTGGCAATCCGTGTGTATCCCAACCTGGAACGTATGGTGCATGGAAACCTGTCATTGATTTATGGCGGATAATCATATCTTTTAGCACTTTGTTAAGAGCGTGACCCATATGAAGATCACCATTCGCATACGGAGGTCCATCATGTAGGATGAAGAACGGGCGACCCGCTGTCCGTTCTTGCACTAATTTATAAATGTCCATCTGTTCCCATTTTTCTTGCATTTTCGGCTCGTTCGTTGGTAAACCTCCGCGCATTGGGAAATCTGTTTTCGGCATTAGTAATGTATCTTTGTATTCCATCTGTAATTCCTCCTTTAAATTTTGAGCACATTGATATAAAAAAGTCCATTGAAGCCGCTACTGCGCTGGGGGCTGTCTCCCGTTAAGGCGCCTTCGCTATGTTCATTCATAAAAACAAAAAAATCCCCGCCCCCAAAAAGGGACGAAGAATTATTCTCGCGTTACCACCCTACTTGCAGCAAACGTATTTGCTACCACTCAGACACCATAACGGGGTGTTTCCGGGATTACGGATAATTTCTGCAATCCAGCTCAAGAGTGATCTTCGTTTCCAATTTGTTGACCGGGCTCTCACCATCCCCGACTCGCTAAACATAATTTTGGAAAGTACTCTCTCTTTCAACGCTTTATAACTTATATCAATTATACCTCAGTGTAATCGTGTCCAAATTTTGAATCAACAGGGATTTTGAACTTCTGCTGATTCAAGTTAAATATATGCACACTATTATAGGTGTGAGTTCAGAAAAAAGTCAAGTTTACTCGTTATCCGCTGCCATTTCTAACTGTTCTGTATTAATTTCATACTCCAATAAATGGTCCCAGTCATCCGCTTGAATCAAATCCAGCTGTGCTTCAATTAGCATTTTAAAGCGAGTACGGAACACTTTCGACTGCTTCTTCAGATCTTCGATTTCCACCGAAATCTTACGCGCACGAGAAAGGGCCTCATTAACAATTCGATCTGCATTTTTTTCCGCTTCTTTGACAATCAGCTTGGATTCTTTCATGGAATTGCGACGGACATCCTCCGCAGCTTCCTGTGCAACTAGAATCGACTTTTGCAATGTCTGTTCAATCGAATTGAAATGGGAAATTTGCTCATTCGATTGTTTTAAATTATTTTTTAATGTTTTATTTTCTTCAAGAATATTTTCAAAGTCCTTCATGATTTGCTCTAAAAATTCATTGACTTCATCTTCATCATAACCTCGGAACTTACTTGTGAATTCCTTATTATGTATATCAATTGGTGACAGAGCCATTCAAAGCATCCCCCTACAACATCGTTTGTATTCTATTATACATACTAGGGTCTTGGAAAACAGCATTTTTTAAAAACTATTATCTGAAAAGTCATTCTAACTTTCCGATAATAAGACGAATTTTGTCTTTTCGTGTTCTTCCTTCAATCGCCATCACTTTAAATCTGCCGGAACCCCTAACCGATAACATGTCCAATTCTTGTAGTTCAAATGCAGGCTGATCTCGTACTGCCCAGTTCACTTTTACTTTATCTCCATGAATAAGCGATGCCGCTTTTTGACGCGAAATATTGGCGAGTGCCGCAATAACCGTATCGAGTCGCAAGGAACTCACAATATGCATTTCTTCTGTCCAACTATCCGTAGTAGCAATCCAGTCTTCTGATCGATTATTTTCTTCAACCGTCACTTTTGCTTTGCCTATAGATAAAAAATTGGCCGTCATATAATCTTTCAACTCATTAGCGACCGCAAATTGCACTTCATCGTCCCCAACACGAATATCCCCAAACTTCGCACGATCGATACCAAGTGACATCATCGATCCCAAAATGTCTTTATGCTCGAGCTTCAAAAATTTCGTAGCATATTTCACATTGAACATCGCAATTTGATAATCATCCGTTTCCGGTACATAATAATCTGGATAGATTAGAATCCGCTGTCGCTCTGCCTCGGCAAATGCCCCGTATGAGCCAACCAATAGCATAGAATTACGTGCCAATGATTCGACAATAAATTGCTGTCTTGGATCTAAAAATCCCGTCAATTTTGGTGCGTAACTGTCCTCAACTTCACGTATCCAACCAATCGCCATTTCGATAAATGGCTGCTCATCTTTACGAAAATGCTGTAATATCGTTTCCATGATTTTACCTCCTTCAATCAATTACGCCTCGGCGTAATTGTGTCCAAATTTTGAATTGCGCTTGGGGTCTACAGGATGTAGATTATGCAGTCGGTGCGACAGGACGTCGCGAGCTTAGACTGCCTTCCTTAACTCCCCTCAAAATTTGTGACATCCGCCGGAGGCTTTAACTTCATTCAGCAGGGATTTAATCCCTGCTGAATGAAGTTAAAAAATCCTCACCAAGGTGAGGATTTGCATGATGTGTTTTTTAGTAAAGAATAATACTCAGTAGTGAAAAAACACCCGTTCGAATTAAGCTCAACGCAAATAACGCAACAATTGGTGAAATATCAATCATGCCTAGTGGCGGGATGAATTTCCTGAAAAAGCCTAAATATGGCTCTACAATTACAGCAAGAAATTGACCGAATTTCGTTTCTCTTGTGGATGGCACCCATGACATCAAAATATAAATAACGAGTAATATCGTATAGATTTGAAATGCCCCTGCAATACCATTAATAAGTAAACCTACCATACTAATTCATACACCTCATTCAACTTAATTCAGCAGGAATCCTCCACTTCCATAAGTGGTAAGATAAATGCTGCATTGTATTTCAAATCAGTCGGTGTTCGAGCTCCCTGCTGATTAAGGAGGAATGAAGTTCATTTCCTCCCTGTCAAGCCTCCGACGGATATCACGGTTTTTCAAAGGTACTTTTCGAGCCTGCTCGAAAAAGATCCAGACGCAATCACGCCAAGGCATGATTGATTTCTATCGTTCAAAGTAATCAGAAATTGCACCTGCAACTTCTACGTTTTCAGGCGTGCAAAGGAAAATATCCGTTCCAATTCGCTGAATGTCCCCGCCAAGTGCATAGACCGTGCCACTTAAGAAATCCACGATGCGGATGCCTTGGTCACGTTCAATTCGCTGTAAATTGACGACGACTGCCCGTTTGTTTTTCAGATGTTCTGAAATATCTTGTGCTTCCGCATACACACGCGGTTCAATTAAAATAACTTTCGAGGATTTCTGAATGCTTTGTAGGCTGACGACCGTTCCCGCTTGTTGCGGTTCACCCATTGGCTGCTGTTGCTGTCGTCGCGGTTGCGCCTTTCGCGGCGGAGGCGGTGCTTGCTCTTGAACAGGGCGCGGCTCTTCCCGGCGTGGCTGCTGTTCTCGCACATCATCCTCTTCATCATCTAAGTAAAACCATTTCTCAAACTTGTTTTTGATGCTCATGCGTCCTCCCCGCTTTCTGCTCCGACAAGTGCAGTCCCGATTCTGACATGAGTTGCACCTTCTTCGATTGCAATAATGAAGTCATTAGACATTCCCATAGACAATTGTGTACACGGTGCATGTGATAGTTCTTTTGCTGCTATCCCATCGCGGAGTTCACGCAACGAGCGGAATACAGAACGTATCAATTCCATATCCTCTGTGAAAGGAGCCATCGTCATTAAACCAACGACGCGGACTTTGTCGTAAGCAGCCACTTGTTCAATAAAACTGTTAAGTTCAGCTGGTGTAACACCTGATTTACTTTCCTCACCTGAAACATTCACTTGAACAAAGCAATCGATTACATGATCGGCCCGCTTTTGAATCTCTTTAGCAAGGCTCATTCGATCAACAGAATGTAAGTAATCAATCTGATGAATGATGTCCTTTACTTTTCTGCTTTGAACATTGCCGATGAAATGCCATGTAGCACCACTCTGAATCGTTTCCTGCTTATCCAGCAGTACTTCTGGACGGTTTTCACCAAGATGATCAAATCCTGCATCAATCATAGCAGATGCCCTTGCTGCAGAAACTTCTTTGGTCACAGCAACAACCGTAATTTCAGAGCGCTCCCGACCTATACGCGTGCATACATCCTGTATATCATATTCAATTTTCTCAATTCGTTGTTGTAAATTACTCATGATTATCACTACTTTTCATGTTTCTTACATCTCATTGTAACAAGTGAACGACTACATATCAATAATAAGTCATTTTTTGTCGTCTTTTTTGCCCACCAGAACAATATCTTTTCCGATTGTTGTAACATCTTCAAGACGAACTCGTTTAGCATCCTTGTCTTTAGCCTCAAAGAATATACTGCGTTCTCCACCACCGACATGTAATGATTCCACTTTCCCATTTTTAATATCAATCGTCGCATCCTGCACAAATCCGAGGAATGAACCTTTCGTAGCGTCAATAACTTCTTTCTTTTGGATTTCCGAAAACCTCATACAAATCCCTCCTTAGAATGACTATATGATAAAAAATGAGATACCATTAAGGTATCTCGCTGAACATGAATATATTTTCACTAGATCATTTCCGGTTCGCTTTCGGTGATATATTAACGATATGACTGCCGAAAGTGCTAATGTATCTTATTGTAAATATTCACCTGTCGCGTACCTACAACATTCAAGTGAAAAATACAGTTGCTTGGAAAGAAAAGAATAGATGATTTTCTGTAGAGGATGTAAGTTCCCGAAGATACAATTTCGGGAACTTTTGCACGTTGTACAATGCGCTCCTTCCTTACTTTTCACCAAGCCATATAAGAAAGTTACACTTCTCAAAATACAAAAGAAAAATCCATGGTGAAAGCTTCGGCCGCCAAAATTGTATCTTTGGCGGCCTTTACCTAGTAGCAAGGCTTCTATTCCCTCTTCCCCAAAAGCATTAGCACTTCGTTTACCTGTGTTTTTGGAGAGCGACGGATGAACGACCACCATATAATTACAGAAAAAATGAATGTGGATGCGACAAAGTCGCATCCACATTCATAAAAACAACTCGGTTATTGTATAGAAGTCGTTCAATCCCAAAGCGATCAAAAACATCTATACACAAATATGTTATATTTTCTGATCCATGCCATCCCGAATAATTTTTACCGCATTTTTTTCTAGTCTTGAAATTTGGGCTTGTGAAATTCCCAGCTCTTTGGCAATCTCCGTCTGCGTCTGTCCTAAATAAAAACGTTTAGACAAGATGGTCTGTTGTCGCTCATCCATTTCAGCCACAGTTTCCTTCACCGCAACGTATGTCAGCCAACGTTCTTCGGAAACTGTTTTATCTTGTAGCTGATCCATCATATAGACGGGATCTCCACCATCACTGTTAATCGGCTCATGAAGTGACATCGGATCTTGAATCGCATCAAGTGCAAACAAAATATCATCCGCAGGTATCCCAGTTGCCTCCGATAAATCGGAAATACGCGGTTCCTTTTGATTGTCATTGATAAACTGTTCTTTCGCTCTAATGGCCTTATAAGCAATATCTCGCAGTGATCTTGAAACGCGAATAGAATGGTGATCACGCAGATGTCGTTTAATTTCCCCGACAATCATAGGAACTGCATACGTTGAAAACCGCACATTATGTTTCAAATCGAAGTTGTCAATCGATTTGAGTAAGCCAATACAGCCCACTTGAAATAAATCATCCGCTTGCTCTCCTCTGTAGGCAAATCGTTGAACCAAACTTAACACGAGTCGCAAATTACCAATAACAAGCTCTTCCCTTGCAGAATGATCGCCGCTTTGCAGCCTGATAAACGTTGCTTTCATCACTTCATTCGTGAGTAATGGCAATTCGGACGTATCGATTCCACATATTTCTACTCTTGTACGCACCATTCGCTCTTCCTCCGTATTCTGTAGATGACTGTAAAAGTAGTCTATCCGCAGTCGTCCAGAATATGCGAAAAAGCATATCTCCAATTTCACCCATCAGACAATCGAATGATTCAATCTCTCTCGTAAATCCATTATAATTTTCTTTTCAAGCCGGGAAATATAGGACTGAGAAATGCCTAGTAATTCGGCCACTTCTTTTTGTGTCATTTCCACTTGTCCCGTCAACCCAAAGCGACATTCCATAATATAACGCTCTCGCTCATCAAGCGTACCAATCGCTTCAATCATATGTTGTCGTTCAATTTTCTTTTCAACATCATCAATAATAATATCTTCGTCTGTGCCCAGAATATCTGAGAGTAATAATTCATTGCCATCCGAATCTGAATTGAGTGGCTCATCAAAAGAAATTTCTGATTTCGTGCGATTTGTTTTACGTAGATGCATCAAAATTTCATTTTCAATACAGCGTGATGCGTATGTCGCCAATTTGATATTTTTGTCAATTTTGAACGTCTCAATTGCTTTGATTAGCCCGATAGCGCCGATACTAATGAGGTCTTCGATATGTGTATTGGTATTATCAAAACGGCGGGCGATATAAACAACGAGGCGCAGATTTTTTTCGATGAGCGTATCACGCGCATTCATATCACCTTCCATAAAAGCATGAATGGTTTTAGCTTCTTCCTCGCGCGTCAGTGGTTTGGGTAGCGATTCATGTCCTCCGATATAGTATGTGCCATTTTTCCGTTTAAAAAGGCTGGCAATGACCGACATCCACTTTTTCAATTCATGCAACATGTACAGTTCCCCCTTATCAATTATGCCTTGGCGTAATTGCGTCTGGATTTTTCGAATTCACTCGAAATAGTCCCCTAAAAATCCGTGACATCCGCCGGAGGCTTTAACTTAATCCTGCAAGGTTTTCTCTTGCAGGATTAAGTTAATAATTCCATTGCAGATACATGTAAAATGGCTTCGGCACCGTCAGGATAGCGACGGTCATTTTTTGTTAGTACGATATAACCAGGTTGTAGTGAATTACCTGCTCCAATTGTCCAGCGTTCAAATTTTAACCCTACCGCCCATGACCGTCCTTGAATCGTCATAAGTCGAATCAACCGCAGCGATTTTTGATAACAATCAGGAAATTCTGCAAGCGTTGGAGTACCATCCCAAGTAAGCAGCGCTGCCTTCAAATCTTCAGGCAAATAGGGTTCGACTGCTTTCAACGATACAAAATGGACAGCTGCCCCAGACAACGGCTCTGTGCAGCTATTGCCCGAATCCACGAACACAGCTACCGGGATATCCTTTCCCCAGATATGGAGAACAGACGCCGCTTTCAGTTCTGATACATGACGAGCCGTCCTCACATCCAGCCACTTCTTGTTCATGAAATAGAGGGCAACATAGGCCACAACCGCATAGCTTAGAACGTTCAGCGCTGAACTCATTGTCTGGATACGAAAATGGAATGCCGTTAATAATCCTCCCGCAAATACCGCTCCAATCAACACCATTGTCGCGGATTTCTTCCACGGTTCGAAAGCTTTGCCGAAAGCACATAACGTCATGCCTATAAAAGATAGGACAACAGCAATGGCGGACGATGGAAAAATGGTGACAGGCAATGCACCTACAAAGGAAGCGAACAACAGGCGTCCGCGGGCGGCTTGAACGTTCCCTACTTTGTTCGCAAATGACAGGATGGCATAATTGAACAACATATTTACTCCAATAATGAGTTCCCCATACATAGGCCGCCCTCCCTGCAAACAACGATAGCATCTATGTTATGAAATGTTTGTCGGAATGAGGATGAAAACCTATGAAATAATCGACATTTTTTTCAAGAGCCACATTGAAGTGCTCTTGATAGATTAAACATGTCGAAGTTAACAACGTTTCCGGTGAACTAGGTAACACTTTTGGGGAACTTGGCAACGTTCGTATAGAACTTAGCAACACTTCAAGATTCTTTTGGATAGTAATACGAGTTTTCCTATGTGACAAATACATAAACTTTATACTTCCATACGGCTCCTTGCTCAATAAAACTAAAAAAACTGTTATACTTATAAATAGATTGCAAGAATCTCGATAGCTACCGATATAAAGAAATAACTTAGGGAGGTAATTCTCATGCGGGCAATTTTAGTTGATGATGAGCTACAACCTTTACAGCGTCTAAAAAAACTAATAGAAAACAATATAGAAAATATTGAAGTTATTGGCACATACTTAAATCCATTAGAAGCTGAAGGGATGATCAAACAGCTGCAACCAGATATCATTTTTTTAGATATCGAAATGCCCGGACTAAACGGACTTCAGTTAGGTGAACGGATTCAAGAAGCCTGTCCAAACATCGAAATTGTATTTGTTACAGCATTTGACAAATATGCAGTACAAGCATTTCAACTATATGCCATCGACTATATTATGAAACCTATTCATCTTGAACGACTGACAATGACGGTGGAACGAGTTCGGATACTACAGTCACAGCGCTTAAGCAAGGAGCAATCCGTAGTCGAGATTCATCCTCTCCTCGGCTGCTTCCATTCGCTAAATCTACAATGGTCGGATGGCAAAATGGAAACGATTAAATGGCGTACCGCAAAAGCCCAAGAACTATTTGCATACTTGCTGCATCACCGAGGTCAAGTCATTTATCGTGATACCATTCTTGAATTGCTCTGGCCCGACTTTGACTTAGCTAGAGGGTCAAAGCAATTATATACAACAATTTACCATATTAGACAGACGTTAAAAAATTACGGACTTGAAGAAATAACGATAGGCAGACAACAACTGGATATCGGCTATCGACTGCATATGGGAACGATTCAAATTGACACAGACCTTTGGAGTGAACGAGTCGTAACTGCTACACCACCTACAGTTAACACTGCCGATGTCCACGAGCAATTACTACTAGCATATGAAGGTGATTATCTCGGAGAACATGGCTACCTATGGGCAGAAGGGGAGCGTGAACGTTTAAGGCGCCTATGGCTAAACCATGCACAACGTTTATCTACTTTTTATATTGACAACCGTATGACCCATAACGCGATTCAAGTAAATGAACATGTCCAACAACGCTCTCCTATTGAAGAAATTAGTTATTTCAACTTAATGCAACTTTATGCCTCTCAAACGAACTATGTAGCCGTTGAAGATCAATATAATCAGCTCAAGGTCATGATGGCTGAACAGCTCGATACCACCCCAAGTGAACAGATCACAAGCTGGTTTGAACAATGGAAACAAACAGTATAATAATAATTTTTAGGACAACAATATCCCCTCTCCGCATATTGACATGCAGAGAGGAGATATTTTCACCTTCATGATTCTTTTGGCACTCGAAACGATACGGTTGTTCCTTTATCCGGACGGCTCTCCACTTGCAAACCAACTCCAAATAATTGTTTCAATCGAAGATTTGTATTTGCAATGCCTATGCCTCCCTGTTTATGGAGCGTAGCCAATAACTCCTCCTGATGAAAACCAACTCCATCATCCGAAATCGCAATCCAATAATGATCCTCTTTTTCCTTCACTTGAATCGTAATCGTCCCACCTTGCACAAGTGGTAGCAATCCATGTTTAATGGCATTTTCCACAAGTGTCTGCATCGATAAGGGCGGCAACGAAAACTGCAAATGGTCATCTAGTTCCCAGACAACTTGAACACGATTACCAAAGCGAATTTCCTCAATCATCAAATACGAGCGCACAATATTCAATTCATAGTCTAGGGGTACAACAATCTCCGTGTTTTCGAAATCAAAACTCGTTTGCAAATACTCGCTAAAAGCCCCGATTAATTCCCTCATTTTCTCCCCATCTTCTTCACTCAAAATAGAAATGGAGTTTAAAATATTCAAGATAAAATGTGGATTGATTTGCGCTTGCAGCCAGGCCGCTTCTAATCGTAAACGTTCGTCAATCGATTGACGCAAAAAGATCAGCGCCTGCACTCGTGTCCTCAACTCAACGGCATCGACCGGTTTCATGACATAATCATTCGCACCTGACCGAAACGCCATCAGCATATCTTCCCGTTGACTTCGAGCCGTTAAAAATAGAAGTGGTAAATCGGTAATCGTGAACTTTTCTCGAACAATACGTGCCAACTCATAGCCAGACATCTGCGGCATCATAATATCCGTAATGAGTAAATCCCAAGTCTCTTTCCGCAACTTCTTCAATGCATCTTCACCGTTCAAAGCTGTCTCAACATCATAACCATCGGCTTCCAACGTATGCACAAGTATTTGCAAGTTCACGGGATCATCGTCTACTACTAAGACGCGGGGTTTACTTGACTCAATCGCTGTCCACTCCTGTGCAACAAGCGTTGGCTGTTCTTCCTTCTCTCCATAAAATTTGAGTGCATCAATATGTCGAACCATATCTTCCCGAGTCGCTAAAAGGACGGGACTTTCAATCCGCTCTCCTTCGTCCTGTTCACTTGAAAATAGAAGTGTAAACGTAAAAATAGATCCTTGTCCAAGTGTAGAGTCAACTGTTATCTGTCCCCCGTGTAAGTTCACAAGCTCTTTACAAATCGTTAAACCAATTCCAAGTCCACTACCAAGTGCCGTCATACTCGAATCCTTTTGTTCATAACGTTCAAAAATACTTTCTTGAAGACCAGATTCAATACCAATCCCTGTATCTTCAATTATAATAACGGCTTCTCCTTTTCGGCTCATTGCACGAATCGTAATCGTTCCTTCATGTGTAAACTTAATGGCATTATGCAAAAGGTTAAACAAAATTTGCACAAGTCGATTTTCATCTGCCTCAACATTCGGGAAATCCTCGTCAATGTCTACTTCAAGTTGCACCGGTTTGCCATCCACCATAAAGCGCAGCATATCGCACACCCCTTTGGCAACTGCCTGAATGGAAATGCTGCGTAGTTGGAGATGAATAGTCTTTTCTTTAAGCCTTGTTAAATCCAACAAATCATCCAACATGAAGGACATATGATCCCCAATGGCAACGAGTAACTGTAAATTCTTCTTATTTTCCGTTCCTAGCTGACGCCCTTCCTTTTCCAAAACGATTTGAGCAATGTTGATAATGCCATGAAGTGGATTTCTCAATTCATGCGACGTATTGGCGAGAAAGTCATCCTTTTGGTCATTCGCCCTCTGCAGTTTTTCTGATAACTTCGCCGTCATAATCGTCGATTGGAAATACCGCTGAAACCAATAAGCCGACAGAGAAATGATGGAGGCTAACATATCAAATGGATAATAACCAATTTGCCAATCACTTCTAGCACTTACAAATCCCCACAACATACTACTGGCAACAGCAGTCGCCGCGAATAACAGAAATACAGTCCCTTTCCCCCCCCTTAAAGCAATCTTTACAATCAACATGAATATAATGACTGGCGAAACGGCGAGTAAAAGGCTAAAAACGAACCTCGTTAACGTCACCCATTCAATTGGTGCCAGAAGAAGAAAAAGCATATAGACAAAAGAAAACGTTGTAAAGACTTTTAATAGACGAGACTGTAAATAGTTTGGAAACAGTTCCCGTACAAACTGAATCAAAAATAAGAACGCACCAACGTAGACAAACCATAACAGTTTTATATTCCATTCCGAATTCAAAGGCATGAAGTATAAAAAAACTCGCTCATCATCCATCAAAACAGATAAAACTGTAAATGAAATCAACAATGAAAATGCAACCAGAATCCTTTGCCGAATCCCTACTACATATAACAAACCAACGTACAATAAATGAAGTAAAAAAATCGCAGAAACGACTACCTGTGTAAGAATTGCAAACCATTTTTGCCGTTCGATTGAGACTACGTCACCAAAAGTAATGGGTTTAACAATGCCAGCAACTTTCCGATAACCCGGTTCATTAGCGATTTGAAGTACAAGCTCCACTTCCCTGTCCTCCGACATAAAAGTAGCATAAAAAGGCATGACTTTTAACTCAAAGTCTTCCCGATTTTCAGCAACCTCTCCCATGCCGCCAACAAGCTGACCATCTACATACAATCGAAAAGCGGAATGCACATCTGCCAGGCGTATTCCCTGTAATTTTTCCGTCTTATCATCTAGTAAAATACGCAAACGATACGTTCCATACTGATACCCCAGCTCATCATTATCTACGGATGAATCCCACTTTCCAGGAACAGTACTATATCCCTTATCCTCCTTCAGCGCAAAATCAGTAAATGCCTCCGGCGTCAATAGCTGATTCCGATAAAACTCCCATTCTCCATTTAAGGGAATTGCAGAATGCTCTTCCAGCACAACGCCCCTTAAATCCAGTACACCTTCTTCCGCTGTCGGTTGATTCATTGGATTATGTGCATAAATCCACAATAGCCGAATGCCCGTCAACGCTATTAAAAATACCCCGAACAAAAGTATAAGTTTAAATTTTCTTAGCTTTACTATTTTATCATTCATCATAGATAAACATATTCGACAAACAACATGAAATTCCTGCTTTTATTTTCAATATGTATCCCTTATTCTTGATGGTCCCTTTCTGATTTTTGATATTCAATAGACCCATTGTCTTTCAAAACATTCCACAGTCTTGCGGATAACAATTTCTTCTTTCTTTTTCTCCCCCTATTTCGACACCACAATCGAAAAACAACCAAACAACAAACGATTATCAGCAGGACAATCCACAATAATTTCATAAGCACGACAGTCCTTTACACCTATTTTTTCAAACCATTTCATCCTATCACTCAGTATAAAGAGACAAAACATACGAAACCTATACAATTTTGTATAGGTCCTGTATATCCTGACGAACTATCATAATTCATAGAGGAAATTGTCGAAAAGGCAGATTCCAAAAATAATAATCTTGAAGCTTTATCAAGCATAGTAACCACTGCTTCTTTGACGAGGAGGTGATTGACGCGTGGCACATGATTCACTAAGGATCATAACGAACTTGAAAGGAGCGGAAGAAGAAAATGAAGGTGATAACAAAACAACCAAATGAAGGAAAACGCTTGTTAGTGGTGCTACTATCACTCATGCTCGTTCTTAGTAGCGCATTATCTGTCATTGGAGTACCACTGACAGTACAAGCAGCGACAAATACGATTTATGTGTCTGCTGAGGGTGTTGATACTAACCCTGGTACGGTGGATGACCCTGTAGCAACGCTAAACGTGGCTCGAACGAAAGTTAGTAGCCCAGGAACAATTATCCTGCTTAGCGATATAACTGTAGCTGAGACGCAAACCATGGGTCAAAATAAAACCGTAACAGTTCAGTCTGAGGAAGGTGCAACTTATTCAATCATTCGTAGCGAAAACTTTTCGGATAACTTTTTGATAAGTATAACTAGTGGTACTGCAACATTCCAGAACCTGATTATTGATGGTAACAATGTTAAAGCTACGACTCATGGGATAAATGTGATAGCCACAGCGATTTTTAAAGATGTTATCATTCAGAACCATCATAATGCAGGTGGTGGTGGTGTATCCGTTCTATCTGCTAGCACAACTAGCGGATCAGCGGGAGAAGTGACTATAACAGGGAGTACGCAGATTCGGGAAAATACATTGTCAGGAAGAGATGAAGTAAATCCTCCTTCGATTTTAGGCGCTGGTTCGGGTGGTAAGCTTGTCATTGAAGGTGGACTTATAACCGATAATGAAGTGAAAGCTGGCAGCAACGGTGTTATTGTTGGATTGGGACTTTCTGGAAACCCTATTTTTACGATGACAGATGGTAAAATCGAACATAACAAATTACACGGCAATGGGTTAAATGCTAGTGGTGCAACAGTAGGAAATGTTGCCGTTTATATGCGCGGTAGTTCAGCACAAGCACGCTTTGAATTTGGCGGGACAGCGTATGTGCATGATAACCTTGATGAAGACGGCGAGCAACGTAATGTGTTCTTGAAAAATACAGCAGCTCGAGATAATGCCTTTTTATCTTTGATCAATGCTATGGAAGATGGAGCGAAAGTTGGGGTTTACACAAACATTATGCCTACTTCGGCTGCACCGATTGTCGATGTTGCCATTGGTTATAATGGTTATACAGCAACAGCATTGGATGCAGCATATTTCTTCTCTGATAAAGCATCGTCAGCAGAGATAAAATTCGATGGGGAGAGTGACAAAGTTATTTTAGCTCCAGTTCCCCCAACACTTGACAAAACGTTGTTAAAACAGTCAACAGTGAGCGGCAACCAAATTATCTTAACATTTAGTGATGGGGTTAGTTTGGATGATTTAACTGGATTTGCTATTCAAGTCGGCGGGGAGAATGCCGTAGGAACTTTATACGAAGTGGACCCAAATAATCCAAATCAATTGATTTTGACGCTTTCGGAAAAACCGACTGCTGATATTACATTGACTTATACAGGGAATGACGATGGAAACTTAAAAGGTCAAAACGGTATGCCAGTTGAAGATTTCAACTTCGATTATCCGATAGATTTTGTGGACGAGCTTTCAATCACTGCTCCAACTGGTGATCCAGCACAAGTAACAGAAACGAGACCAGAAGTAAAGGGTACAGTAACAGCAGGTTCAAAAGTCGATGTCGTCATTAAAGATAAAGACGGCAACGTGGTAACAGGTGCAGGTGGAGAAGCAACAGTTACAGATGGCAACTGGACGTTTACACCATCTGTCGATTTAGCGGTTGGAGACTATACATTTGAAGTAACAGCGACAAGTCAAGATGAGACATCGGTTGTCACGAAAACACAAGAAATAACAGTCGATACAACACAATACGTGGATTATACAAATACTGAAGAGATTACAAATATCGATCCGAACGATGTAACGTATGACGAAACTACAGATAAATTCACAGTTCCATCGGATGTAACTGAGTTCACATTCAAAGATGGCGACAAAGAAAAGAAAGCAACAAAAAATCCTACAACAGGTGAATGGACATTCACAGAGTTTGTAGACCATACACCAACTGGAGAAATTACGAATATTAATCCAAACGGTGTAACGTATGACAAAGATACAGGTAAATTCGAAGTGCCATCGGATGTAACTGAGTTCACATTCAAAGATGGCGACAAAGAAAAGAAAGCAACAAAAAATCCTACAACAGGTGAATGGACATTCACAAGTACAGTAAATGTTCCTTATGAAAGTGAGCAAGTAGGAAATATTTCACCTGAAGGCATTACGCATAATGGAACAGATGAGTTTACAGTTCCAGACGACGTGGAAGAGTTCACATTCAAAGATGGCGACAAAGAGATAACAGCAACAAAAGATACGGATGGCAATTGGACGTTTACAACGACGCCAACTGTCGACAAAGTACCTTTAGAAACAAAATATGATGATGTCAAAGATTTGAATAAGTCTTCTTACACATCAGCTACATGGGGTCCATTTGAAACAGCTATACAAAAAGCTGAAGATGTCCTCAATGATCCAAATGCTACACAAGCAGAAGTCAATAAAGCATTACAAGACTTAGAAGATGCACATAAAGCATTAAAACAAAGGCCAACAACACCGCCGGCTCCGACAGTAGACAAATCGCTACTGGAAGATCAAGCAGATGAAGCAAATGGATTATCAGAAGACGAGTACACACCAGACAGCTGGAACACATTCAAAGATGCTTTAACAGATGCAGAAAATGTACTAAAAGATCCTAATGCGACACAGCAACAAGTCGATGATGCACTTGATGCATTGAAAGACGCACAGGATAAATTAGTCCCTGCTCCTGTTGCACCAGCAGTAGACAAATCGAAACTGCAGGCACAAGCAGACGGTGCAAACGGATTAACAGAAGATCAGTACACACCAGATAGCTGGAACACATTCAAAAATGCGTTAATAGCCGCTGAAAATGTACTCAATGATCCAGATGCAACACAGCAGCAAGTTGACAATGCACTCGATGCATTACAAGATGCACAAAACAAATTAGTCCCTGTTGGTACTCCAGCAGTAGACAAGTCAAAACTACAAGCACAAGCAGACGGCGCAAATGGATTAACAGAAGATCAGTACACACCAGATAGCTGGAACAAATTCAAAGATGCGTTAACAGCTGCTGAAAATGTACTCAATAATCCAGATGCGACACAGCAACAAGTTGACGATGCGCTGCGAGCATTACAACAAGCACAGAACAATTTAGTTCCTATTGATGTATCAACAGTAGACAAATCTAAATTACAAGCGCAAGTAGATCGTTCAAACAACTTAACAGAAAGCAATTACACAACAGGCAGCTGGAACGCATTCCAAAATGCCTTAACGAATGCTAAAAATGTACTGGCTGATCCAAATGCAACACAGCAGCAAGTAGACGCTGCACTTGCTTCACTCATTGAAGCGCGAAATGCATTGGTACCTTACACAGGTGGAAATGGCGGTGGTGGCGGTTCAGACGGTTCAACTAGCACACCTACACCGACTCCAACACCAGAAGGACCTAAGAAAGAAACAATACTGGTTGATCTCGTCATCGATGGAGACCATCCAATCGAAAAAACACCAGTCACGATTGAACGCACAAGAGAAACAAATGGGGATGTCAACGATCGGGTTATTTTGACACTAAGCAATGCAAGAGATGCTGTCAACAAAGCAATCGAAATCGGTAATACAGTTGCACGTATTATCATTCCTGATGTGGCGGATGAAGTAACACAAGTTACTGTGGACATTCCAAAACAATCCATCGCACTGCTACAAGCGAATGGCATTGATCTTGAAATTTTCACAAATAACGTATGGATAACGATTCCACAAACATCTATGGATGGCATTGAGGATGATTTCTATTTCCGTTTAGTGCCGGTTAAAGATGCTAACGCACGTGAAGCGATTAAAATTCGTGCCAAGGCACAACAAGTCGTTCGTGACGTGATGCAAAATGATGATATCACTGTCGTTGCAAGACCGATGACAATTGAAACAAATCTTTCTAGTCGCCCTGTACTCATTACATTGCCACTACGCGATGTGACATTACCAACAGATCCGACAGATCCGACAGAAAGAGAAGCTTTTCTTAAACAGCTAGCTGTTTTCATCGAACATACGGATGGTGAAAGAAAGGTTGTCTTTGGCGAAGTCGTCACAATGCCGGACAATACGCTTGGCCTACGCATTAGCGTTAGCAAGTTCAGTACGTTCACTATCATCAATGTTGGGAAAAAAGAAGAAGTACTACTCTCTCACGAAGCGTATATTAAAGGCTTTGAAGATGGTACATTCAAACCGAACCAGGACGTCACACGTAAACAAGTTGCACTGATGATTGCACGCAATCTTGGCTATGTAGATGGCGAAACAACAGTACAAGTAGCACCATTTAAAGATGTAGCTGTCGATGCAGACGGTGCTGGTGCGATTGCCTACTTGAAACAATTAGGCATTATGAATGGTGACGAACATGGGTACTTCAATGGTGGTGCTAACATGACGCGCGCTCAAATGGCTGCGGTCGTTGCGAACTACAAGAAGTTAGACGTAACAGAGGTTCCACTTAGCTTTACAGACACGAAAAATCATTGGGCGCAGTATGCGATTGAAGCAAACCGTGAAGCTGGAATCATTACAGGCTTCGAAGACGGTACATTCAAACCACAAGCTCATTTGACACGTGCACATGCAGTAAAAATGATCAACCGTATGTTTGACCGTGGTCCTTTATACGGCTTAGATGCACTCCATTTCTCAGATGTGAACGAACAGCATTGGGCATTTGAAGAAATTGCAGAGGCTTCTACAACTCATGATTATATGTTAGATGCGCAACAACAAGAGTGGCTTGCTAAATAAGTAAATACAAAAAGCCGCCCTACAAGTCAATACATTGACCGTAGGGCGGCTTTTTCATAGTTAAAAAACACTCATCACATATAGAATAGTGCGGTAACGAACATTCATACAAATTATCGACGACGATTACGTAAAAACGTTGGAATATCGAGCGTATCATCTTGCTGATTGCTCTGTTGCTGACGCATTGGTTCCGGTTGTTGGAACTGTGGCGCTTCTTCCCTACGCTCGCGAACAGGCGGTTGTTGGGCAGATGGCTGTTCAGCTTGTGAACGGCTTGAACCAAAACCTGAGCTTCTTGCAGGACGTGCCGGCATTAGCTGTGCCTCACTAAATCCGGTTGCAATAACCGTAACAATAATTTCATCTTTCAAATCATCATTGATGACAGAACCGAAGATCATATTGACATCTTCATCTGATGCAGAGGCAACAATATCTGCCGCTTCCTGCACTTCGAATAGACTCAAGTTTGAACCGCCCGTAATATTCATCAATACACCTTTTGCACCGTCAATAGACGTTTCAAGTAATGGGCTTGAAATCGCCTTTTTCGCTGCTTCTGCTGCTCGATTTTCACCCGTTGACATGCCAATCCCCATCAATGCAGATCCTTTATTGGACATGATTGTTTTCACGTCAGCAAAGTCAAGGTTGATAAGACCCGGTACGGCAATCAAATCTGAAATCCCTTGTACCCCTTGACGCAGAACATTATCCGCTTCGCGGAATGCTTCTAGCATCGGTGTGTTTTTATCAACAATTTCTAGTAATTTATCATTTGGAATAACAATTAGCGTATCGACAGATTCCTTCATTGCAGTAATACCGCCGATTGCCTGTGTAGAACGTTTCCGTCCTTCAAATGTAAACGGTCTTGTCACAACTCCGACTGTCAGTGCGCCAAGGTCTTTGGCAATTTGTGCGATGACCGGAGCGGCACCCGTTCCAGTTCCCCCGCCCATACCTGCAGTGACAAATACCATATCTGCCCCGCGTAGCGCTTCTTCAAGCTGCTCCTTACTTTCTTCAGCAGCCTTTTTACCGACTTCTGGATTCGCACCTGCTCCAAGCCCGCGTGTCAATTTACCACCAATTTGTAATTTCACTTCAGCACTTGATAGGTTGAGAGCTTGTGCGTCCGTGTTCACTGCTATGAACTCTACACCTCGTACACCATGTTCAATCATTCGATTTACAGCATTATTCCCACCGCCGCCAACACCGATTACCTTGATAACCGCAAGTGCGTCGACATTTGTATCAAATTCCAGCATCTTCTCTCCTCCTCATCTATTTCGCCTAGCCACTAAATTATCTATCATTCTACTTATTCAAAGAAATTATCGAAAACTTTCTTTGCCTTATCTAGTATACCCGGTCTCTTTTCCTGATTGCGTTCAACCGGCTTTTTCTTGTTACTTGGCGCTGGTGCATGCTGATGATCCATCGCTGTTACTGGCTCTGAGGCTGGCTCATGACCAAAATAGGTATCTTGCATATGTGCATAGCGTATCAGCCCTACCGCTGTCGTATACATCGGTTCACGTACACCGATATATTCTGGTGTATGGATACGCACTCTCGTTTTCAGCACATGTCTTGCCAATTGCAAAATACCGTCTAGCTTCGTTATCCCACCAGTCAGTACGACACCGCCTGGTAAATCACGTATGCCCATCCGGTAAAACTCCTCTAGGATGAGATCAAAAAGCTCCTCTAGCCGGACACCTATAATCTCCGATATGTATCGTTGGCTATACTGATCCTTTGAATCTGCGCCAATGACAGGTACCTCAAATAATTCATCATCGGAAGCATCATCAGAAAAGGCATGGCCATATTGATGTTTAATTTTCCTAGCTTGTTCCGTTGGCGTTTTTAAAATGATTGATAAATCTTTTGTAATATGGTCGCCACCCACAGGGATAACCGCTGTTGCCATAAAACGATTTTCTCCAAATATCGCAATCGTTGTAGAACCTCCACCGATATCGATGAATGCCGTCCCATGATTCTTTTCGTCATCCGTCAAAGCAAATGTACCCGCCGCTAATGGCTGCAAGTAAATTTCACGTATGACAAGACCCGCACGCTCTACACAACGTAAAATATTGTGCACAAGTGTTTTCGATGTCGTGATGAGTGTTCCATCCATTTCGAGACGGACACCAATCATGCCACGTGGATCCGTAATTTCATCATAGTCGTCAACAATAAATTGTTTCGGAATGATATTAACAATTTCTCGCTCTGGCGGAACAGACATTACTTGCGCGGATTTCATAACCCGTTCCAAGTCGTCATCCGTAATTTCACGATTTTCTGAATTGACTGCTACAACGCCCTTCACGTCCTGCAATAAAATGCCATTTGCAGGTATACCAAGAATCACCTCGCGAATTTGCATCCCAATCATTCGCTCCGCTTGGTCAACTGCCTTACGGATTGATTGGACAGTTGCATCTATATCGATGATTGTCCCTTTTCGGATTCCAGCAGACTGGACATTACCGACACCAATCACGTGCAGAGACCCACCATCCACTTCGCCGATTAACACCTTAACTGTTGAAGAACCTATATCAAGTGATACATATAATTCTGATTGACTCAAACTAGCACCTCCCATAGCAACTCTTACATAACGCTTACAAAATACTTATATCCTATTCTATTGCATTACAAGTACATTGTCTAAATATTTTCGACATCTCTTGTCCAAATCCTTTTATTCTGGCGCATTTGTATGAGCTTGTTTGCCGCGCTCCACCCATTTCGTTAGTAAAATCCGTCTAATAACTGCTATATTTTGAAATAACCGAACACCGAATGCAAAAACTGCCGCCAAATACAAATCGACTCCTAAATGTACCCCTAGAAAGGCCAGGGCGGCTGCTAGGACGATGTTAAAGAAGAATCCGGATACAAACACCTTGTCATCGTATACCTGCTGTAAATAAGCCCTGACACCTCCGAATAATGTATCAAGTGCAGCAAGGACAGCGATTGATAAGTAATTGCTATATATTTGGGGTATTTGTATGTCCGATAATAAACCAAGTGAAACCCCGAGTGTCAACCCGAGCAAAGGCAACCACATAGTCATTCCCCTTTCGGCATTTCCTCCAAAAATTGGTTGTAGAATTTCTCCGGAAAACCACGAATCTCAATTGGCGCTCCTGGTTTTCTAATGTCAAGAAGAAGATTATCCAGATAAAAATCATCATGGATGGGTGATGATGCTAAATAATTGTACATTTTCTCACTTTCCTTCAAGGAAGGAGAGATAATTTTCATAGAGAAAGGAGGAGTTGACACATTCAATCCATTGACAGTCGTAATGCCATTTATATCCCTTATTGAGCTTAACGTTGTAAATCGTTTACCATCAATTTCAAGCGTGAACCCTTTGTAACGATTCACTTCATTGACGAAACGGGTAAGCAAATCTGGAGAAATATCAGTAATTGGCAAGCCAAACGCAATACTTTCCGCAGAAGGGCGCACCTCGATAATGATGCCTGGCCCTTCAACATCTGTCATACCTGCCTGCCGATAAAGCTTGTCCACTGTTTCAGTAAGAGCTTTCCCTGTATTTTCATCATTTAATGATTTATATGTGTGGATAGTTTTGTCAAGCTCACGTATCTCTGACAGCATTTCGGAGTGCAGCTGCTTTTCGGTTGATAACTCATGACGAATCGTCCAAACATCTCGCGTATCACGTTGCTCCGGGCTTTTCATTGAATTGTATTGGACGGCTGTCATAAACCCGACAATTAGTAAGATTAACGTGAATCTCCAATGTATAACTTTTTTCATCCGTCCAACCCCCTCAAGCCATTATTCAATCCTTCCTTGGGGAAGGATTGAACTACATCCTTCCTTATTGATTCAACTTTCAGTCCGTAGTGCAGATAGGTGAAGTTCCTTTAGTTGCTCCGTCGTCACGACAATATTATCCCGAGTGAGGCTGTCAATGACACCGCCCTTTAAATACAACGCGGAGGAAAGGACATCCATATCTCCTATCGCCTCAATCACAAACGGAGCTGGAAAAGTTCGCCCGTCAACCGTTATAACAGGTCCTGTACATTTAATATAGGAATTTGATGTTATTCTCTGACCGTTTATCGCTAATCCTTGTGCACCGGAGATTTTGAGTTCATTAATGACCCGAAAAATATGGCTTTCATGAACAATATAATCATTCGGATTATGTTCAACCGGATCATAATCAGCATCTTTTAGCGTAATCTTGACACCTTGGCCGACAGCAGGGATTACACCAAGCAGCAAGCGAAGGTCTTGTGCCTCTTCAACGAGACCGGCATGATCTTCCTCCCTCGTAGAAAAGGAACGCTCATACTCACGTATCTCTTCCTGCTTGGCGGCGATTTCATCGGTTAGCTCCTTATTGCGCTCTTGTTGACTTATCAAATCTTCTCGATACTTTTCTTCGTTTAAGAATGATGCAGATTGAATGTTATCCGTATCATCACGCATCCCGAGTGTCCGGTAGGAAAATGCAAGGATGAAACCAAGGACGAGAAAGACGACAGAAAAAAGAATATGCCTTCCCCTTTTTCGATACTCATCATTCATTTTCTTCGTCAACTGGATCAGCCTCCTCTTCTACAAGTCCATACACTTTACTGAACGGAACAAAGAATGTACCTACTTCCATATCGATGATACCTTTTTCATACCCTTTCAATTGTGCAGTAATTTCCGGATAAAATTCCATCTTTTCTGCAAACGTTGAAATAATTGCCCGAACCTCGAATCCATCATCCATATAAACTGTAATACTATCCGCGTCGTCCTCTATCTCCTCTAAAATGATTTCAGATACGAGTTGATAGACATCGGCCTCCATCTTTAATAACTGATCCGAAATCCGTTTCAGGCTGTCTTCGTTACCAAAGTTATTGAGGATAGGTGCTTCCACTTCCAATGGCAATAGCCCAGTTGGAAATGTCTCACCATTTTCCAATAGCAAGCTGTATTGTCCAGCCTCTTCGATATAAGCGACTGTTTCCCATTCTGAGATGACAATTTCAATATTTCGCAACCACTTGCGTGAAACCACGACATGCTCGACACCACTAACGGCTGCCAGTGTTTCTTCAATTTTTTCAGTCCTGAAACTCCATAAAGGATTGTCCGCTGTTAGACCACTCTGTTCTTCGTAAAACGCTGGCTCATGTAAAACTGCGCCGCTCACACTAATTTCCCCTATTTTACTAAGCGGCGATTGGAAGTAGAGGATAGCAAGGAGCGCCACAACAAACACAGTCAACATGAACAGGAATTTTTTGTTCGTCTTCCTGCGACGCTTCTCCCGCATAGAAGGAATTCGCTCTTCGATATCAATGACTTTGTCCATTTTGGCTCCCCCTTTCTCAAGATCGATTACACCGGAGGCTCAACTTGATTTTCTAGCGATTGTAAAATGCATAATGGTTCCAGCTGCCATCCACGTCGTCATCAACGATGAGCCTCCATAGCTTATAAATGGCAATGTAACACCTGTGACAGGCAACAATCCAGATACGACGCCGACATTCAAAAATGTCTGAAATAGTATCATCGAACCCATACCAGCCACCATAAGAAATGCGTAACGTCCTTTCGTCCGAATCGCAATACCAAAAGTCGTCACCAATAGCGTAGCAAATAGCAGTAAAACCACCGTTGCCCCAATGAATCCCAATTCTTCCGCAATAATCGAAAAGATAAAGTCGTTTTGTGGCTCTGGCAAATACAAATACTTCTGACGGCTATTACCGTAGCCATGCCCGACCAATCCACCAGGCGCAATAGCAAACAGCGACTGAATCCCTTGAAAACCAGCTCCACGCGGATCACTCCAAGGATCGATATAAGATTTGATACGCGCCAAGCGATACGGTGCTGCAGCAATTAGCGCGATAAAAGCCGCAATTCCTCCAGCACCAAGAAATACAAAAAACTTTAGTGGATAACCTGCAACGAACAAAATGACAAAAGCAGAGACAATCATAATAACAGCGGAGCCCAAATCCGGTTGTAGCATGATTAACCCTGCTGGCAGAAGAATTAATCCAAAATGGCGAAAACGGAAAACACCTTTTCCATTCGTATTATTCATGCTACATGCCAGCTTGCCAATGAGCGCAACCTTTATAAATTCGGCTGGCTGTATACTAAATGGGCCAAAGGCAATCCAACTTTGAGATCCATTCCTCATCGCTCCAATACCCGGTATAAGAACCGCAACAAGTAGCAGGACCGTTGTAAAATAGAAGATAGTCCACATTTTAGGGCTTGATGTCAATGGGCTTTTCATAATGACAATGGCAATGCCAATGGACACCGCCATATAAATGGCTTGTTTCACGATGAATGGCGAAGAATCCGCATAATGGACAGCTCCCCAATACGAACCCGCTGAATGGACAAAAGCCAATCCTATGAATGACAGCGCCACGGCAGAAATGATAAATAACGTTCTTAACTTACCTTCCAGTGAACGCATCCTTCCACAAATTTGCTAGATCGTTTAGGCAACTTCTAAATAGTTAACCTTAAAATCAGTACTCAATCAGTGCAGCTGCATAACTGCTTCTATGAACTGGTCACCTCGTGCTTCAAAGCTTGAGTACTGATCCCAGCTTGCACAGGCTGGCGACAACAAAATAATATCCCCTTCCCCAGATAGTGGATAGGCTTTCTGTACAGCATCCTTGACGTCTTCAGCCCGTATGATTTTTTCAATCCCACATGAGGTGGCGAAAGTTGCAAAGTTCTCAGCAGTCTCTCCAAGTGCAACAACTACTTTTACATTGGCCATATAGGGCCTTAATTCTTCAAATGATTGACCGCGATCCAGTCCACCTGCAAGAAGAATCGTCGGCACGTTAAACGCCGCTAAAGCACTTTTCGTTGCCAATGTATTCGTTGCTTTCGAATCATTGTAAAACTTACGGCCTTTTAGTTCTTTGACAAACTGCATCCGATGCCTGACGCCTGTAAAAGAACTAAGGACATTTTCGATTGTTGTTTTGTCACAACCTAAAAGGATAGCAGCTGCAGTCGCCGCAAGAATATTTTCAAGATTATGCTGACCAGGCAACTTGATGACGGAACGCTTCACGTATGGTTCCCCGTTCCAATAAATTTGCTCCTCATCTGCCGATATCCCTTGTTCTTTCCTACCCATAAGGGAAAAAGGAACTTTTGCAGCCGAAGAACGAAGCGCATATTGGCGAAGCTCTGGTTGGTCATCATTATAAATGACATAATCCTCTTGCGTTTGGTTTGTTGTGATGGCCGATTTTGCTTTCGCATACGCTTCGGGTGACCCATGATAATCGAGATGTGCATCATACAAATTCGTCCAAATCGCCATATGCGGACGAAATGTCTCCGTTCCCATCAATTGAAACGATGAGGCCTCAAGTACGATTATCTGATCTTTTGTCGCTTGTTCAGCAACCGTACAGGAGACAGTTCCAATGTTTCCTGCAATTAACGGCTGCTGTCCACCAATATTAAGCATATGGTACAGCAATGTTGTCGTCGTTGTTTTTCCATTGGATCCTGTAATCGCAATAATGGGGGCCTCACTAATCCTAGACGCCAGTTCAATCTCTGTCCATACGGGAATATTTTTCTGAAGGGCTTCGGCAACAACAGGATTGCTATAAGGAATCCCTGGATTTTTCACCACAACATCAAAGCCTTCATCGAGAATACCTGTAGGGTGACCGCCACAAATCACTTGAATCCCATCCAAGCGTAACGCGGCGGCTTCTTCATTACCTTCTGCTGGCGAAGCATCATTCACCACGACATATGCTCCAAGCGAATGCAGTAGCTTGGATGCGGCATAACCACTTTTTGCAAGACCTAAGACCAGTACTTTCATCCCGCTAAATTGCTCTACATTTTTCACTTACATCACCTCCAGCAAGACAGGGATAATGGCCGCTAACAAGGCAATTCCCCAAAAAACAATGACGATTTTCCATTCTGACCAGCCCGATAATTCAAAATGATGGTGAATCGGGCTCATTTTGAAAACACGCTTCCCTGTCGTCTTGAAACTAATCACTTGAATAATGACGGATAACGTTTCAATGACATAGACAATTCCAATGACGAGTAGCAGAAATTCCTGTTTGATTAATACAGATAACATGGCGAGTGCTCCACCTAGCGCCAATGATCCCGTATCTCCCATAAATACTTTGGCCGGCTTGACATTAAAAATAAGGAAGCCAAGCATTGCCCCCGTGACAACAAAAGCAAATAACGCGATATCATGCTGGCCAAAAATCCATGCAAGCACACCAAATGCAGCGAAAGCAATCGAGGATGATCCAGCAACAAGCCCATCTACCCCATCTGCCAAGTTAACAGCATTGGAGAAACCAACAAGCCAGAAAATAAGAAATGCCACGTAGAATACGCCAAGTTCTATTTCAAAACTAGTGAATGGAATTTGGACTGCCGTGTCAAAAGGTCCTAGCTTCAGAAGGAAGAATGCAATGACCGCAACAATAATCTGGCCAATTAGCTTTTGAATAGATGTCAGCCCCAAGTTCCTTTTCAACACGACGATGATGAAATCATCTAGGAAACCAATGAGTCCAAAACCGACAAAAACGAGTAACAGCACGATCGTCTGCGTCGTCAATACATCGTATATGTATGAAAGGCTAAGTGTTGACAGAATGATTGAGCCAATGAAGATTAGTCCACCCATCGTAGGCGTACCCGCTTTTTTCAGATGGCTTTTAGGCCCTTCCTCACGGATGCTTTGCCCAAACTTCAATCTTCTGAGGGCCGGGACGATAAAATACCCCAATAGTGCTGAAATTATGAATGCGACGGCAATGGCCATCAATATTGTAGTGAGTGTCATGCTTTTTCTCCTTCTATCTTCTGAAGCGGCCTTTAATAGACAACTTCAGACTCCTCATTCGGAAATTTTATGCGATAGTTTATTCTGTATATAGATGAATCACATCATCAACTGTTATCAATGTGTCAGCAACGGGTAACTGGTATTTTACTTTGTCTCCAGAACCATGCCATTCAAGACGATACGTATACAACTGACTCGTAATCCCCTTTTTTGTCATCCCCGTCAGATCGGGAACTCGGTGAGTCATTTCATCACCGTATTTATATAATTTCTCAATTTGCCCTTGTCGCTTCGTAATACCTGCCAGCGGAGCTATCTCTTCCATAATACGACCAACAATTGGAGCCGCAATGACACCGCCAAATTGGACGGAGTTTTTCGGACTGTCAATCGCAACATAGACGAGTAATTCAGGATCATCAACCGGGGCAAAACCAATGAACGATACAATATAATCGCCATCTTTATAATTACCATCAACAACCTTTTGTGCAGTCCCTGTTTTCCCACCAACACGAAGTCCATCGACAAAAGCTTTACCACCGGAACCTTTGGCAACGACCGATTCAAGCGCTTCTCGCACTTGCTTAGAAGTTTCATCACTAATTACGCGACGTTGCATGTCAGGTACAAATGATTGGAGTGTCTTGCCTTTATCATCCGTTATTTCCTTGACAATATACGGACGATATAGATAACCACCATTTATCGCCGCTGCGACAGCTTGCACTTGTTGAATGGGTGTTACTGAAATCCCTTGACCAAACGCCGTTGTTGCTTGTTCTACTGGGCCGAAATTTTTTTCTGAAAAAAGAATCCCTTTCGCTTCCCCAGCAATTCCTGATCCCGTCGATTGCCCGAAACCGAAGTCTCGGATATAGTTACTCAGTTTTTCGGGGCCCAAACGCTGGCCGATTTCCACAAATCCAGGGTTGCAGGAATTTTCGACGACTTCTAGAAATGTTTGATCCTTATGTCCTTCCCTTTTCCAACAGCGTAGTCTTGCCTTGCCGATCATTACATAGCCGGGATCATAAAAATGATCATGCTCAAGATCAATCACCTTTTCTTCAAGTCCTGCGGCAAGCGTAATAATTTTAAATGTCGATCCGGGCTCAAACGTCATCCAAACGGGTAAATTTCGATTATAAATACTTGGGTCCACATTTTGATAGTGTGCCGGGTCAAATGTCGGTACTGAAGCGAGTGATAACAATTCACCTGTTTTTGGGTTCATGATAATCGCAAGCGCTTGAGTCGCATCATATTTTTCCATCGCCTGTGACAATTCTCGCTCCACAACCTTTTGCATAGCCAAATCAATGGTCAACCCGATATTTGCACCTTTGTTACCGATTTTGAAACCATCGTCGACATGTGGCAACGGGATTCCTACGGCATCTGTGTACAAACGAATTTTGTCACCCGTTCCTTGCAAAATTTGATCATAAGCATATTCGATACCTGCCAAACCATTACTGTCATAGCCCGTAAATCCTATCAATCTCGATAACAGCTCACCATTTGGATATTCCCTAACAAAATCGACACCCGTGTACAAGCCGTCAATTTGCAAATGCGCAATCTCATCCGCCTGCTCTTTTGTAATGTTTTTCCCCTCTGGTGCCAATTTAACCATATACGCTTTTTCTGACATTTTCTCAGTTAGCTTACCTGCATCTACTTTAAGAATAGCTGCAAGCGTTGTTGCTGCACTTGCTACATCATTATTTTGGGAGGGCATAAAATAGAGTGTTGGCGCTAGCTTGCTACCTACAATCAGATTGCCATTGCGATCCTCAATATCCCCGCGCATACCTCCAAATGGAATTTCACGATCCCAGTTCGCCTCTGCACGCTCTTTCAGTAAATCATGTTTGATAATTTGTACGTGGAACAGCTTGCCTACGAGCATTGCAAGTAGGATAACAAAAATAACAAAGGTAGCTCGTAATCTCTTTTTAGATTGTAAACCTATAAAAGTCCGCAGCGCCTACACCTCTCGTTTTTCTATCAGCGTATGATACGTTGCGGATTGCTATTCATTAGCCACCCATAATACTCTCTTCTTCGGCGTCTTCTTCTAGCGGTTTATAAATATCTGCAGGTGATTGCAATTGAAGAACAACCGGCTCATTGAGTCCAATAACTGTTCCCATTGACAAGCTTTGCTCCGTTACATAGCCATCCCCGTTGATGCGGATATCAAGCCCAGATAACATTTTAAAAGACAGCACCATTTTTTTGGACCATCCTGTAAAATCAGGCAATGATGTCGACCCCTTCGTTTGTAGCAGAATGACTGACCCTTCTGCAAGCTTTGTGCCCGCTTGAGGATATTGGCGTTCAATTCGCCCTCCCTCACCAACGACAACTGGATTGAATCCGTCTTGCTTCAGCTTTGTAATCATGTCAGCTGAATCCTGACCAACTGCTTCACGCACAACTGCTGCATCGATAACATCTTCCCCGTTCGGGACAATATTCATATACCTTAAACTACTTTCCATAATAGAAGTAAACAGTTCCGCAACCGGATCGGAACCCGTTTTTCCGCTAGGTAGTTTCGGTTGCTGCACGTAAACATACGTCAATAACTGCGGATCTTCTACAGGTGCCATGCCGAGGAAGGAGTAGAGGTAATTGCTACCGCCGCTTAAATACTTTCCATTTGGCCCTGGTATCTCAGCAGTTCCCGTCTTCCCTCCGATGGTATAGCCATTCAGCGCAAACTTCTTCCCTGTCCCTTTTTCGCCTGTAATCGTCGAAGCTAGAACTTCCCTTACTCCTTTAGCCGTAGCCGCCGATATTGGACTGTCATGTTCTTCGGGTTGTTGGTCCTTTACCAATTCTCCTGTGTTAGGATCTGTAATTTGGTCAATTACATAAGGCTTCATCATGACACCATTGTTTGCAATCGCTGTCGCAGCTTGGATCATCTGCATTGCCGTTACAGTCGAACCTTGTCCATAGGAAGTTGTCAGTCTTTCGGAAGGATACGTATCCAAAATGACCCCTGATGCCTCATTCGGCAAATCAATTCCAGTCTTTTCTCCAAAACCAAATTTACGAATATAGTCTATGAACGTCTTATCTCCTAGTCGTTCCAGTAAATATGCCATAGCAACGTTGGACGATCTTTGGAATCCTTCTAAATAGGTGATTGTTCCCCACCCTTTACGATTGTTAACATCTCCAATGGTTTTATCGTAAATCGTGTATTGACCCGATCGGAAATAGGCGTTTGGGTCCCATTTTTTCTCTTCTATCGCCGCCGCTAATGTAAACATTTTCAGCGTTGACCCCGGTTCAATGGTCGTTTCAAGCGCGGCGTTCAAGTATTCTGTAATTCCTTCACGCGTAGCCGAATGAAAAGAAGGTCGCTGGCTCATTGCCAGTATTTCACCTGTCTTTGGATTTGCAACAACAACTAGCATTTTACTAGGTGAATATTCACTTTCCACTCGAGTCATCGCATCTTCTACAAAACTTTGAATTGTTTTATCGATAGTCAGTTGAATATCAAAGCCATCCTGAGCCGGGGTTACTATTTCTTCTGCTTTCGGTAATTTGAAACCCCATCCGTCTGACTGGAAATTTACTTTGCCGTCCGTTCCCGTCAGCTCTTTATCATACGTTGCCTCCAGCCCCATTTTCCCAACCGTAGACAAATTTCCATCGGCATCTTCTTCTCTCATGGCGAAACCAATTAAATGTGAAGCGAAAATGCCATTTGGATAAAACCGTTTTTGATCCTCCAAGAAAAGGATACCACCGGATAGCTCCTTCTCCTCAAGTTCCTCCCGAATCGCAAGGACCGTTTCATGATTAATATCTCGTCCTGCTTTTCCTAATTCCAATTGGTATCTTTCCCAATCGGAGTACTCATTCAACTTGGACAAAATCTCCTCTTTTTCAAGCGGGATATAGTTCGCCAGCACTTCAGCTGTAGCCCCAAAGTTTTCTTTCAAAACATGGCGCGGCTTTTTGGAGCCTTTACTTGCTTTTTCATCCAATATGATAAGCAGCTTATAGCTCAATGTATCCGCAGCAATCAATGCTCCATTACGATCAACAATCGTTCCACGATCCGCTTTCAATACCGATTCTCTCGCGTATTTCGCTTCTGCAAGCGCCGCCATAGCCCTGCCTTCCGCTTGCCCCGTCGCTTGAATGAAAACCATTCTTCCGAACAAAAGGAAAAAGAGCCCTCCGTAAAGCATAAACATCAGAAAGGCTCCCCATTGAAATCGAAATTTCTTTTTCATCGTCCTGGCACGACCTTTACGTTGTTGTCATTCGGGTTCAAACCGAGCTCCTTTGCTTTCTCCCATATCCGTTCATATGTGGATTTTTCTTTCATTTGAATAGCTAACTCCGTGTTTTGTTTCGTTGTTTCTGCAATATCTTTTTCTATTTTGTGTAATTCTATGTTTGTCTCATTAATTTGGGCTTGTGTATGTAAAATCATTGTTGAAAAAAGAACTAGGGATGCTGCAAATAGCACGAACAGGAAATTCTCTCCGACAGAAAAGACTTTTCGTGCTGGACGTATTTGCGGTTGCTTTTTCGGTACTTCCGGTACTTCAAGCTCACGTACATATGACGTTTGATATTTTCTCTGTTCTAGTGCCATTTACCAATTTCCCCCTTCACCTTTTCTCAGCAATCCTAAGTTTTGCAGATCTAGCACGCTTATTCTCTTCTATCTCTTTATCATCCGGTATAATTGGTTTTCTCGTCACCAATTTCAATATTGGTTCCATGCCCTCTGGTATAACCGGCAAGTTTGGTGGTAAATCCGGGTAGGATGAGGCTTCTTTAAAAATCGTTTTACAAAGTCGATCCTCCAGTGAATGGAACGTAATGACACTAATCCGTCCTCCGGGATTTAACAATGTAATCGCATCGACTAATGATTCCTCAGCCGCTCCAAGCTCATCATTCACCGCAATTCGGATTGCTTGGAACACCCTTTTCGCTGGGTGCCCACCTGTTCGTCTCTTCGCCGCAGGAATCCCCGTCTTAATGAGCTCAGCTAGTTCAGCAGTTGTACGGATTGGGGCTTGTTCACGCGCCGCCTCAATTTTACGCACAATGCTTTTCGAGAACTTCTCTTCACCGTAGCGGAAAAAGATCCGTACAAGATCCTCGTATGACCAGTCATTGACAACGTCATACGCTGTTAACGGTGCATCCATATCCATGCGCATATCAAGCGGAGCGTCGTGATTATAACTAAATCCGCGTTCTGGCGTATCAAGCTGTGGAGAGGACACTCCTAAATCATAAAGGATTCCATCAACAGATTGGACTCCAATTTTAGCCAATTCGGATTTTAAGTTTCTAAAATTCGAATGGACAAATGTCACTTGAGGAAGATAATCCTTCAACCGTTCTTTGGCAACTTCAATCGCCGTTGTATCCTGGTCAAAACAAATCAGCCTACCTTGCGGTGATAATTTCTTCGCAATTTCCTTACTGTGACCAGCTCCTCCGAGCGTACAGTCGACATAAATTCCATCACTTTTTATATCCAGACCTTCGACGGCTTCGTGAAGTAATACTGTAGTGTGGTTAAACATTGAAACCGCCCACTTTCTTTTGATTGTTGTTTTAAAACCTAGTTGTTTTCTGTTATTAGAAATCAAAATCAATAATATTTTCTGCGATGTCATTGAAGGATTGTTCGGACTCATCGTAATAAGCATCCCATAATGGCTTTGCCCAAATTTCAATCCTCCCCGAAACACCGAGGACGACACAATCTTTTTCAACTTTTGCGTATTGCAGCAAAGACGCCGGAATATTGATGCGACCCTGCTTGTCCAGTTCAACCTCCGTTGCACCGGAGAAGAAAAAACGAGTAAATGCACGTGCATCTTTTTTCGTAACCGGCAGCGCCTTTAATTTTTCTTCAAGACGCTTCCATTCATTCATAGGGTAACCAAAAAGACAATTGTCCAAGCCACGAGTCAGCACAAAGCCATCACCGAGATGCTCCCTAAATTTCGAAGGAACAATCAGGCGACCTTTTGTATCGATAGTATGCTGATATTCGCCCATGAACATACTCTTCACCCCACTATATGAAATAAATGTACCACATCCCTCCACATTCCTCCACCTGTTTCCCATCATTCATGCTCATTTAGATAAAAATGTGTCAATAGTACTTGTTTCAATGAGATTATTCAGATAACAAAAAGTTAATAAGTGTTTTATAGACAAAATGATACATGAAAACAGGCCAATTTTAATCGCAAAAAAACTCTCGCCCACACAATGATGTGAGCAAGAGTTTTAAATAGGTCTATTCTCATAGATAAACGACTTGATGAGTACCGTCTATTTCAAAAGGCAATTGAAGTAGATCCTGAATAAGAGTTGGTCCGTAATTATTCAAATAGGCATAAGGTGCATAGAGCCGCTCCTGTAACGCACCTTCTGGGAATAATTCACCTTCTAGCAAACCAAACGTACGAAGTGCAGCATCATGCTTCAATAATAGTGCGTCTTCTGCTTTCGCTTTTAAATACGCCAATTGCTTCGTATGGAACAGCAGATTTTTTTGCAATAACTCCTGCATCGTTGGCCCCTGTTGCTCTGATAACTGTGCAATTTTTTCATACTGACTACTCAGCATCTTTTCTGTTTCATCTAAAGTAGCGTTAAACTCCTCATCGCGTAACTCTTCAACAAATTGCTCTCGTGCAGTAAACACCTGTCCAGACATGACGTCTTCAATCGTGAAGGATTTTTTTTCCAATGCCTGCTTCACTTGTGGCGTCACTAGCGTGATAGATATCCGCGGTACGATAATCGGCATTTTCAAACCTAGATGATGGAATGCTTCTTTCAAGACTGCCCAGTAGGCGATTTCTCCCGGACCACCAACGAAAGCCAATACCGGGAACACCAAATCTTGCATAATTGGTCTCGTTGCTACGTTATTGCTGAGGAGCCACGGTTGTTCCTTAGCGATTTCCAGCATTTCTACCGTCGTAAAACGAAGACCGGAACTGTCATTGACGAAATAACCGTCTTTTCTAGACAGTAGGACACGCCCTGTTTCATGAACATAAAATAAGTTGGCTGCATTCATTTCAGCACCAATCGGAGACCCAAATCCTTGCGTAGCAAACAGTTCTTCTTTGCTCGTAATTTTCTCAGCAAGCTGTTCGGACTCCTCAATTAGTTGAATAAAGTAATCCGTTTCAA
The DNA here is from genome assembly GCF_038007285.1 of Sporosarcina sp. FSL K6-3457. Classification (GTDB taxonomy): domain Bacteria; phylum Bacillota; class Bacilli; order Bacillales_A; family Planococcaceae; genus Sporosarcina. The sequence goes on from NZ_JBBOWX010000001.1 coordinate 3,409,505, forward strand.
GTCGGCGTAACGGTTTAAAGGCGGAATCGATGAACAATAAACCTTCCTCCTGGAATAGGCCATTCATCAGCCGGACGAAAAATTGAGTGAACGTCTTTTCCTGTTGTACAGCCTCCAGCACTCCGTCTAACAAATCTTTCGTATAAGCTGTTTCCCCAAATTTGCCAAAAATATCTTTAACGAAGGAAGCCATTTGCTCCCGGTCGTAAGCAGCGTCTGAAGCCATCAACTTCAAGACGAACTTTTCAGCATATTGCTGTTTTACCGCACGTCCATTTAGTTCTGTGTAGGTGTGATTAATTTCATTCAAATCATGGTCTTCACCTGCAACCCAAAATACCGGTACGACAGGAATACCCAATGACGCTCGCTGCTTTTTCGCGAGTAAAATGACTGTTATTGCTTTGTGTACGGAATATAAAGGCCCCGTTAAAACGCCTGCCTGTTGCCCACCAACAACGGCAACTGCGTTTTCCGCTAGCTCTTTGATGTGCTTATCCGCGTTTGCAGATATGCCAAAAGGCTCCATGAATACGCGGATTATTTCCGCGAGTTGACGTCTTTCAAATGAACGGCCCGCAAGTTCTGCTACCCTTGCTGGATAAGAACTTCCTTCATTACCATAATCGAAAAACGTATGTAAAAATTCTTTATCTTCTTTATACGCTTGCATCACTTTATTAGTTCCCTGCAATGCTAAAACTTCCAATTCCATTACTCATGCCCCTTTGTCACTTTAAGTATGAACAGAGTATAGCATTCCAAGCGATAGGATTGAAAAATAAACGCTTAGGCAACAGACAATTAAGTTATATAGTCAATCACTTTCGCAATGACGCCACCAAGCAACAGAAGGATGTAGCCTACTGTTAAGACAAGGAAATACAAGCGCCATGTTTTCCTTAATAGAGGAGCGATTTGAAATTCTTTGACCTTAACCCTTTCCATAACGATACGGGCAATGGCAATTATAATGGCGGCTCCTATGATATAGACGCCCGTTCCTTCCCCAATAATTGTACGGGAGGCCACATACACCGTTAAGAATAGAAATGGGGTTGTTACATCTGCCGCCAGCCCAATGACCGATGCCGGCGCCTTGCCCATCCTTCTCATAATGATAAGAAATAAAACGGTGACGATGAAGGGAAACAGAATGACTCCCCCGAAAAACGTTGAAGTTATCCCATTCATACTTCCCCTCCTGTCCGATTTACAGCATAGAGCATCGTTTCAAGCATCGCTAAGAGCGGTAATGTCCGTTGACGTTCGTTCGCTTTGCGAATAACCGCGGTGACAATTGTTTCAATTTCCATCGGACGACCCGCTAAACAATCTGCCAACATCGACGACTGGTTACTTGCTGTTTTTTCGCAAACACCTACCACGGCCTCATTGGGAAGAATTGACTGTATTTCCGGAAAAGCAGCCATCAATTCAGCATATAATGTATCGAAAAGTGTACGACAATGGGTGTTTGTCAAAAGCTCACCATTTTTCACTTTTAAAATAGCCGTCAAAGGATTAATCATACAGTTGATGAGCACTTTGCGCATTAGGATTTGTTCAGCATCTACGTGAAAACTTACTGGAAACAGAGCTGAATGAGCTCGTCCAAGCTTGTCAAATAGGCGTTTATCTCCACGGGTCGGAGCAATGGTTAGCATACCAACTCCATTATGGCTAACGGTCCGATCATCTACTCGGCGAGCCCCATGTTCTACTGTGGCGAATGCAACGTGAGGCATTGCCGTGTTATTCACTAACTCTATATGACCAATACCATTTTGGATAAATAGCACGGGATTCTCTATAGTTGCTTGCTCCATGTCTGAAAGGAGGTCACCTAAACCAGCATATTTGACCGCAACAATCCACAACGCAGTAGGCGCTAACGCTCTAATATCTGTCATTGCCCCTACATCGTACATACTCGTTGTCCCGTCCTGGTTGATACGCTGTATTCCTTTTTCCCGAATCAGTTGTGCCTGTTCTTCCCGTCTGACGTAGAAAGTCACAGCTACCCCCGCTTCAGCTAAAAACGACCCGAGTAGCAGACCAATTGAACCCGCTCCCGCAATGACGACATTCATCTTTTCCACCTCTAATCGAAAAGGTCCACCTGTATGCCGGCGGACCTTTATCTCTTTCATTCGATTATACAGGATATACTGGGTGTTTTCTCGGTGGTTGCGGAATATTTTTTGTGCTATACAACCGGAATCTATTTGCCAATACCCCTCTCAAGCTTGAAGGTGCGACAATTTCATCAATAATTAGCTCAGACGCTAACTTATAAATATCAATCTCTTCTTTATATTCCTGATGCTTCTCTTGGACAAATGACAGCCGTTCTTTTGGATCTTCAATCGCTTCTATTTTATTCGAATAGACGGCATTGACGGCTGCTTCTGGTCCCATGACAGCAATTTGAGCAGTCGGTAGGGCAATGCAGACATCTGGCTCGAACGCCGGCCCTGCCATCGCATAGAGCCCTGCGCCGTACGCTTTACGAACGATGACAGAAATTTTCGGTACTGTCGCGGAACTCATTGCCATAATCAGCTTCGCTCCATGACGAATAATACCTGCACGCTCCACTTTCGTTCCAATCATGAAGCCTGGTACATCCGCTAAAAATAACAGCGGAATCGAAAACGCATCACACAGTGTAATGAATTTCGTCGCTTTGTCGGCTGAGTCAACGAACAACACGCCCCCTTTCACTTTCGGCTGATTAGCTACAATACCAACCGTTTGCCCTTCGATACGCGCAAAGCCAGTAATTAATTCAGGTGCAAATAATTTTTTCACATCGAAGAAACTGCCCTCGTCAATCAACGCATCGATCGCTTCATACATATCGAATGGCGCATTTTGATTTTCAGGAATGATTGCTTCAAGCGTCCTGCCAGCTTTCGCCTCCACGACACCTCGCAGTGCAGGTTGCTCCGTAAAGTTCGCCGGGAAGTACGTCAGGTAACGCTGGGCTTCTGCAATGGCCTCTTGTTCGTTTGCAGCTAGGACATCTCCACAGCCACTGACCGAACAATGCATACGCGCGCCGCCCATTTCCTCAAGCGTCACTTTTTCCCCAATGACTTTCTCAGCCATACGCGGCGAGCCTAAATACATCGACGCATTACCGTCTACCATGATGACAATATCGCAAAACGCTGGGATATACGCACCACCTGCAGCAGAAGGACCGAACAAAATACAAATTTGTGGGATGAACCCAGATAACCTCACTTGATTGTGAAATATCTTGCCTGCCCCCCGGCGATTCGGAAACATATCCAGTTGGTCCGTAATACGAGCACCTGCTGAATCAACGAGATAGAGCATCGGTACTCGATTTTTCTCTGCAATTTCCTGAATACGTATGATTTTCTCAACAGTACGCGCTCCCCAAGAACCCGCTTTCACCGTCGAATCATTCGCCATAACACAAACCGTTTGGCCACCCACTTTCCCCATTGCAGTGACAACACCATCGGCCGGCAAATCGCCTGCTTCACAGTTCGCAAATCGACCGTCTTCTGTGTATTCCCCATCATCAAACAGTAATGCCAGCCGATCACGGACAAAAAGCTTATGCTGCTCTGTCAATTTGTCATGATATTTTGGATGACCTCCTGCAAAAATCCCCTGTAGTTTTGCTTCCAATTTTTCATTATACGTAGTCATTCCAGGACCCCCTCCCATTTCCCCTTACGCTTCGATTGTGGCCAAAACATCTTCTTCGTTCACGAAATCGCCGACTTGCACGTTAATAGCTGCTACTTTTCCAGCTGTTTCTGCTTCAATCGGTATTTCCATTTTCATAGATTCCAACACAAGCACAACTTGCCCTGCCGCCACTTCTTCACCTACTGCTACATTGACCGTAAATACGGTACCTGCCATCGTTGCTTTTACTTCAGTCATTGTTTTTTTCCTCCTTTTGTCGTTCGAGCCAAGTCGGTAGCGCTGCCGTTGAATAGTCACCTGTTCCGAATTCCTCAGATGGTAGGAATTCAGTAAATAACGGTATATTTGTTTTCAAACCTTGAATATCTACTTGTGCGAGAAACACCTGTGATTGCTGTATCGCTTCAGCCCGAGTCGCAGCATGCACAATAACCTTCGCAATTAATGGATCGTAAAACGGTGTCACTTTACCACCTTCGACGTATCCAGCATCAATTCGGATACCCGTTGCATCTCCCCAGTCGAGTTTCCCAATAGTCCCCGGTGATGGCATGAATTTGACCGGATCTTCTGCATAGATACGATATTCAATGGCGTGACCATTTGACTGAATAGCCTGCTGATTTTTCACCGGCAACTCATTACCCTTCGCGACTTCAATTTGCCATTCAACAAGGTCGTAGCCCACCACTAATTCTGTTACTGGATGTTCGACCTGAAGTCGTGTATTCATTTCAAGAAAATAGATATGATTGTTGTCATCGACAATAAATTCGACTGTCCCTGCATTTTTATAACCAACTGCCTGCGCTGCATCGACTGCCGCTTGAAATAGACGTTGCCTTGTTTCTTCCGGCAAGCACGGCGAAGGTGATTCCTCAATCACTTTCTGGTTGCGACGCTGTACCGAACAATTACGCTCGAACAAATGGACGACATTGCCTTGATTGTCCCCAAAAATCTGCACTTCAATATGACGTGCGTTCGCAATGAACTTTTCGAGAAAAACAACATCATCGCCAAAATAGGCTTTAGCACGAGTTTTGACAGATTCGAAGTGCTGACTGAGCGCTTGCTCACTTTCACAGCGGACCATGCCAATTCCTCCACCACCCGCACTCGCTTTCAACATAATTGGATAGCCTATATTTACCGCGGCTTGCACCGCTTCTTCCAAAGTGGCAATCCCTTCATCAGTTCCAGGAACAACCGGCACCCCAGCCGCTTGCATCGTCACACGCGAACCAATCTTATCCCCCATTTTATCGATTGTATCCGCGTCAGGCCCAATGAAAATCATACCTGCCTGCTGGACTTTACGTACAAATTCCGCATTCTCAGACAGCAATCCATACCCCGGATGAATCGCGTCTACTCCTACACGAACGGCAATATCAATAATATCATCCGCTTTTAAATACGATTGTTGAACTTGTGCAGGCCCTAGCAAAAACGCCTCATCTGCCTCCTTGACGAATGGCATATCCACATCCGCTTCCGAATGGATCGCAACCGTTTGAATGCCAAGACGCTGACAAGTTTTGATGATCCTAAGCGCAATCTCCCCACGATTCGCAATCAACACTTTATGCATATAATCATCCCCCAACTTGTGAACGTGAACTTCCCTTCCTCCTTTAGTGTAAACGATAAATGAAACCGTTTTCAACCCCTGTCTGAAAAAAACATCTTTTCGAAGGACTTTGCCTGATGGCTTTAATGATTTACCAGCGACTTCCCACGTTTACCTGCGACTCCAGCTCGCCAGCCGCTTCATTAACAGGAAAAAACCGTTTCACAAGGTAGTCACTCACCTTGCAAAACGGTCCTCTACTTATTTTTTCGATAAAAACTGGTCTACCGCCTCATGATGTGCTTCACTTTCCCATAGGAGAGAGCATTGACGCGCTTCTTCGAGCATGCGGTCTCGCATGAAATCAGCCGTCCACTTTCGAATCGCTACCGTCTTATAAGCACGGTGAACCGATGGATGAACCCTAGACATTTTAGCTAGAAAATTCTTCAACCCTTCTTCCGCGCTACCTTCATAGAGCTCTGTAGCCCAGCCAGCAGCCAACAGCTGATCCGCCGTATGGATTTCTGCTTCTGATAGCAGGCGGAACACACGATCATGCTTCCCGTCTTTTTCAAACAGCAGCGTCGCACCACCCCATCCCGTTGTAATTGCCAACGTTCCCTGGATGAATCCCGCTTTCGTGCTCGATGAAACAAGTCGGTAATCACAGGCTGTGGCGATTTCACAGCCCCCACCAACCGCAGCACCATTAACGACAGCAATCACAGGCATCGGTAACGTCGCCACTCGATACAACAAACCAGCCATTTTGCTTAGCATCGGAAACGCTTCTTCAGCCGTGCGAAAGCCATGAAATTCAGCTAAATCTCCTCCCGAACAAAACGCTCGGTCACCCGCACCCGTAATGACTGCGAAGGCAATAGCTGAATTGTCCTCAATTTGTTCCAGAAATTGTTCAAGCCCTTCCATAACTGCCCCATTCACCGCGTTGCGCATTTCAGGTCGATCAATCGTAAATGTGGCGATGCTGTTTTCAATCTGAATGTTGTAAGACATGTCTATTCCCTCACATTTCATTTTTATGCCTAGCTCCGACTCCGCATTTCTATGTACAAAAAAAGGTCACCGTGAGCCATGGTCTCACGGTGACCTTCATAGGCCAATCTATTATTCGCCTATTACTTCTTTTCCTTTGTATTGACCGCATGATTTACAAATGCGGTGAGCCAATTTAATTTCGCCACAGTTAGTACAAGTAGTCATTCCCGGTACTTGCAATTTATAATGCGTACGGCGCTTGTTTTTAACTGTTTTGGATGTTCTTCTTTTTGGTACAGCCATCTGGGGCACCTCCTTACGTTCGCCTTATTCGTCCTTGGATTCAAAGAATTTTGCCAAACCGGCAAGTCTTGGATCCACTTTCGTTGCCATTTCCTCACGGAGTTTGGCATTGTACGCCTCGTCGGTTGTATATGACCAGCCTTGTCCTTTAGCTTCTTTCATGTCATCAGCATTAGGGCTGAAAATCTGAAGTGGCACTTCAAGGAGGACGAGCTCCTCAAAGACAGGGGTCAGATCGATAGTCTCTCCCACTACGGGATGGATTTCATCGTCTGCCGCGAGAATCGTTTCATCCCAGCTAAATTGTTCATCAGCTTCGATGACAAACGGTAACTCTACATCTTCCCATGTACGGGAACAAGGCAATGTCATTGTACCTTCAAGCCGGAATCGGCAGGTCAATTTCTTAGAACCGATTGTACAACTTCCGGTCACGCGGACAGGCGTAATATTCCGGATTTCCGGATTCCGTATTTTAACGGATTCAAGGTCGACAGCTTCGTCAAGCGGCATCGCACCTTGCCTGTATTTCTGTAATTGATGGATTGACCATTTCATGTCTATCACCTCAAGACAACAATGTTGATTATATAATGGGTGAAAAGGGATGTCAAGATATTTTCTTGTCACTTCATCAACCGCATAGGTATAATTACAATACATTGTAGCAAAGGAGTGACAACTTTGAAAGCAACAGGAATTGTTGTCGAATATAATCCGTTCCACAACGGACATTTACATCATGCACGACAAGCAAAAAATATCACCGGAGCAGATGTTGTCATTGCCGTCATGAGTGGCAACTTCCTGCAACGCGGAGAACCCGCATTTATTGATAAGTGGGCACGGACGAAGGCAGCCTTGGCTAACGGCGTTGACATCGTTTTTGAGCTTCCTTACGCATTTGCCACTGCAACTGCCCCAATCTTCGCGAAGGGCGCTATCCAGCTACTAGATGCTGCACAGTGCAGTGCTTTTTGCTTCGGCAGTGAGGACGGAGAGATTGGACCACTTGAAAGAAGCCTTCAACTCATTCAACAAACTGGCACTAGCTATGAGCAAACTGTAAAAGAAGCCGTCAGCCGAGGACTTAGCTATCCAAAAGCTTTAAACGAAGCCTATATAGCAGCTACCAAGTCTTCAGCAATTGAAGGAACGCTTGCTGATTTGTCAAAACCTAATAATATATTAGGCTTTCATTATATGGAATCGGCTCTTGCCATTCAGTCAACAATGACCGCCACAACAATTCCTCGTATTGTTGCGCAATATCATGAGGATGCAATTATTGGCAATCAAATTGCAAGCGCTACGGGAATTAGAAAGTCCTTTTTTGAATTAAACACCTTAGCAGCTGTTACAGATTTCATCCCACATATAACACGAGAAGTGCTCCTTGACTGGCAGTCCACACAGCAGTCATTCGGGCATTGGGCATCTTTCTATCCACAGCTACGTTTCACCATTTTGCGTGAAGGACCTGAACGCCTGAGGACGATTGCCGACATCACAGAGGGCATCGAGAACCTGCTGTACCGCGCAGCAGCCACTCACGAGACATTTGAAGGCTTCATGAGTGAAGTCAAATCCAAAAGGTACACCTGGACACGTATCCAACGTATGCTGACACATATTTTTACCGGCTTCACATCTGCTATGCGTAGGAACATGACAAGCCCTTCCTACCTGCGATTGCTCGGGATGACACAAGCTGGAAGACTTTATTTGAATGAACATAAAAAAAGGCTCAAGCTGCCTGTTATTAGCAAGGCAGCAGCCTTTTCAAATCCTTCTTTAACATTCGATATCCATGCATCGGATATGTATGCGCTTGGCATCAGCAACGGGACTTCCCGGTGCCATATCGGTGCCGATTACGATACACACCCGATTATAATCAAGTGAAATCAGATTATTTTTCTTCTAATCCTGCTAAATAATCCAATGCATCATCAATCGTTTTCACCGGCACGATTTTCATAGTCGTGCCTATTTTTTCAGCTGTTTTTACAGCTTCTTCATAGTTGGTGAGGATTCCTGGATTTTTCTCCCTTACTTCCTCCGGCAAATCATCGGCTGGTGCAAAGAAAATTTCTATACCTTTGCGTGACGCGGCAATGACTTTAAAATCAGCACCACCAATACGTCCAACAGTCCCATCCTCCAACATTTCTCCAGTTCCGGCGATATTATAACCTTTTGTTAAGTCTTCATCGAGTAGCTGATTCATAATCTCAAGTGTGAACATTAAACCCGCGGAAGGACCTCCGATATTCGAAGTTTGAAAATCAACTTTAGGATTCGTTGTCAGTTCTCGATCCTCTTCGAATTGGACACCAAGTCCCGCACGACCTTCACTGCCTGGAATCTCTTTCAAAGTAATGGTGATATCCCGTAGTTTATCGTCCCTTTCCACGGACAGCAACACTTCATCTCCAAGCTTTTTCTCGCCCATCAATGTAAAAAACTGGCCAGATTCTTCAAGAAGAACTCCGTCTACTGCATGAATTCGATCGCCCGCCTCCAGCACACCAGCCGCTGCACCTTCATCAAGTACCATCATGACAAAAATTCCATTAAATTTTATATCAACAGGCAGTTTTGCTTTGTCAAATGCAACAGTAATGGCGTTAAACTGTGAGCCAGACATCATTCTCTTCTGTCGGATATTGTATTCTGTATCATCTTCTCCATCTCTTCTCACTTTATTAGCGGGCAGGATTTTCTTCTCATCCGATAACTTCGCCAACGTATAAGAAAATGGCGTTGCCTTCGCAACAGAAATCGTCATGAGACTGAACGTTCCTTGATCATCCTGATCCCCATCCACCACTTCAACAAGCGGCTCTAAATTATACGCTCCACCCGGTTGCGATATATACGTGTCCATCGGGTAAACAAGTAAAATAGCCAAAATGACAAGCACTACGCCCATCAGACCAAGTCTTTTCTTTCTCAATTTAGGTGCACCTCCGTTAATAGCCTGTACTTTCTTAACATATATATAAGTGTAACATCGAAAAAAATGACTGACAAAAATAGTCTACTGGTTTTTGTAGTTTTTGAACCAGTCACTGAAAGGAGCAGGGTGCGTGGAAAAAGAAGTACATACACGCCTAACATATACTATAAATATCGCCGTCATTTGGGGACTCATCATTCTGTTTATCTGGCAACCTGGCATTGCACATGACGGTGCAGTAGCCGGCGCACAGCTCTTCATCCAGGCATTGCTTCCCTATTTACTGCCTTATATCATATTGACACAATGGCTATTAAAAATACCTGCCCGTACGCAAAAAATCTCTCAATGGCGTCGCTATATAAAAGCTTACGTACTTGGGTCATTTGGAGGTTTTCCCGTCGGAGCCGTTACTGTGACAGAAATGATGAAAAACGGTGAATTATCACGGCAACAAAGCGGCTTATTGCTCGCAGCATGCCATGCACCAGGACCGATGTTCATTATCGGTTTCGTTGGCACAGAACTTTTCGGAAACATTAGTGCAGGCTGGAAATTACTTGCGGCCATCCATATCGCAAATATCTTATTTTTTTTGGTCGCCTTGTTATTCCTTCTTCGCACCAATGATACTGATATCCTTCCTGTACAATCTATAAAAAAAGATGTTGGAATGCCATTACTTGATGCCATTAAAGAAAGTTCAACGATTATCATTCTTGTCGCAACAACCGTTATTTTCTTTTCCTCACTTGGAACGGTGCTGTCAACCATTGGAACGACTGCATTTTCAGTCGATACAGGTATTGCACAAACATTCGCCCTATCCTTTTTGGAAATGACATCAGGCGTTAAATCGGCAACGGACCATTTTTATAGTCTCGCCATATTCCCTTTTCTAATCGCGGCAATTATTTCCCTTAACGGACTCAGCATCCATCTGCAGGTTTTTATCATTGCAAAAACCGGCAATATCCCAATGTCCCCTTATGTCATTGGACGAATATGGAGCGTCATTTTCGTTCCCATTATCTTTTTTTTGATTTTTTAAATCAATTACGCCTCGGCGTAATTGTGTCAAAATCATCTGCTGAATAAAGATAAAAATGGTTATGGTGAAAAGCCACTTTCACCATAACCATTTTTCACGCCTCAAATTTCTTTTTCAACGCTTCTTCCACTTGCTTTGGTACTAGCTCAGAAATAGCACCACCATACTTCGCCACTTCTTTGACAATGCTTGAGCTCAAAAATGAATACTGATTATTCGTCATAATGAAGAACGTTTCGATACTTTCATCAAGCACACGGTTCATAGACGTAATTTGCATTTCATATTCAAAGTCTGTAACAGCCCGCAGACCACGAACAACAGCCGTTGCACCAATACTTTTCGCATAATCAATCATCAGCCCAGCTGATGCCTCAACTTTCACATTCGGAATCGAAGCTGTGACAACTCGAATCAGTTCTATTCGCTCTTCAGCGGTGAAAAGCGAATTCTTTGCTGAATTATTCATCACGACGACATTCACTTCGTCAAACACTCGCGCCGCTCGCTTGATAATATCAAGATGCCCATTTGTCAATGGATCGAAACTTCCCGGCACAACCGCAATTTTAGACATTAACGAAACCTCATTTCTCATAAATAGATACAGCGATATTTCCATACACTGAACTTTTAATTTTGTGATACTGACCGTATGATTCCGGTAATACAAATTGCTTGTCGTGCTCACAGACAATTGCAGCATTGTCCGTCAGCAAACCTGCCTCCGCGAAGTCCCTTGCCAACTCGTAAAATGCTGTTTCTGCGTAAGGAGGATCGAGAAAAAGTAGCTTAGCTTTTTTCTGAGTCGCCTGCAAGACGCTAACCGCATTACGCGCATCTGCCCGCTGAATATGTAACTGTTCCGTGAATCGACATTTTTCCGCATTGGCCTTAATAATGGCACACGCTTTAACATTTTTTTCGAAAACGAATGCCTCATCCACTCCCCTCGACAACGCCTCGAGGGAAAGAGAACCACTACCGCCAAATAGTTCAACAGCCACTCCCCCATCAAAGTAAGGCCCAATCCTATTAAAGATTGATTCTTTAACTTTGTCAGATGTTGGGCGAGTGTCCGTACCTGCTAATGACTTCAATGGAATGCCTTTCATTGTCCCTGCAACAATCCTCAATTGTTCATAGCCTCCTCTACTAGCGCTGACAAATTCACAATATTAATGGTATCTGCCGTCTTCTCAATATTGAGTAGGAATAATCGTTTAAACCAATTTTCTTCGAAGTAAATTTCGCCTGCAAACTCCTCAAACGGCATCATTGTAACATCAAATTTCCGTTCATTATACACGTAGAACAACTCTTTTTTCGGGAATCTAAACTGTCTGCTCTCACTTTCAATATAAATGGACTGTTCGTTCGTTGTAACAGAATAGCCTGCAAGACTTAAAATAGTCTTTGCTGGATAAAGTGTTTTTCCATCTTTCAAAATGATACCAATATCCGCCTGACTCGTCCCATCTATTTGAATTTCACGAGGATCTTCGAAAAGAAACGGCTTATCCATTGTTTCATCTTGCATAGCTGTCTTGAAATAAGAGGTCCTAAATCCCGTCACTTCTCCAACTAAGTCGTCCAAAATTGCCGCTGTCATTTCCTGCCCTGATCTAGTGCCGAGCAACTCTTGCAATTGTCGCAGCTCTTCTTCCGTAAGTACCTCAATCAGTTTCCCATAGGCTTGACGAGATTTTTTCATTCCCGTCACCTTGTCTCCTAAAATCGAAGCTGTCAATTCAGCAACCATACGTTCTTTAGCTGGTATTGAAAAA